>JBDIAL010000318.1:0-3718 GCA_039812405.1 Nostocoides sp.
CGCGCACCGGCGACCCCGGCGGCCCCGGCCGGTGGACCCCAGCGGGCCGGGACCGCCACGACCGCTCCGTCCTCGGGCACGAGGACCCAGAGGAAGACATACACGAGGATGCCGGCCCCGCCCGCCAGGGTCAGCGCGACGAAACCGAGCCGCACCCACCCCACCGGGATGCCGAGGTGCTGGGACAGGCCGGCACACACCCCCGCGAGCCGGCGGCCGGGCCGGGGCCGCACCATCCGCGGGCGCGCGAGGTCCGCCTCGGGGGCGTCGCGCATCTCGTACGGGGTGGGCACGCCCCCATCCTGTCGCACGCCGGGCACCCGGTCCGCCGTCCTCAGGGGACGGTCAGGGTGGGCTCAGGGTCGACCCGCATGGCAGCGCGACCGGGCCGACGCCACGCTGGACCCATGAACGACACGACCCCTCCGGCCCCGGGCCCGCAGCCGCGCGGCGACGCGCTCGACCGGCTCTTCGACTGGCTCCGAGCCCTCGGCATCCGGCGGGACACCGACAGCCGGTGGGTCTCCGGGGTGAGCTCCGGACTGGCCGCCCGCCTCGGGGTCGACCCGATCGTCGTGCGCGCCGGGTTCGTGCTGCTCGCCTTCTTCGGCGGGTTCGGCGTGACGGCCTACCTCGTCCTCTGGCTCGTGCTCCCCTCGCTGTCCGGCGACATCCTCCTCGAGCGGGCGCTGAGGCACGGCCAGGGCTGGCCGATCGTGCTGCTCATCGTCGCCGCCAGCTCGATGTTCGGCGGCCCGTTCTTCGCCCACAACGACCGGTGGTGGGCGGCCGGGTGGGTCGTGCCCGCCGCGGTCGTCGCCTGGGTCGTCTACCGCCTAGCCCGCAAGGAGCCCCTCGTCCCCACCGGCATCAGCCGGCCGTCCACGCCGCCCACCGAGGGCTACGGCGCCGTCGGCGAGCCCACGACCTATACGGCCTCCGACCGGCTCGGCGAGTCCGGCACCCCCTACCCGGCCGGCCCGGGGTCGTCGTATGCCGCGCCCTCCGGTTCCGGGTCGGCATACAGTCCGGCCTACGGGCCCGGGACGGGACCGGCGTACGGGACGACCGGGTCGGCATACGGGACGGTGACGGGACCGGCCCCGGCTCCTCGCCCCGGCCGGCCACGACGTCGCGGGCCGGGGGCCGGCGTGACCCTTCTCGGGCTCGGGCTGGGGCTCGTGGGCTTCGGCCTCGGGTACCTCGGGCGCGGGGTGCTCGGGGTCGGCGGGGACGCCGTGACGTTCGGGCTCATCACCGCCCTCGCGACGATCGGGCTCTTCCTCGTCGTGCTGGGGCTCGTCGGGCGGAGCGGAGGGTTCACCGGGTTCGTCGCGCTCGTCCTGCTCGTCGTGACGGCCGCTGCGGCCTTCGTGCCCGGGGTGCGGTTCAGCGACGGGATCGGCGACCGGGTCTGGGTCGCCGCGCCGCGGGCCACCGACCAGTCGTTCCGGCTCGGCATCGGCGACAGCACCCTCGACCTCTCGGCGCTGCCGACCGACCCGGCGACCCCGGTGAGCATCACGGTGGAGCAGGGGGTCGGCGACCTCACGGTGCAGGTCCCCACGGGCCTCACCGTGGAGATCACGAGCCGGGTCGGCGCCGGCGACATCTCCCTCGACGGGCGACGCATCGCCTCGCGGCCCCCCTCCTCCCACGACGACCACCGCAGCGGACCGGTGACCACCGTCATCGGGGACGGACCGGTCGCCGTCCACGTCTCCACCCGCCTCGGCCTCGGCTCGACCTATCTCAAGCAGGTGACCCCATGACCCAGCAGCCCGACCACCAGGACGACCACGACGTCGACGGCGACCACGACGTCGACGGCGACCACGACGTCGACCGGACGGCGCCCGTCGATCCCACCGCGCCGACCGACCCCACCGAGATCCTCGACCCCATGGTGCCGGTCGACCCGCCCGCCTCGGCCGACCCCACGGACATCCTCGACCCCACCGAGCAGCTCGCCGCCCTCCCGCCCGTCAGCCCGCCCACCCCCACCGACCCCACCGAGCAGCTCGCCGTGGGGACGAGCCCGCTCCCCGTCGCTGCGACCGGCCACACGCCCAGCCCCTTCGACCACCTCTTCGGGGCGCCACCGACCGCGTCCGCGCCCGACCCGACGGCAGGGGAGGACCCCGCGTCGCAAGGCGCTGGGACCGGCCCGGTCCCTGCTCCCCAGCCGGAGCCCGGGTGGCCCCCGACGTCCCCAGCCGCTGCGCAGTCGCCCCTCGGGCCCTCCGTCGCGGCGCCGGGCCGCGTCTGGAAGCGCGGCCCGGCGGTCGGGACCGTGCTCGCCGGGCTCGTCTGCCTCGTCGTCGCCGGCTTCGCCTACGCCACGCACATCGCCGCCGCCACCATCGACTGGTCCGTCGCCGGACCGGGTCTCGTGCTCGGGCTCGGGGCCGTCCTCGTCCTCCTCGGGCTGCTCGGCATGGTCCGTCGGCGCGGCACCTCCGCGTGAGAGCTCGGGTCGCCCGTGCGTGAAGGTCCTGACGAGATCACGAAGGGTACGGACCGGATCACGAAGGGTTACGGACGGGATCGCGAGTGGCGCATACCGGATCATGAGGACTCACCGGACCGCAGGATCGGGACGAGGTCTTCTACCGTGGAGGTTACCCAGGAGTATTCGATGGGTCCACAACGAATACTCCTGGGTAACCTCCACAGCGGACCACCGCTCGTCGCGCATCTGGGCGCGTGCCCGTCAGCCGTTCGCTCGACTGGGCGCGTGCCCGTCAGCCGTTCGCTCGACTGGGCGCGTGCCCGTCAGCCGTTCGCTCGACTGGACGTGTCCCCATCAGAGATCCCGACCCGGAGCGGAACACGCCCAGTCCAGCGGCCGGTGGGGCAGAAGCCGCGCGCGCGGGACGCAGGTCCGTTCGGGGGCACCCCGCTCGCGATTGGAGGTAATCGAGGCCCATGGCAAGGGCTGCTATCACCTCGAATCGCGAGGTCGGCCGGCGATTCGAGGTATGCGGCGCCCCTGTCAGGGTGTGCTATCACCTCGAATCGCGGCGGGGCCGGGCCCAGAACCTCGAAGACCGCGAAGACCGCGAAGACCTGGCAGACCTCCGAGGGGAAGAGCTAGGCCAGGTGCCGCCGGACGACGTCGCGAATCAGGGGCGCGACGCTGTCGGCGAGCGGCACCTGGCCGACCTCCTCCCAGCCGAACCATCCGACGTCCGATGTCGACCCGCCGAGGTCGTGGATGACCGGGTCCGTCGGGTCGGGGCAGTGAGCCGTGTGGATGAGGCGGATCGCGTGGAAGTCCTCGACGGCCCCGTGCGGCGCGCGCCCCAGCCAGTGGTCGCTCAACACATCGACGAACACGAGGTCCCCGATCCGCTGGCCCGACTCCTCCCACACCTCGCGGCGCAGCCCGTCCTCGACGCCCTCACCGGGGTCGAGCCCGCCGCCGGGCAGGTTCCAGCGCCCGGCGACGTTGGTCCGCGCCGACAGCTCGGTGAGCAGCAGCCCCCTGACGCTCCTGACCAGGGCGTATGCCGCGACCCGCTGCCGCACGACCGCCCCGGCGACCTCGGCGTCGGTCAGCCCCTCGTCCCGCAGTGGCCCGGACGCACCGGCCCGGCCGGCCGAGCGGGGAGCGCCGACGACGGCAGCCGGCTGGACGGCATACCGGATCCGCACCTCCCAGTCGGGCCGCCCGACCGACCGCGCGGCGAGCGGCCGCACGGCGCGCCACCCGGCC
>JBDIAL010000319.1:0-3705 GCA_039812405.1 Nostocoides sp.
CCGGTGCGTCAAACCCGGCGGCATCATCGTCACCACCCTGCTGCAGAGCCTCGCCGCCGCCGCGCCCGCGGCCACCGAGCGGGGCGTCCGGCTGCGCGGGCTGTTCGTCGAGGCCGACCGGCTCGGGCTGCTGGAGCTCACCCGACTCGTCGACACGGGCCGGCTGCGGCCCGTCATCGCCGCCGCCCGCCCGCTCGCCGAGGCCGGCGACGCGCAGTCCACCCGTCACGGGCCCGGGAAGGTCGTCCTGATCCCGTGATTCGTGACGGTGGCGCATGGCGCGGCTGTCGGGTCCAACGGGAGAACGCCGAACGCCCTGCGCTGGGCAAAGGTAGGGAAAGGGCGGGTGCCTGGTCACCCTGATCACTTCGTGGTGGCGCTAGCAAGTCACCTCTGGAGCTACTACCGCTGGCTCGCACAGCCGGTCACCGATGCCGAGTTGGTCCAGGCGTATCGCGCCAACGCTCTGTTCGACGCCCACGGCGAGGACCCCGAGTTCGGGACGACCTCGACGAGGTTGTCCGTCCGTGTCGTGCCCACGAGACAGCGCGGTGGTCAGGCGTTGTCGGCGAGGATCAGGTCGGAGGCGATCCAGGCGGCCGCCGAAGTCGGGGCGCTGTTGTTGCCCGACGGCTGGTCGAGGAAGATCGACGCGTCGACGACGCGCAGGCCCTCGACACCGCGTACGCGGCACCGGTCGTCGACGACGTCGGTGTCGTCCGGGCCCATCGCGCAGGTGCCGAGCGGGTGGTAGCCGATGCCGCCGTACTGGATCGTGTAGTTCGCGAAGTCGTCCTCGGTCGCGACGGCGGTGCTCGGGGCGTACTCCTTGGCGCCCAACTTCGCCAACTCCGGCGACTCGATGAACGAGCGGAGCTTGCGAGCGAGCACGTCGAGCAGGTGTCGGTCGTGCTCGGTGTCGTAGAAGCTCGCCACGATCTTCGGCTGGTCGCTCAGTCGCGAGCCGGTGGCGTGGATCGAGCCGCGGCTGGTCGGGAACATCGGGTAGCCGCCGACGAGGGCACCGGCCTGCTGGTCCGGCTTCATCCCCGGTCCGTAGGTGATCGGCGTGGCGAACACCTGCGCGTCGGCGACCGGCGAGTTCTCGTCGAGCCGGAGCATCGCCCACGTGTCGAACCCGCCCACCGAGATGACGCCCTTGCGGGTGAACAGATACTTGAACCCGGTCCACATCTGCTTGGCGAAGGTGCCGATCTGCGGGTTGAAGCCGAGCCCGTCGTTGAGCCGGTACATGAACGTGATGCCGCGGTGCTCCGAGAGTTTCTCGCCGACGTTCGGGCTGGCGACCAGCACGTCGATGCCAATCTGCTTCAGGATCTCGGGGTTGCCGATGCCGGAGCGCTCCAACACGACCGGCGACTCGAACGATCCGGCGGCGAGGATGACCTCACGAGCCGCGCGATAGGTCTGCTTCCGGCCATCGCGCTCGACCTCGACGCCGACCGCCTTCGTGCCCTCGAACAGCACGCGGGTGACCTCGGCGTGCTCGATGAGCGTGACGTTCTTGCGTTTGAGGGCGGGACGCAGGAAAGCACTCGAGGCGCTCATACGCAGGCCCTTGCGGGTGTTGAACCTGCCGTAGGAGACGCGGCTGCCTGTGGCGTGGTTCGCGTCGTCGACGACCTGAACGTCCTGAGCCGCCATTGCGGCCATGAGCGCGTCGGAGACCGCATTCTGGGCCCGGCCGGTCTCGATGTTGATCTGGCCGTCCTTCACCTCGGGACTGGCGTTCTCCATCGCGTCGAACGCCGCACGGAACGCCTTCCAGTTCCATCCCTTGAGGCCCCGCTCCTCCCAGCGGTCGTACGTCTCGGGCTCGCCGGTGTTCCAGCCCATGCCGTTGATGGTGGTGGAGCCACCGAGCACGATGCCGCGCGGCCAGGTCTCGCCCGCGACACCGTCGAACGGCTCGACAGGGTATTCGCGGGTGATCTTCTTGTTCTTGAGCGCGAAGGTGAATCCCTTCGGCACCAGGTTCATGGGAGCGCGGTCCGAGCCGCCAGCCTCGAGGACGAGGACGGAGTGGCGACCCGACGCCGAGAGGCGGCTGGCGAGGACCGAGCCGGCGGCTCCGGTCCCCACGACGATGAAGTCGTGCGACATGGCAGGTCCCTTCGAGAGTGCCGGGCACGCGCGGATGGGCGGGGCCCTTTATTACACTGAGTGTAACCACCTTCTCGCCGATTCATTCCCCCACTGCGTCCAACTTTTTCGCGACAGCGCCGAAGCGGTCCAGGGCCGCTCCGACATCGCTGAGGAGATCGCCGTCGCCGCGCGCGGCCCAGGTCTCGAGCGCCTGCCAAAGCGCTCGCCAGTAGCCGTAGGCGATGACATCGGCTATCAGTGCGCCCACGCCGGCCGCGCGGAAGTGCGCCGCCGTGATCGCCCGCCAATTGACACCCTGAGCCTCGATCACCTCACGAGCCTGCGGATCCTCGGCGTGGAGAGCGATCCGCAGCCTCATCGACTCCACACTCGCCATCTCCTTCCTGAGCCCGGCGAGGACCGCTTGCTTCATCGCCGCCACCGGGTCGCCGGCCCCGCCGGACGCGGATGCGAGGTCGTTGCGCATCGCCTCGACGTACTGGCCGTCTCGGTGCCACAACAGGTCACCCTTGGACGGGAAGTAGAGAAAGAGCGACTTGCGAGAGATCCCTGCCGCACCGGCGACCTGGTCCATCGTGACGGCCGTGAAGCCATGCTCGACAAACAGTCGAGAGGCCACGAGAACAAGCTGAGTGGGATCGATGCTGGTCGGCCGCCCACGTCGGGAAGTCACGTCGATGACCCTAGGTGTCGCGGCACATGACGTTGTAGGCGCGGACCCGGGGTAGCAGCAGCGGCAGGTCCCTCGACAGGATGTGTGATGGGGCTCTCACGGGCCTGCGCATCGAAATGGGTGAACCGGTGGCGTCGCCACGGCGAGCTCGGTCTGCACGACCGGCCCTCGACTCCGCACGAGCAGCCGACCGCGACCCCGGCCGAGGTGGTGGCCCGGATCGCGCAGCTGCGCCGGGCCCACAAATGGTCGGCCCGCCGGATCCGTCTCGAGTTCGCCGCCGACCGGATCGTGGTGTGGGTCCGCACGATCAGCCGACACCTGGTGATGCTCCGGGTTGAACCGCGACGGTTCCTCGACCCCGACGGCGACACCAACCGTGAGCCCGGCCGGATCGTCGCCCGCTACCCGGGCCACATGATCCACCTCGACGTAAAGAAAGTCGGAACGATCCCCCGACGGCGGCCTATGGCGTGCCCACGGCCGCGAGTCAGCCCAAGCCCCTCGTCGCCGACCGCTCGAAAGCCACCACCGGTAGTTCGATTAAGGACACCCTGGTGGAGCTGAGGGGAATCGAACCCCTGACCTCTTCGATGCGAACGCGGATACCGGCTGGTTGATGTCGCTGGATCACCCTGCCCTCGCAGGTGATGCAATCGAGAAGCATCCAGTGCCACCAGGGGTACCCCCTTGGCGAGGTGCCTTTCCGCTGCCTCCCGATCCGAGCGCGCACGCCCAGTCCCAAGTGCGCCGGTCACGGCGGAATGCTCAACAACGGCATGCAGCCGGACGACCATTCCGGAGCGTATCCGCCTACTCGTGGTAGGTTGACGACTTCACGATGGCCTCCCAAACCTCATTGCTCGGGCGGCCGGTCGCTGCGGCTATTGACAATACCAGAGACG
>JBDIAL010000320.1:0-3703 GCA_039812405.1 Nostocoides sp.
CCGAGCTGCCGCTGCCGCCCGGGCCGCGGCCGCGGCCCGCGCGGCCGGGCACGTGTCGGCATACCGGAGCTTCTCCTCGGCCGGGAGCGCGGCCCAGACGAGCGCGCAGCGCAGCCCGCAGGCCGTGGCCCGCAGCCTCATGGGGGCCTACGGGTTCGGCAGCAGCCAGTGGGGCTGCCTCGTCAACCTGTGGAACGGCGAGAGCGGCTGGTCCTGGAGCGCGACGAACCCGTCGTCCGGGGCCTACGGCATCCCCCAGGCGCTGCCCGGATACAAGATGGCCGCGGCGGGGTCGGACTACCTCACCAACCCGGTGACGCAGATCCGCTGGGGGCTGGGCTACATCCGTAGCGCCTACGGCTCGCCGTGCTCCGCGTGGGCGGCGTGGCAGGCGCGCTCGCCGCACTGGTACTGAGCCGCGCGTTCCTGGGGGATCGAGGGTGACGCCTCAGTGCGCCGCGAACACCGGTCCGACGCGGTGCCGGACCCCGGCGAGGGTCGCCCGGTCGGCGGCGACGACGAGCCCGGACGGGTCGTGACGAGGGCCGTATGCCGTGCCGTCGGGGTGCCCGCTCGCCCCACCGGCCTCGGCGACCATGAGCGTCCCCGGGGCGTGGTCCCAGGCGTAGGTCCGGGCGTAGAGGAGGTAGTCGGTCGCCCCCTCGATGAGGCGCGGGTAGTCGACGCCGCAGCACACCCACGACGGGCCGAGCGGCGGCAGGTCGCCGAGGACGTGGCCGCGCAGCGACCAGATCGACGTCGAGCCGACCGGGCGTCCGGGCACCTCGGGCACCGGGGCGCGGAGCATCCGGACCCCGTTGCGGTAGACGCCCGCCCCGCGCTCGGCGACCCAGCCGACCCTGTGCTCGGGCTGCCAGATCCAGCCGCGGACCGTCTGGCCGTCGCGGATCTCGGCGACCATGACGGCGTGGTCGGGGTTGCCGTGGACGAAGTTCTTCGTCCCGTCGACGGGGTCGACGGTGAACGCGTGGGACGCCCTCCGGAACCGGTCGACGAGCCCGGGGTCCGCGGCTGAGGCCTCCTCCCCGAGGATGACGGCGTCGGGGTATGCCGTCGCCAGCGTGGTCGTGATGGCCACCTCGGCCTCGCGGTCGGCGACCGTCACGAGGTCGCCGGGGTTCTTCTCCATGACCTCGCCCTCGGCGAGCGAGCGGAACCGCGGGGTGATGACGTCCGCGGCGACCTGCTGGAGGAGGGCGAGCACCTCGTCGGAGTCCACGTCCGCCACTATTCCCCCTCCCCGGCGCCCGGCCAAACCCGGCCCGGTCGGCGGACCCGGCGGGCCGGCGAGGGTCCCGTGACCACCTGACCCGAGAAGTGGACACCTCGCGGGGGAAGCGTTGTCGGGTGAGGTGACCGTTTGTCGTGGAACCCGATAAAGGGGCGAGGCGGGAGCACAGAGGCACAGGGGTCGGGCGAGGGGCGGGGCGGGGCGGAGGGGTGGGACACACGGGGGCAGGGGGGTGGGGGGCATACGGGCCGCCGGTAGGCTCGCGGGCGATGAACGAGCACATGCGGGGCGGGCACGTCGTCGAGGGCGACGACCCCACGGCGCCCGATCCCTACGTCACCGTCGTCCTGCCCTGCTACAACGAGGGCAGCCACGTGCTGCGCGAGATCGAGCGGATCTCGCGGGTGCTCGACGCAAGCGAGTTCAGCTACGAGCTGCTGTGCATCGACGACGCCTCGAGCGACGACACCCTCGAGGTGCTGCGCGGGGCCCGGGCGAGCTATCCGCGGGTGCGGGTCGTCCCCTTCCGGCGCAACGGCGGGGCGGGCACGGCCCGCCGGATCGGCAGCCAGATCGCCCGCGGCGAGATCGTCGTGTGGACCGACGCGGACATGACCTACGAGAACGAGCGGATCCCCGACCTCGTCCGGGTCCTCCACGACGACCCGACCTACGACCAGGTCGTCGGGGCCCGCACGAGCGAGGAGGGCACCCACAAGTGGGCCCGGGTGCCGGCGAAGTGGTTCATCCGCAAGGTCGCCGAGCGGCTCACCAAGCAGCGCATCCCCGACCTCAACTCCGGGCTGCGGGCGTTCCGCCGCCAGGTGTCGCTGCCCTACCTGCGCCTCCTGCCGGCCGGCTTCTCGTGCGTCACGACGATCACCATCGCGTTCCTGTCCAACCAGCACGACATCAAGTACGTCGAGACGTCGTATGCCAAGCGCGAGGGCAAGAGCAAGTTCAGCTTCGTCGGCGACGTCTACCGCTACATCCTCCAGGTGCTCCGGATGGTCATGTACTTCGACCCGCTCAAGGTCCTCATGCCGCCCGCCCTGTGGCTCATCGCCATCGCGCTCGTCAAGGGTGTCGTCGACATGGTGCGCCACCCGTTCTACTTCCCGGCGAGCACGGTCCTGCTCTTCGTCAGCGGCATGATGATCGGCTCCCTCGCCCTCCTCTCCGACCTCGTCGTCAGATCCCGGGACGGCGCGTGACCCGGCGCCCCGCCGCCGACCCGGCCCCGTGAGCGAGGGCCCGTGAGCACGTCGCCCGAGCCGAGCCCGGCGACCCTCCGGATCGCCCTCGTCGGCCCCTCGCACCCGACGAAGGGCGGCATCGCCGCCCACACGACGACCCTCGCGCACGAGCTGTCCGACGCCGGTCACGACGTCGTCCTCGTCTCCTGGACCCAGCTGTACCCGAAGGCGCTCTACCCCGGCGAGGAGCAGGTCCCCCAGGGGGTCCCGGACGTCGAGCCCTATCCGCGGACCGTCCCCGTCCTGCGCTGGTCCCGGCCCGAGGGCTGGGTGCGCACCGGATGGCGGCTGCGCGACGTCGACGTCGTCGTCGTCGTGCACGTCGTGCCGCAGGTCGTGCCGGCCCACCTCGCGATCCTGCGCGCCGCCGGCACCGGCCGGCCCGGGGGCCCCCGGGCCGTCGCCCTCGTCCACAACGTCCTGCCCCACGAGGCCCGGCCCGGCGACGCACCCCTCGTGCGCCTCCTCCTCGGAGCCGTCGACGGCGTCCTCGTCCACAGCGACGCGCAGGCGGCGCTCGCCGCCGGTCTCGGCGCGACCCGGATCGCCGTCGTCCCCCTCCCCGCCCACCTGCCGGGGGGCGACCCCGCGCCGCGACCGGCATACGACGGACCGACGCGACTGCTCGCCCTCGGCATCGTCCGCGCCTACAAGGGCCTCGACGTCCTCCTGCGGGCCCTCGCCCGGGTGCCGGGCCCGACGCTCACCGTCGCCGGCGAGATGTGGGGGGAGGCCGGGGACGAGGTGCGCCGGCTCGCGGCCGACCCGCGGCTCTCGGGGCGGGTCGCCGTGCTCGACGGGTACGTGCCGAGCGACCGGCTCGCCGCCCTCCTCGCCGACCACGACGTCCTCACCCTGACCTACCGGCACGCCACCGCGTCCCAGAACGTCCGGCTCGCCCACCACCACGGCCTCGCCGTCCTCGCCTCCGACGTCGGCACCTTCGCCCTCGAGGTGCGCGACGGGGTCGACGGGCTCCTCGTGCCCCCCGGCGAAGAGGAGAGCCTCGTCGAGGCGCTCGAGCGGCTCGCCGACCCCGCGTATGCCGGCCGGCTGCGCGAGGGGGTCCGCCCACCCGACCTGCACGGCCCGTGGGTGACCTACGTCGGCGCGATCGAGGCGCTCGCCGTCGCCCAGGTGGCGGCGGACGAGCCGAGCGAGCCCCATCCATCGGGCGAGCCCCACCTGCCGAGCG
>JBDIAL010000321.1:0-3697 GCA_039812405.1 Nostocoides sp.
GCAACAGAAGTCGATCTGATGAGCGAGCGGTGGAGGGATGTTCCTGGCTGGGAGGGGTACTACCGAGTGAGTGACCGCTCCAACGGCAACCGACACCTCACACCCGCCGAGCTCGCCGCGCTCCCCGTCGAGCAGCGGTCCCGCCTCTTCACCGAGCAGACCTTGCGCGAGGTCTACGACTACGAGGCCCACATCACCATCGGCGAAGACCTCGACGGCCGCGGAGCACTTCCCGCCACCTTCATGTCCCTCGCCCCCGGCTCGTGGCACCCGGACGTGTGGCACGACGTCAACCGGATGCTCACCCTCAACACCGAGCAGTCCCGCAAAGCCCAAGCCATGCACGTCTGCCCGCTCCAGTTCGACATCGTCGACCGCCTCATCGAGCGGTACAGCAACCCCGGAGACACCGTCTACGACCCCTTCGGCGGACTGTTCACCGTGCCACTGCGGGCCGTCAAAGCCGGCCGTCGCGGCCGAGCGGTCGAGTTGAACCCCGGCTATTTCCTCGACGGAATCAAGTACCTGCAGGCCCAAGACGCGACCCGATCCATGCCCACACTCTTCGACCTCGGAGTGTCCGCCTGATGCCCTACTTCCGCACCGACGACCAGATGCACGGGCACCCGAAAGCGCGGCGTGCAGGCCTCGCCGCGCTCGGGCTCTGGGACATGGCGGGCTCGCACTCGATGGCCTACAAGCTCGACGGCTTCGTGCCTGAGTGGTTCGTCCAGTCGTGGCGTGGCGGCAAGGGCGCTGCCGAAACGCTTGTGGCAGTGGGGCTTTGGGAAGTCTCGAAACGGGACGGTGAGCCTGGCTACTGCTTTCACGACTGGCTGGACTATCAGCCGTCGTCCGACGAGATCGAGCGGGACCGGGAGCGCGCCAGGGAGCGCCAGCGCGAGTCCCGGCGACGCCTCCGTGAAGGCAAGGAGGAGAGTGACAAGAAGTGACTGTCACAGCGAATGTCACGTGTGACTCACAACGCATGTTCTGTGTGACTCACGGCCCTATTACCCGATCCGATCCGATCCGATCCGATCCGGCCCTACTGCAACTACTACGCGTGGTCACCTTCCACCACATCGTCACTTCCGTAAGCGCGCGAGACCGCGACGCCGTGGTGAGCGCTCCGCGCCGAGGTGTCCGCCCATGACCAGCATCCGCCTCGCCGAAGCCCAAGCCCTCGCCACCTTCGCCCGCTACATCCGGCCCGACTGGAACCAAGCGGGGGTCGTCGACGCCATCGGCAAGTGCCGCAACGTCGCGCTCTCCGAGGTTGCCGTCGCCCTCATCCGCCTCGCCGAGGACGGCTCGGTCAAGACCCCCGCCCTGCTCCCGACCGCCGGCCGCCACTGGGCCCGCGCCTCCCGCGACGAGACACCCACCGGCCCGAACCTCGCCCACCGCGACATGTGCCTCGAGCACCCAGACACCGACCGCCGCGAGTGCACCCGCCACGAGGCCCCGACGCCGATGCCGCCCGGGCTGCGCGACCAGATCCGAGCCAGCGTCGAGCACGCCCGCCTCGCCAGTCGGCAGGACCTCAACGCCACCCGCGACCGCGCCGACGCCAGGAAGGCCAGCGCATGACCACCCTCGACCGCCGCCAGCTCATCGCCGAAGCCAACGCCGCCCGCGCCGAAGCCGCCTACTTCCGGGCCCTCGCCGCCGAAGCCGAGAAGCGCGCCCGCCGCCGCGGCCGCCCAGCCATCAGCCCGGAGGAGCGCAAAGCCCAAGCCGTCGTCGTCACCGCCCTCGCCCGCGTCCAAGCCGAAGCTGTCCTCGCCACCCTGCGGCCCGACCCCGACGCGACCCAGCACCGCACCGACCTGCTCGAGGCGATCCAGTGACCGCCCCACTCGACCGCGAGACGGTCACGCTGCTCATCCCCGCCCCGGCCGCGTGGATCCGCACCAACGACCACCGCTCCTGGCATCCCCGCGCCGAACTCACCCGGGTCTGGCGCACCGCCGCGGCCGCCCACGCACGGCACGCCCGCATCGCCACCTTCGGGACGCCCGTCGCGATCCGCGGCGAGATCTGGAAGCCCACCCTGCGCCGCTTCGACGTCGACGGGCACATGCCGTCGCTCAAAGTCTGCGTCGACGCGCTGCGCGACGTGGGGGTCCTGCGGGGTGACGACTTCACGCACGTGCCCGAGATGACCGTCGCCTACGGCGGGGTCGGCACCGCCCGCATCGTCCTGACCATCACCCCGAAGGAGAAGCCATGACCGACGCCGCGTACCGGGTGATCGAGGACGATGCCCAAATTAGCGTGATAAATCGATTTGGAATCGACGGAGAGCGACGAGCGGGCTCAGAACGACCCGCAGGCCATGACGCCTCCCAGTCGCCCAGCAGCGTTTCCCGGACCGGAGTCTGGTCATGACCTTCCCCGGCCGGGACGAGGCCTACGTCTTCCTTCCTGACGGGCCCGACGCTCGTCACGTCGAGTGCCGGGTCGTCTGACAGTTCGTGGGCGGCTACGTCTTAGGCACTATCTCCCGCTACTCCTCCACCAACGGCAACGTGACCCTCAAGGAGATGACCAAGGAGTGGTCGGTCCGCGCAGGCATGTGGTTCATCCACCGCGAGGACTGGAGCAGGGTCGACCCCGAGGAATCCGTGGTGGAGGACATGGCCCGCGCCATACATGAAGCCGAGGGTGCCGGTCAGGAGTTCTGGCCCGGCTGGGACTCGACCGACAGCGCTTGCCGCGCGATGCTGCCGCTCGCGCGGGCCGCTCTGGCGGCCTACAAGCGGAGCCGGTCATGAGCGCCCGGGGCTACCCGCTGTGCCTCTCGTGCCGCAACAGCATCCACCCCCACGACCGATACCCGGACACCGGAGCCGACGCAGGCTGCCCCAACACCACGCCGGAGGGCAAGCCGTGCGCCTGTGACGTCGTCCGCGAACCCCGTCCACCGATCCCGTGCCCGACGTGCGGGAGGACCCCATGAGGCAGCCACCACCCCTCTGTCCGCGCCACTCCGAGGATTTCGCCGCCATGGAACGGCGCCAGCTCTTCGGCTCCCACCGCGCCCGCGTCACCCTCATCCGCTGGCTCGCCTTCGCGTGCCGGGCGTGCGGCACCTCGATCGGCGGTGACCTGCCGTGACCACGATCCGACCCGACCGGAGCATCGGGACCGGAGCCGTCGGCCGGGGCGGCGACCCATCGCCAACCCGCAAGCGCCCAGACCTGTGCGCCGAATACGGGCACCCCGGCGTGACCTACAACCCGTGGCTCAACCAGACGTGGTGCCTATGCGGCGAGGTCATCTATGAAGGCAACCAATTCCAGCACGCCGCGTGCTGCGGCGGCCCTCTCGAGGAGACGCTGTGACCACGATCCGAGCCGCCGACTACATGCCCCACGAATGTCGCCCATACAGCCGGGCGCCGCGGAACGCCGCCGACCGCGACCTGTGGCGGTGCGACGACTGCGGCCGGTGGTGGGTCTGCCTCGGCATCGACATCCGGTGGCGTCCCGTCGGTCTGCTGGACCTGCGAGCCCGCCGAGCCATCCGCGCCGCACGGGAGGCCACGTGACCCACCTGTTCCGGCTGCGTCTCGACCCGCCCGACACCGACCCGCGCCTCGCCGTCGCGACGTGCCGATGCGCCTGGGTCACCTTCGCGCCCGTCGGGCCCGGAGCGTCCACCCACATCCTGACCGGCATCACCCGACACC
>JBDIAL010000322.1:0-3689 GCA_039812405.1 Nostocoides sp.
ACGCACGACGCGCTCGCGCCGGCAGGCCGTCGGAGCGACGACCAGTCGGCGGGCACGTCGTGGTGGGCGTGCCCGCCGACCGGCGGGCCGGCAGGGGACGGCCGGTCCGGCACGGACGGTCAGTCCGTGCCGGACGTCTCGTCGTCGGCGAACAGGCTGCTGCCGTAGATGTCCTCGGCCGTGATCGTCACGAGGTCCTGCCGGCCGAGCGGCCGGCCGAGGCCGACGAGCCGCCGGGCCTGCCGGAGCCGACAGCGCTCGATGGCGTTGCGGACGCTGCGGGCGTTGGAGAAGTTGGGGCGCCGCATCCGGCGGGTGAGGTACTCGGAGAACACCTCGCGGGCCTCCTCGTCGAAGCGGAAGTTCTCCTCGGCCACCATGAGCTCGGCGATCTGCATGAGCTCCCCGTGGTCGTAGTCCTCGAACTGGATGTGGTGGGGGACCCGTGAGCTGAGACCCGGGTTCGCGGAGAAGAACGTGCCCATCCGGTCGGGATATCCGGCGAAGATGACGACGAGGTCGCCGCGCTCGTTCTCCATCTCCGTGAGCAGGATCTCGATGACCTCCTGGCCGTAGTCGCGCTCGTTCTCCGGCCGGAAGAGGTAGTACGCCTCGTCGATGAACAGGATGCCGCCCGCGGCCCGGGCGATGGCCTCCTTCGTCTTGGGCGCCGTGTGGCCGATGAACTGGCCGACGAGGTCGTCGCGGGTCACGACGTGGACCCGGGGCGTCCGGATGTAGCCGAGCGCGTGGAGGATCGTGGCCATCCGCATGGCGACCGTCGTCTTGCCGGTGCCGGGCCCGCCGGTGAAGCTCATGTGGAGGGTGGGCCGGGACGCCG
The DNA here is from genome assembly GCA_039812405.1 of Nostocoides sp. Taxonomy (GTDB): domain Bacteria; phylum Actinomycetota; class Actinomycetes; order Actinomycetales; family Dermatophilaceae; genus Nostocoides. The sequence goes on from JBDIAL010000322.1 coordinate 842, forward strand.
TGAGCCCGAACCGGCTGCGGGCGCGGTCGACCTGCAGCAGCGAGGCGATCTCTCTGACCCTCCGCTTGACCGAGGCGAGGCCGACGAGCTCGGCGTCGAGGGCGGCCAGGGTCTCCTCGACCCTGGCCGCCGCCTCGTCCGCGGAGAGGTCGAGGGTCGCGTCGTCCGCGAGGGTCACCGGCTGCTCCGGCACCTCCCGCGCCGGGACGGCCGACCCCGGGGCGGCCGATGCCGGGCCGCCGGGCGACGGCCGGTGGAACCCGAATCCCTTCGACGGCTCCATGGGATCACTCGCCCGCGTACCGGGCCCCGACCGGCCGGTCCGTGGCATACGACCGGATCGAGTACCGCTGGGTGCGCGACGGGCCCTCCTGCCGCTCGAGCAGGAAGCCCGGCTCGGCGTCCGGGCTCTGGACGAGGAAGGACATGGCGGTCGACTGCCGGCCCAGGCGCGCGTCGTAGGCGAGGACCCGGATGTAGTGGCCGGGGAAGGTGGCCCGGCACTCGTTGATCTGGGCGAGGACGCCGTCCGGCTCGGTGAGGTCGAACAGGGGCAGGCCCCACATCTCCCAGTAGACGTTGCGCGGGTGCGGGTCGTCGGTGTACTCGACGGACACCGGCCAGCCGTGGTCGAGGGCATACCGCACCTGGGCGGCGATCTCCTCGTCGGTGAGCGGAGGCAGGTAGGAGAAGCTTCCGTAGCGGAGGGTCACGATGGTGCTCCTAATGAGAGGCGGCCGGTCAGGCCGACGGCGACGCGGTCGGGACGAAGTCCGGTGCGTCGGTGCTGGTGTAGTCGAAGGTGACCTCGCCCCACGTGGCGAGAGCGGCTTCGAGGGGCTGGCAGCTCCTCGCGGCGGTGCGCAGGACGTCGGGGCCCTCGCGCAGCAGGTCGCGGCCCTCGTTGCGGGCCTTGACCATGGCCTCGAGGGCGACCCGGTTGGCCTCGGCGCCGGCGGCGATGCCGTAGGGGTGTCCGATGGTCCCGCCGCCGAACTGCAGGATGACGTCGTCGCCGAACAGGTCGAGCAGCTGGTGCATCTGGCCGGCGTGGATGCCTCCGGACGCGACGGGCATGACGCCCGGCATCGAGGCCCAGTCCTGGTCGAAGAAGATGCCGTTCTCCAGGTTCGTCGGCACGATGTTCTCGCGCAAGGTGTCGTAGAAGCCCCGGGTGGTGGCCGGGTCGCCCTCGAGCTTGCCGACGACGGTCCCGGCGTGGAGGTGGTCGACCCCCATGAGCCGGCACCACTTGGAGATGACCCGGAAGCTGACGCCGTGCGTCTTCTGCCGCGTGTAGGTCGAGTGGCCGGCGCGGTGCAGGTGGAGCAGGAGGCTGTTCTCCCGGCACCAGTGGGCCATCGACTGGATCGCGGTGTAGCCGATGGTCAGGTCGATCATGACGATGACGCTGCCCAGCTCCTTGGCGAACTCGGCTCGGCGGTACATCTCCTCCATCGTGCCGGCCGTGACGTTGAGGTAGTGGCCCTTCAGCTCGCCCGTCTCGGCGGTGGCGCGGTTGACCCCCTCCATGGCGAAGAGGAACCGGTCGCGCCACCGCATGAACGGCTGGGAGTTGATGTTCTCGTCGTCCTTGGTGAAGTCCAGGCCGCCGCGGCAGGCCTCGTAGACGACCCGGCCGTAGTTGCGGGCCGACAGGCCGAGCTTCGGCTTGATCGTCGCGCCGAGCAGGGGCCGGCCGTACTTGCCGAGCAGCTCCCGCTCCATGACGATGCCGTGCGCCGGCCCCTGGAAGGTCTTGGTGTAGGCGACGGGGATGCGCATGTCCTCCAGCCGCAGCGCCTTGAGCGGCTTGAAGCCGAAGACGTTGCCGATGATGGAGGAGGTGAGGTTGGCGATCGAGCCCTCCTCGAACAGGTCGAGGTCGTAGGCGATGTAGGCGAAGTACTCACCCGGTCGCCCGGGCACCTCGTCGACCCGGTAGGCCTTGGCCTGGTAGTGCGTGTTCGCCGTGAGCCGGTCGGTCCACACGACGGTCCACGTCGCGGTGGAGGACTCCCCGGCGACGGCCGCCGCGGCCTCGATCGGGTTGACGCCGTCCTGCGGTGACACCCGGAAGACGGCCAGGACGTCGGTCTCCTTCGGGACGTAGTCCGGGTTCCAGTACCCCATCCCGGCGTAGCTCTGCACACCAGGGTCCCAGCGCTCCTTGGTCTCGGTGCTGTCGTCGGTCAACGTCATGGGCACGTTCCTCTCTGGTCCGCCGCGGTGCACGGCGAGTCCAGTCTGGACGGCATACTGATCAACGACAATTGAGTCTTCGACGCTGTTTATTAAGGGATAGGTGATGTATGCCGGACCTGTTCCCCGCCGCGACCTGGGGTCGGCTGCACACCTTCCTCGCCGTCTACGAGGGAGGGAGCGTCCGGGCCGCGGCCGAGGCGCTCCACGTGACCCCGCCGGCGGTGTCGGCTGCGGTGGCGGCGCTGGAGAGCGCGCTCGGCACGACGCTCTTCGAGAGGGCGGGCCGCGGGATCGTGCCGACCGACGCCGGGGTGACCTTCGCCGGATACGTGCGCCAGCTGGTCGGGCTGCTCGGCGAGGCGGCGGGGGCGGTGCGCGAGGCCGACCGCGGACGGCTGCGGCTGGGCGCCGTCGCGACGGCGAGCGAGTACGTGCTGCCGCCTCTCATCGCCTCCTTCGTCAGGGCGCATCCGCACGTCGAGCTCTCGCTCTCGGTCCTTCCGCGCGACGAGCTGTTCTCCCTCGCCGCCGACCGGGCCGTCGACGTGGTCCTCGCCGGCCGGCCACCGCGCACCTCCGCCCTCGTGACCCGGGCCCGGCGCCGCAACCGGCTCCTCGTCGTCGGCGCGCCCGGCCTGCGCGG
>JBDIAL010000323.1:0-3667 GCA_039812405.1 Nostocoides sp.
GCCTCGACGGCCTCCCGGGCCGCCCGCAGCCGCCGGGCCCGGTCGCGCAGCACCGGCTCGGCCACAGCGTCCAGCGCCTCGGTGGGCAGGCCGCACCGACGCGCGAGGACGAGGCGGGTGCTCACCGCTCCGCTCGCAGGGCACGATGGCTCGCGCCGTACCACTGCGGGTCGAGGTGCGGCACCCATGTCGCGTCGGCCCCGCCCTTGCCGATCGGGTTGCCCCCGGGCACGGGCGCCCCGGCGAGCGGGTGCGGCAGGGAGCCGATGATGAACTCCCCGACGCTCGACTCCTCGAGGTAGTCCAGCCCGAAGGCGTCGGCGGACAGGTCGCTGTTGCCGCTGCCGAGCCCGCAGCCGCCGAGGCCCATGGCCGTCGCGACGAGGTACATCGTCTGGTAGAGGACGCCGGCGTGCTTGAGCGTGACGGCATAGGCGATGGAGCGGTACTTCCACGAGATCCGCTGGAAGCGCGCCGTCATCGTGACGAGGACGTCCGGGGTGACGTCGCCGCCGGCCGACAGGGCGGCGCCGTCGAGGAGCTGCTCGCGCAGCGCGTCGGACGTCGGCAGGGCGGTGAGCCGGTGCGTCTCGGCCTGGTAGTGGTAGACGGCGGGGGCGAGACCGGCGCAGCGCCGGACGGTGAGGTAGAGCTCGAGCTCGTAGCCAGCGCCCCCGCACGGGTAGGGGCGGCTGCTCGCGGGATACGGCATGCCGCCCTCGGGCATCGGTCCGTAGGTCCCGCGCACCCGCGCGACGCGATAGAGGAACTCGCCGAGCTGCTCGACGGTGAGCGGCTGCTCGCCGTAGTGCCGGACCGAGTGACGCCCCTCCATCGCCGTGACGAGGGCGGGGTCCCGTCGGAGGATCTCCTCGAGGTCGGGACGGGGGAGCTCGACCTCCGGCCCGACGTGGTGCGGCCGGACGGGCGGGAGCGGCTCGAGCTCCCCCCGGTAGGGGAAGACCCCGCCGAACGCCTCGTCGGTCCGCCCGAACCGTGACCGGGAGTGGAAGAGCAGGTCGTGGAAGTCCCACTGCCGCTGCACGGCCGTGTCGGAGGCGAACGCGTCGCCGTCCCCGGCGCCGGCCACGTCGACCGCGTCGATCGCGACGAGCAGCTCGAGGACGGCCTGGACGGTCTCCGGGGCCAGGCCGCAGGCGTCGTCGCAGGTCAGCTCGCGGACCACCTCGGCCGTCGAGAGCCGGCCGACGACGCCGAGGATACGCGGATCCTCGATGACGACGCGGGCCCCGCCGATCGGCGACTCGACGTGGAGCGCGTCGTCGCGGCGGTGAAGGTAGGCGAACTTCGACAGACGGACCGAGTCCTCCTCCGACAGCTCGACCGGGGCGATGCGGGCGCCCGGGCGCAGCGACTCGGCCTGCGCGACGAGCCGCTCGTCCTGCCACACCGCGTCGGCCACGAACCGGTGCGCCGACCCCATGACCTTCTCGTATGCCGCCGCGTCGGAGCCGGTCAGGGGCCGGCGCGGCCGGGGCGGGCCGCCCAGCTCGGCGAGGCGCTCCAGGACCGTGCTCCCCACCCCCCGGGCGCGCAGCAGCGGGGTGCCCTCGTAGCGCAGCTCGAGGACGCCGTCGGTCGTGTCGACGGTGATGCCGTCGCGCAGCCGCGGCCCGCGCCGGACGACGGTGGTCACGAGGTCGGGCTCGGGGCGGTCGAGGGCGGCGGGGGCGGTGCGGACGGTCATGGGGCTGCTCCGTGGTCGGCGGGTCGGTCGGGACGTCAGAGGAACATCGCGATGGGGTTGAGGTCGGACTCGGCCGTCGGCGCGGCCTGCAGGCCCATCGCGACGGGCACGTCGTAGAGGCGTCCGGGGGCGTATCGGGGCCAGAAGTGGCGCAGTCCGGGCACGACGACGCGCGCCACCGGCAGGCCGATGTCCGGCCGGGTCTGGTCGAGCACGAGCATCTCCATGCCCGCCGCCTCGACGATCCGGCGGGCGGTCGCGACGTCGTCGGCGAGGTCGGCGCCCGACAGGTCGGCATACTCCCCCGCCGTGACCGGCGGCAGGGTCGGGTCGGGGAGCAGGTAGGGCTCGCTCCCGACCGTCGCGGTCCGCCACCAGTGCACCTGCGTGGGGTCGGTGAAGGCGTAGCTGCCCGACCCGTCGGCGGGCATGCCGATGACGGCCGGCAGGAACTGGTTCATCTCGCTCAGCGCGCGCCCGACGGCGATGCCCAGGTCGAAGTGGGCGCCGAGGGCGACGAGGATGTCCTCCGCGGGCTTGTCGGTCCGGCGGCTCACGGCGACGACGGTCGGTATGCCGAGGTCGGTGGTGATGTCGAGCACCCACGTCTCCCGGTCGAGGGCGGCGTACTGCTCCTGGACGTGGGTGACGTAGGGGTCGCCGAACGAGGCGAGGTCGACGGCCCGGCGGCGGCTGCGGTTGTACCACCAGATGGCCGTCGCGTCGCGCTCGACGAGCTCCATGAACCCCTGGAGGACGGCGTCCTCGAGGGAGGAGCCGGCCGCGCAGCCGTTGGAGTTCGCGCCGCCGTTGTAGCACCCGGCGGCGGTCGGGCCGGCGAGCGGGTCGGGCGAGTAGTTGTAGTAGAGCACCGACGTGGGGAGCCACTTGCGGCGCTCCGCGGTGAGCGACCACAGGGGCGTCCACTCGGCAGGCTGGTGGGGGTCCAGCTCGTCGCCCACCCAGTGGAAGTGGCTGGGCCGGGCGTTCCAGGCCTGCCGGTCGCGGAACTGCCGCGCGCTGTACTGGTGCAGCGCGTTGGGGTGGACGACGTCGGCCGGGTCGAGGTCGGCGAGCGGGGACAGGATGCGCCGCTCGTCGCCGTGGAACACGCCGGAGTAGCGCTCGATGGCCTCCCCGAGGGCGCTCGCCCGCGCCTGCGCGTCCGACTTGCCCTTGCCGCAGCTCGCGCTGCGCAGCCCGGCCTTGAGGTCGGCGATCGACTGCATGGGCATCGCGAAGTTCTGCCCGGCCTGGTAGACGTGCAGGCCCGGCACCTCGAGGGGCAGCGCGACGAGGTGGCTCACCGGGCCGGTGATGTCGCTGACGAGCCGCTCGTAGCGCTCGACGAACTGCTCGGGGGTGAGCGCCCGGTGGCCGCCGTCGTCGGTCCGGGCCTTCGGGCGGGACGCGATGACGACGGGGGCGTCGATCCGGCGCGCCTGGAGGCCGGCGTCGCCACACACCGGGCACTGCGGCCGCGCGTCGAGATGGTGGCGCTGCGCGGTGAGGTCGACGGTGTCGAAGGTCGTGACGTCCCCGGCGCGGGCGTGGTCCACCCCGTCGGCCGTCACCCGCACGACGCCGGCGAGCCAGGTCGCCGCGAGCTGGAGCGCGAGGTCGAGGCCCAGCCGCTCGGTGCTCGGCAGGCCGGTGACCGACTCGACGTAGGTGCCCGTCAGCGCCCCCCGCTGGCGCAGGTAGGACTCGGTGAGGCTCTTGGTCGCCAGCCGCACCCGGAGGCACTCGTAGCACGCCGTCCGCCCCGGCGTGAACACCGGGCCGACCCACAGGCGCACCCCCGTCGGCTTGGCGAGGAGCCAGGAGGCGCCGGTGCGCCGGGACCACGCGTTGACCGCCGCCAGCTCGGGCCGCTCGTAGTCGTCGGCGAGGACGACGGTGAGCCGGTGCGGCCGCTCGGGCAGGTCGTCGAGCCCGGCGATCGCCTCGACCCGGAGG
>JBDIAL010000324.1:0-3657 GCA_039812405.1 Nostocoides sp.
GTCCGTAGTTGAAGGAGTTGCAGACGACGGGGATCCGCTGCCCGGCGGTGACCTTCACGGTGTCAGTTATGGTGGCCGTCCCGTAGATGCCTCCGGTGCCGGGGTTTCCGGCCGTGCCGAACACGCCGTCGTTGCCTCCATTGGGGTACGCGGCGCAGACGATCTGGTCGTGGGAGGAGATGACAGCGCCGACGGTGGCGGTGATGAGGTAGGTGCCGGCGGGCAGTGCCGCGGTCTGGGTGAGAGTGGTCGGGCTGGACTGTGGGCCGAGGACGATGTCCTGGTTGACGACCTTGCCCTGGTAGACGGCCGACACCTTGGCCGCGGCATCCGGCGACGCGGCGGAGCTCGTGGCTCCGGAGCTCGTCGCGGCGAAGGCGGGAGTGAGCGTCGCGGTCGCGGCGACGGCAGCGAGAGCCGCCGCTACCTTGATGGTGGTTCGCAGAGTCATGGTGCTGCCCTTCGGGTGCTGGCCGGGTCTGCCGCCCGGCTCGGTCGTGCGTGTGGACACCGACGAGAGTGGCCCGGGCGCCATCCGCCGGACATCAGGGTTTTCCCTTCAGATCGGCACGGGCGACCCGTCGGCCCGCGACACACGCCGGGGAGTCAGGGTCGGGTCGGATCGACCGATAGCCACCGCAGCACTGCGCGGACACGACGGTTGACGTCACCCTCGGCCGGCATGTCGAGCTTGACGAAGATGCTCGCGATGTGGGCCTCCACCGTCTTGCGGCTGAGGAAGAGCTGCTGACCGATGCCGGCGTTCGACCGGCCCTCGGCCATGGCGGCGAGGACCGCTCGTTCCCGCTCGGTGAGCCGGTCCAGCGCCGTCTGATGCTGATTCGCCATGACGAGCCGTTCGACGACCTCCGGGTCGATGACGCTACCGCCCGCGCTGAGCCGTTCCAGCGCATCGCGGATCGCCCCGGGGTCGTCGACCCGGTCCTTCAGGAGATACCCCAGGTGGCTGGTTCCGGCAGCGAGAAGCTGCTGAGCATAGGCGCCCTCGACATAGGTCGAGAGCACGAGGACTCCCAACCGGGGGTGAGCCGCCCGGATCGCCGCGGCAGCTCGGATGCCCTCATCGGTGAAGGTAGGGGGCATCCGGATGTCGAGGATGACCGCGTCGGCGTCTGCCGTCCTGTCCAGGCGGTCTACCAGATCCTGCGCGGTGACGCACTCGGCGACGACATCGATCCCGAGCTCCCCGAGCAGCCGGGCCAGGCCGCTCCGGAAGAGCGCCGAGTCGTCGGCCAAGGCTACTCGCATGGCAACCTCACGTCGATCCTCGTGCCGGCTCCCGGCGGGCTGATCACACCCAGGTACCCACCCAGCGCCGTGACCCGGTCGTCGAGGCCGCGCAGGCCCGACCCGTTGCCGGTCGTGACCCCGCCGATCCCGTCGTCCATCACGACGAGGCACAGGCCCGTGTCGTCGGTGTCGGCCCGAACCTGGATCGTCGTCGCGTGGGCGTGCTTGGCGGCATTGGAGAGGCATTCGCAGACGACGAAGTAGGCGGTCTCCTCGACGCTCTGAGGCCATCGTCGGTCCGGGATGGACATCTGCACGGGGATCGGCGACAGCTCGGCGACGCTCGCCACGGCCGGCCCCAGACCAGCATCGGTCAGCAAGGCTGGATGGATGCCGTGAGCCAGCTCCCGCAGCTGCCGCAGCGAGGCGCGCAGCAGGGTTCGCGATCGCTCCACCCCTTCCCGCACCTGGGAATCGACGCCCAGTGTGAGCAGCAGGCCGAGGGAGGCGGACACCGCGAGCAGGCCCTGCTGGGCCCCGTCGTGCAGGTCACGCTCGATCCGACGGCGTTCGATGATGCCCGCTTCGACGATGCGGGCCCGGGAGGCACTGATCTCCTGCATCTGCGCGAGCAGCGCGGCCTGCAGCCGCGTGTTCTCCAGTGCGAGCGTGCTCAGGCGCAGCGTCGAGGCCAGCAGCTCGGGGTACCGGTGCAGCATGGGATCGACTCGCACCAGCGCCAGGGGCGAGCCGTCGCTGGCGTCGCAGGGCAGTTCCAGCCGATCCGACCCCGACCGTCGTTCGCGGGGTGTGCCTCCCGCGTCGACATACCCCGACCCGTCGACCCAGTAGAGCAGCTCCACGTCGGGGTCATGCATCGTCGAGCAGAGCGCGTCATGGACCTGGGCGGGGGTCGGCGCGGGGGGAAGGGACCGGAGAGCGTCGGCGACCGAGGCATAGAGGAGCCGCCGCACGAGGGACACCGCGATGAAGGCCAGGGGGATCGCCGTGAGCGCGAGATCCTGCACCACAGCGGCCCAGGCACCCTTGGTCTCACCGCTCGTGAGGAACTCGAGGAGGTGCGTCGCCGCGCTGACGCCGAGGGCGACGGTTGCGACCCCGAGCGGCGCCTCGGCGACCCGGTCGAGGGACCCGGACCGCCGCCAGCGGCCCGCGAGGATCACGACGAAGCCGACGATGAGCAGGAGCGCCCCCACGTTGAAGACGGCATCGAGGACCGCCCGCGCCCCGGGGTGGTCGAGCACCGTCGGCCACCAGCCGCGAACCGGCGTCGCGGGTGGGAACAGGGCGAGCACGGCCCGTCCGCCGCAGAGCCACAGCGTCGCCGTGCGGAGCCACCAGCGCTCCCGTGAGCCGGTGACCCGACCGCCGGGATAGGCGAACAGGACGGCCCCGATGGGCACGATCGTCACGGGCCCGAACACCCACGACAGCAGCGGCAGGGCCCCGACGTCGTGCCACGACAGGACGGGCACGACCCGAAGGAACGCTGCGCCGACGAGCCACGCGCCCGGGACGAGGAGGGCCGGGTCGGTCGCGAGGGCCACGCCGCCGACAGCGAGGGCGGCACTCATGACGACATGGACGACGACGAAGACCGGCCGGGTCGCCCAGGCGGGTGCGACTGCCGACAGGTTGACGACCGCGGCGGCCAGGGCGACGACGGCGGCAAGCACCCGATGGCCGCCTCGTGTACCGCGTCCCGCGACCCGCGGTGTCGTCACCCCGACGCGCCAGAGCACAGGCCAAGGGTCCTGCGAAACTGTGGGTTTCGGCAAGTAGGTTGCGCCGGTCCCTCCAGGGTGCTGCACTGAGCGAGGCGCCGCCGCGCGGGGTGGTTCATCACCCTTTGCGATGCGACGTCACCGACGACCCGACCATCATGCCCCGGACGGTCAGGTCTGCACCTGCGGAGGCAGTCATGAGCTGGAACACGGGGCGGCCCGGGTGGCCGTCGGCCGAACGGGCCGGGTTCATCGCGGCGATCGCGAGCGTGGGGCCGACGCTCGCGCCGAGCAACCTGCCGAGGAGCGTCACCGACCAGGCGATCGCCACCGGCGCGGTGACGGCGACCAACTATGCCATCGTGACGACCGGCCAGAACCTGCTGTATGCCGCGGCGCGGCTTCTCGTCCGCGGTGTCGGGCGCGAGGCGGTTCCGACCGTGGAGATCCTCGCCGATCTCGCCGGGGTGGCCGCCGGTGCAGCGGCGGTGCGGTGGGCGCCACGGACGCCCCAGCCCGACACCGCCCGCAGCCTCGGTGCACGCCTGGTCCGCAGCTGCACCGTCGGCCTCGTGGCGACCGGGACCGCCGACCTCGGTCGCCGGTGGGAGCAGCGCACCCCCGCCTGGGCGCTCCCGTCGGGCCGGCCGATGGCGGCGCT
>JBDIAL010000325.1:0-3652 GCA_039812405.1 Nostocoides sp.
GCAAGCAGGTAGAACACAGCAGCCAGGTGCTTGCACGGCACGGACCAGTCCGGGCAGCTGCAGTCCATCGACAGCTCTGCCGCGCTCGACGGGAAGAGGGCGAGGCCCATTGATGCGAAGACCTCCTCGATGTCCTCGGGCATCTCGCCGTTGAGGAGCTTCGCGGCATACCAGGCGTTGTCGGCGAGCGTCCGGCTCACTGTCGTCCAGGCGGTCTTGTCGAAGGGTGTCACGCCGATCCGGACCCGGTAGGGACGCGGCCGAGTCCCCTGGACGAGAGCCGAGACGGTGCCGGCATCGATGGTCAGGTCGATGACCTGACCCTTGCGCGCATATGTCCTTCCGCGCTGCAGCCGGCTGCCCACGCCGATCGACTCGAGGACGGCGATGAACCGCTCGGACCACCAGGTCTGAGCGATCGCTCCGCGCCGGCTCCGGGCCCGGAGTCCGTCCTCGACGGGCCGTGGCGCGGCCGGCGTCGGGTACCACCTACTCACCGACGGCCTCCCCGGAGAGGGCGAACAGGTCCCGCAGCGCACCGGTCGACAACTCGGTGAGCCACCGTTCGCCGTCCGTGACGACGGCGTCCGCGAGCGCCTTCTTGCTCTCGATCATCTCGTCGATCCGCTCCTCGAGGGTGCCGATGCAGACGAACTTGCGCACCTGGACGCTGCGCTTCTGGCCGATCCGGAATGCGCGGTCGGTCGCCTGGTTCTCCACCGCCGGGTTCCACCACCGGTCGAGGTGGATGACGTGGTTGGCGGCGGTGAGGTTGAGGCCCGTACCGCCCGCCTTGAGCGACAGGAGGAATAGCGACGGACCGCCGTCGGCCTGGAAGCGGGCGACGATCTCGTCGCGTCGCCGTTTGGGCGTCTTGCCGCTGAGATAGAGCACGTCGGTGTCGAACCGAGCGGCGAGGTGGGGCAGGAGCAACTCGGCGAACTCGGTGTATTGGGTGAACAGCAACGCCTTGTCCCCCTCGGCGAGGACCTCATCGAGGATCTCCTCGAGGCGCGTGATCTTGCCTGATCGCTGCCCGACCGGGGAGCGATCGTGGAGCAGCTGAGCCGGGTGGTTGCAGACCTGCTTGAGCTTGGTCATCGCCGCGAGCACGTTGCCGCGGCGCTCCATGCCGGTGCTCGTTTCGATGCGCGGCATCATCTCGTCGACGACCGACTGGTAGAGCGAGGCCTGCTCGACCGTCAGCTGGCAGTGCTGCGTGATCTCGATCTTCTCGGGCAGGTCGTCGATGATCGCCGGGTCGGTCTTGAGCCGGCGCAGGAGGTAGGGGCGGGTGACGGTGCGGAGCCGCTCAACGGGCTCGGTCTCGCCGTGCCTCTCGATGGGGATCGCGTACCGGGTGCGGAACAGCTCCATGGACCCGAGGATGCCGGGGTTGAGGACGTCCATGATCGACCACAGCTCCGAGAGCCGGTTCTCCATGGGGGTTCCGGTGAGGGCGACGCGGTGCTCGGCCCGCAGCCGGCGGACGGCCCGGGCGGTCCGGGACTGGCTGTTCTTCACCGCCTGCGCCTCGTCGAGGACGAGCCGGTCCCAGGTATGCGACGCCAGCTCCTCGATGTCTCGGGTCGCCGTGTGGTAGGTCGTCACGACGATGTCGCTCGCTGCCAGCTGCTGCGCCAGCTCCTCCCCGTGCTGACGCTCGGAGCCGTGGTGGGCGTAGACCCGCAGCCCCGGGGCGAACCGGGTCGCTTCGCGCTGCCAGTTGCCGACGAGGGACATCGGGCACAGCAGGAGGGTCGGGCCGACGTCCGGGGCGCCGGCCCGCCGGTGGGCCTCGAGGGCGAGCAGCTGGATCGTCTTGCCGAGGCCCATGTCGTCGGCGAGGCACGCGCCGAGACCGAGGCCGGAGAGGAAGGCGAGCCACGACAGTCCGCGCTGCTGATAGGGGCGCAGTCGTGCGCGGAAGCTGTCCGGTGGCGTCAACTGCTCGAGCGCTCGGTCGACGGAGCCGGACAGCAGCGCGCCAAGGGGGCCGTCCGCGTCGATCGCGGTGACGGGAAGCGGTGTGTCCAGGTCGTCGGGGTGGCTCGCAGCAAGGGCGATGACCTCGGCGGCCGTCGCCGGGCGGTTCGACCTGCGCTGGAGGAAGTCCAGCCCGCGGCGGACCTGTTCGCCGTCGACGGCGACCCACTGCCCGCGGAGCCGAACGAGGGGCGCCTTCGCGGCAGCCAGGGCGGCGAGCTCCTCGTCGGTCAGGGGGTCGTCCCCGATGGCGAGCCGCCATTCGAAGGCGACGAGGGTGTCCCGGCTGAAAGCGCCGCCCGTCACGGCACCGTCCGTCGGGGTATGTGCCGAGCCGCGGAGGCCGAGCCCTCGTCGGCTGCTCCACCACGACGGGACGAGCACGCCGAAGCCCGCCTCGTCCAAGGCCCCCGCATAGTGGGCGAGGAAGTCGTAGGTGCCCTGGAGGTCGAGCTCGACGACGCAGGGATCCGGCTGTCGCAGGGCGTCCGCCAGCGCCGGGTAGAGGGTGCTGGCCCGGCCGAGCTCGGCGAGGAGGATCTCGTCGGGGCGTGCCATCCATCGAGCGAGACCGTCGCCGGCCGCCCACACCTGCTCGGCGGGGATGAGAAGGCTGGGATCCTCCACGGACTGGAGGAGGAGCTCGAGCCGCCATCCGACGTCCGGTCCGGGTGGTTCTGCCGGTTCGACGAGCCGGAAGGTCGCCCGGGCCGGCCCGACCTGGCCGACGCCGACATCGCTCCACGGGGCGAGGCTCTCGAAGAGATCGCGAACCTCCTCCGGCCTCGCGTCGAACCGCCCGTCCGCCGTCGTCAGCGACTCGATCCACGCCTCGACCGCGGGCAGCATCTTCGGTCGGCGCCCCCGCCGGGGCGGCAGGAGGGACGTCCCCGACAGGCGGCCCCGGATTCGGGCATCGACGAGGGCGTGGACGGCATCGGTGACCAGCTCCGCCGGATCCTGCCCCGTCGTGTCACCGGGCCCGCAGGGCTCGGCTCGGCATACCGGCGGCATCGCGGCCACGAGCGCCTGGAGGGTCACGACATCGGGCCCCTGGAGCACCGCGCGCCACCGGCTCGCATACCCGGTCCCACCTGTCGAGCCACCCGGTTGGGGTGCACAGGGGAGGACCCGGCCGCGATCGGCGAGCTCCTCCGCGACGTCCGCGACCTCGGCGAGGAAGCGCATCGACGCGCCGTGCCGCACCTCCTCGAGAGTCGCCCCGAGGACTGCCGGGGCCGAGGCCGGGTCGAAGCAGACGACTGGCACCGACCAGCGCAGGAGAGCGATGGGGTGAGCAGCCTCCCGGCGGGGTTGGACCCGCACGAGCTCGGGGGAGTCCAGGGGTGACCGGCGGACCGACGGCAGCAGGAGGGTCGTCGTCGCCAGCTTCCCGCGGCCCGCAGGGGACAGCACGTCGGCCAGCACGTCGCCGGGCACGGCGAACGGATGAGGGCGTGTCCCCCGTAGGGCCTGGCTCGGGCTCGTCACGCTGGACTCGGGCTCCTCAGCCCAGACGCACAGGCCGCGCTCGAGGGACCACACACCGTGAGCGACGAACAAGGGATGCCTCACTCTCCCTTCGCACGTGACCTCGACCCGGGGCCGCCGTCGCCCGGGCGCCGACCTGCCGCCGATGATACGAGGCGACGGCAGCGGGCCCGGA
>JBDIAL010000326.1:0-3641 GCA_039812405.1 Nostocoides sp.
CATGGATCCCACACCCTCGGCCTCTGGCTCAGGGTGGCCATCGTCGTGCGTGAAGGTGTTCGAACAGAAGATCAGCGGCAGCCTCGCCCTGGACGCCCGGCCCGCACTGAGCGCCGCGATCGACTACCTGCGCCCTGGCGACATGCCGCTGGCGAGCACACCGAACGCAGCCTCATCCTCGACCTGGCGCTCGCCCTGGCCGAGGATCGCCGCCGCGACATCGTCCGCGAGACCCGCGACGGGCTCGCCGCTGCCCGCGCCCGCGCCACCAAAGTGTCGGTCGGCACCGTTCACAAAGTCCTCGCCGATCATCGCGACAGCAGCGACTGATCGCCGCCGGTCAGGCATATCTGCCCCATCCTCGGCGAAAGCTACGGCGACCCCTTGATCTACTGCCGCACTCCAGTCAGTCGTCGTCGGAGCTGTCCGGGTCGCGCAGCGGGCGGTGGGTGCCGCCGAGGTCGGGCAGGTGGAAGGCGTAGTGCCCGTCGATGCCAATGTGGTCACGGATGAACGCCGACAGTCGTTCCGCGTCGGTGTCGAGGACCGGATAGCCCTGGTCGCGGAGTTGGTCGAGGGCGCGGTTGCAGTAGACGGTGTTCCACAGCACGACGCAGTTGAGCACCAGCCCGAGCGCGGACAACTGGTCCTCCATGCCCTCGTAGTAGGCGCGCACCATCTCACCCTTCTTGCCGTGATAGATCCGCCGCGCCAGGTCGTGGCGCCCCTCCACGAGGTTGGCCTGCGCCTTTCCCTCGCGCCGGTAGGGTTCGTCGTCGGCCAGGCGCAGGATGTGCAGGGTCTTGAAGACCCGCCCGTAGTGGGCGATGGCCTGCCCCAACGGCGTCGGGTTACCGTCGCGGGAGATCATGCGGGTGACGTCGTGGGTGGAGACCTCGCCGGAGTGGATCGACACCGCGACCCGGCACATGTCCTCCCAGTGGGCGGTGATCTTCTCGGTGTCGATGCGGCCGCGTGCGGCGTGGTTGAGCGGCCCGTAGTCGGCGTTCTGATCGAAACGCCACAGCCGCTGGTCGGGCAGGTTCGCCAGCTGCGGCCGGTATTGCCGGTCGCCGAGGTGGACCAGTCCGAACACGATGTCGGAGTAAGAGCCGGTATCGGTGATGATCGCTTCGGGCACCTTGCCGCCCTGCTGCATCGCCACGACGTCGATGAAGTGCAGAGAGTCGCGCGGCGTGCCCGACACCACCTTGGCCGCCAACCCTGCCGCCTGGTCGTTGAGCATGTTCAACCAGGTGATGCCGCGCTTACGGCCGAAGTACCTCGGGTTCGGTCTGGCGTGGATCGTGCGGACCGGGACCACGAACCGCATGCCGTCCACCGAAGCCAGCAGCCCGCCGCCCCAGGTCTGCGCCAACGGCACCTTGGCCTGGGCCTCGACCAGCGCGACGTTGGCCTTGGTCAGCGTCTCCAGACGCACGTAGTGCTGGTCGACGTGGTGGAGGCGGTCACGGGTCAACGCCTCCACACCGGGACTGGTCACCGGTTTGAAGCCCACGTTCATCGCGTGCGCGCACAGCGCCGCGGCGACGGACAACCCGAGATCGGCGACGCGGGCGTCGTTCCCGGAGGCGTGGGTGAACGCCTCGGCGAACCCGGGCACCCACGACATCACCTCCAGCACCAGCTCGGGCAGGTCGACCTGCGGGAGCATCCGCTCGACCCGGCGGCGCAGATCGACCAGCGACTGCGAATCGGGGACCGCGTTGAGCGCGGCCAGGTGCAGCCTGCCGTCCTCGTCGACGGTCGCCGGGCCGTCCCCGTCCAGTCGTGAAGCGACCTCGCGGTAGGCGCTATCCAGGGCGGCCGCATGGTCGGCGAGCAGCGATCCCGGGTCCGCAGGCAGGCTCAGCGCGTTCATGCCCACCTCGCGGGTCCGCTCCCACGCCTCGCCGGACAGCAGGTGAGCCCGCGGATCGCGCCACCTCGAGGAGGACGGGGCGAAGATGTTGCGGTGCTTGAGGTGCCGATGGAACTGTTCCAGCAGGCACAGCGCGTAGGCGGCCCGGTCCACGGTCTCCGGCGGGCGACCCTCCCGGTAGACCAGGCGTTTCCAGCCGCCGCCGATCAGGTCGTGGTCGACCTTGCGGGCGTCCAACCAGCTCGCGGGCAGCTTCGTCTTGGCCGTCATCAACTCCGCCAGCGTCTTCATCGCGGCCAACACCGGGGCACCGTCGGAGGTGGCCCCGAACTCGACGGTGCCCATCATCGACGGCAGGAAGACCCGGACCGTCGCCAACCGGCCCGACAGCTCCTCCAGGCGTTGCCCGTTCAGCTCGGCGTCGTCGACCGGGACCAACTCGTCGATGACCGCGACCGCGGCCCGCAGCTCGCTCTTGGAGACGGAATTCTCGATGTGATCCCACATCACCTCCAAGCTGAGATCCGGCTTCACCTCGGTCAGCTCCAGCAGCACCCTCACCGCGGCGGCCAGTTTGCCCGCGTGGCGAGACACCCTCGGATACCGGCGCAGCTTCTCGTCGCGGGACTCCCGTTCGGCCTTCGACATCAGGTCGGTGACCATCAGCAGGTCGAACAGCTCGAGTACGTCGTCCGTCGCCCGCGCTGAGAGCACCTTCACCGTCGCGACCAACACCGCCACACGGTGTTCGCGCGGTTCGAGGCGACGCAGCTGCGCCGCCTTGCTCGACAACCCGTAGGTGGCCAGCCCGATCAGCCGTCGCGGCGGAACCGCCGAAACATCCAGCGCCCCGACGACCGCCATCAGGTCGGCCAACCGGTTCACGGCCGCCAGCAGGCCCTTCGAGCTGGCGCGGAACACCCCCTTGCGCAGCCGTTCCAGCTCGCTGGCCCGGCGTTTTCCGTCCACCGGCGCATCCAGCAGCGCCAGCAGCTCTCCCCGCGCCGACGCCGGAACCTGGCCGGTGAGCTGGGACCACAACCGCTGGTCGGCGACCCTGCGGCCCTCGGTGACCAGCCGCTCCAGGGTCGTGATGCCCGGCAACAGGGCCTGGCGGGCGCGTAGCCAGGCCACCGCCCCGGACAAGATGGCCTTCGGCCCGTCGCCGGTCATCCACGCCTGGTCGGCGATCCAGCCGGCCAGCTCCGCCTCCACGGCGGCGAACGCGGCCAGGCCGTACTCCCGCTGGATCTCGTCCGCGTGCTCGAAGCGAGTCATCCGCCGATCGACGTAACGCTTCACACACGACGGGTCGTCGATGCCCAGCTGCTCGGCCAAGTACTCGACCAGCTCGGGCGGAACGTCCAACGGGTCGGGCAGGAACACGCCCAGGTGGCGCACCGTGACCATCTGCACGGCGAAGCCGAGCCGGTTGTAGTCGCGGCGACGCAACGCAACCAGCCGTCGATCCTCGTCGTCCAAGTGGAAGAACCGCTCCAACTCCACCCGCGAGTACGAACCGAACCGGCCGTAACCCTCGTCCATCACCGCGACATGAGATCACCGACCAGCGCAACGCCGCTCACCCCGAGTCGATCCACCGAACGACGCCGACACCGCGACCGGTCTCACGGCGAACCTTCCCTTAGCGCTACTTTTCCCGGAGATGTTCCTGCACTGCCGAGTAGGAGAGTCGCAGACTGAACAACGTGCAGGTGACCAGTTCGCCGCGCAGCCGGATCGCAACCTCACCGAAGTC
>JBDIAL010000327.1:0-3641 GCA_039812405.1 Nostocoides sp.
CCTCACCGCGGTCATCCACGCAGCCCGCCGGCCGGAGCGCGAGGGCGCCTTGCCCCGATGCGACGCGGAGCGGGTCGTGCGGGAGCGGGTGCGCTTCTGGGGGCCGCTCCTTGAGGACCAGGGGCGCATGGTCAACCTCGACGTGGTCGTCGGCGCTAGCCTGCCCGTGCGCACCGCCGAACGCGACCTGGCCGACGCCGTCGACGCCCTCCTGGAGAACGTCGTCGCGCACACCCCCGACGGCGTGCCCGTGCGGGTCACCGCCCGAGAGGCCGCCGACGGCGTCGTCGTCGAGGTGTGCGACCGGGGCCCGGGCGTGCCGCGCGGGGCCACCGGACGGGGCCGCAGCGACCGGGGGTCGAGCGGTCTAGGGCTCGACATCGCGCGGGCCTGCGCCGAAGGGGCCGATGGGCGCCTGGAGATCGAGCGGGTCGACGGGTGGACGGTCGCTCGGCTCGTCCTCGCCAGACCCTGACCGGCCGCGGCGTCCCCGAGGACGGCACGACCCGACCGCGAGGGAGCGGTCCGCCCCGATCCGGCCCCAAGAGGGTCCGCCTCGGCATGGCATGCGCCCGGGTTCGCGACCCACGGGCACCGGCCCTCCACGGCCGGGCGACAGCCACGCTTGACGCCGATTTGAGGCGCGGTTTCGGCCGATCTGAGCCCGGCGAGGGCACGGTGGGGACCATGACTGAATACCCTGCGCCGGGAGTGCCTGCGACCCGCGCCGCGGCGCCGGCTCTCAGCACGCCGTGGCCCTCCGCGCCCTCCCTCATCCGGCACCCACCGAATCGCCCGTGGATGCGCGATGTGTCCCTGGCCGCGGGCTGGCTGGTCAACCTCTTCGCTGTCGCCCTGTGGATCTCCGGTGGCGAGCTGGCCCAGCTCGGGTCGCTCGGTGGGTTCCTCGACGCGACCGGACGGCTCACCGGGATGCTCGGCGCCTCGCTGCTGCTCTGCCAGGTGTTCCTCATGGCGCGGGTGCCGTGGATGGAGCGGGCCTGGGGGCAGGACGAGCTCACCCGGGTGCACCGCCTCGTCGGGTTCATCTCGGTCAGCCTCATCGTCGCCCACATCGTCCTCATCACTCTGGGGTATGCCGCCGACTCCTCCGGCGGTCTCGTCGGCACCGTCGTCGAGATCGTCGTGGACTACCCGGGGATGCTGCTCGCCGTCGCCGGCACCGTTGCCCTGGCCCTCGTCGTCATGACGAGCGTCCGCGCCACACGTCGCCGGTTGCGCTACGAGTCGTGGCACCTCATCCACCTCTACGGCTATCTCGGGGCCGGGCTGGCGCTCCCGCACCAGCTGTGGACCGGTAGCGACTTCCTCGCCTCACGCACGGGAACGGTGTTCTGGTGGGGGATCTACGCCGCGTGCGCCGCCGCTGTCGTCGTCTTCCGAGTGGCGCGCCCCGCCTGGCACGCCTGGCGGCATCCACTGTGGGTGTCGGCCGTCCGCGACGAGGGCCCGTCGGCGACGGCGGTCACCGTCTCCGGTCCCGGCGTGGCCCGTCTCGCCGCACGGGGCGGACAGTACTTCCACTGGCGCTTCCTCGACGGGCCCGGCTGGTTGCGTGCCAACCCCTTCTCTCTGTCGGCAAGCCCCACCCGCGACTCGATGACCTTCACCGCCGCCCGAGTGGGCGACGGGTCACAGCGGCTGGCCACCCTGCGGCCGGGGACACGAGTCCTCGTTGAGGGGCCGTACGGCCGGATGCACGTCGGCTCGCGGACCCGCCATAAGGCGCTGTTGCTCGGCGCAGGGATCGGGATCACGCCGCTGAAGGCTCTGCTGGAGGATCTGCCGCCGGAGCCGGGGTACGCCACCGTCGTGCACCGGATCTCCCGCCGCGAGGACCTGGTGCACGCCGGCGAGATCGACGCCCTCGCCCGGGAGCGCGGCGCCCACTACCTGCTCGCCGAGGGCCATCGGGTGCCGGGGCGCACCTCCTGGCTGCCGCACTGGGCAGCCCAGGTGAGCGATGCGGACGCCCTGCTGCAGGTGTGTCCCGATGTCGCCGAGCGCGACCTCTACATCTGCGGGCCGCCGGCGTGGACCGACGCGGTCATCGCCGCCGCCCGGTCCGCCGGCGTCCCGTCCACCCAGATCCACGCCGAGCGCTTCCAGTACTGACCCCCTCTGCGAGAAAGGCGTTCCCGTGCGACGCATCACCTTGTGGCTACTCAGCACCGTCACCGTCCTGGTGTTGCTCTTCAGCTACCGCACCTCGACCTCGAGCACCGCCGAGGCTGCCCGCGGCGGTGCATCGGTGCATCACCAGGACGGCACCGGGTCCGCCGTTCCAGCGACGAGCACGCCCGGGCCGGACTCATCCGCAGGCGCCACCGGTGACTCCTCCTCCTCCGCGAGCTCCCCGAGCCCCTCCCACTCGTCGAGCGGGACCAGCGGCACCTTCACCGGCGACCCGGCCGACACCCGCTGGGGCACGATCCAGGTCCGGATCACCGTGCAGGACGGGCGGATCACGGCGTCCGAGACCGTGCAGCAGCCCTCCGGGAACCCGCGCGACGAGGAGATCAACGCGACGGCCGTGCCCGTCTACAACCAGGAGACCATCGCGGCCCAGTCCACCCGGATCGACGCCGTGTCCGGAGCGACCGTCACCTGGCAGGGCTACACCCAGTCACTGCAGTCCGCCATCGACCAAGCACACCTGTGAACGCGGCCCCCCCGGCCGAGCCACACCTGCCCGTCCGCGCGTTCGTCGAACCGGTCATGGGCATGCCGATCAGCATCCACGTCCGTGCGCCCGACCCGCGCTCCGACGTCGTCGCGGGAGCCGTCGCCGCGACCTACGCCACCCTGCGCGACGTGGACCGAGTGCTCAGCCCGTGGCGCCCCGACAGCCACCTGCTGCGGGTCCGCCGCGGAGAGCTCGACCCGGCGCAAGCCCACCCATGGCTCGCCGAGATCGCGCGGCTGTGTCGCCGAGTGGAGGAGGAGACCTTCGGCCTATTCACCAGCGTGCTCCTCGGCCCGGACGGAACGGCAGGCTTCGACCCGACCGGTCTAGCCAAGGCCTGGGCCGTCGAACTGGCCTCCGCGTACCTGCATGCCCTCCCACAGGTGACCTTCTGCATCAACGCCGGCGGAGACCTATTGTGCGGGAACGGAACAGGCGCGCCAACCGTCGACAACACGTGGCGCGTCGGCATCGAGGACCCAAACCGACCGGGCCAGCTCGCCCGGGTGGTTGAAGTGAGCCAAGGCGCAGTCGCCACCTCGGGATCGGCGGCCCGCGGAGCCCACATCATCGACCCCCGCACCGGCGAGCTCGTCTGCCGACCCGGATCGGCCACCGTCACAGGACCAAGCCTGCTCCGGTGCGACATCTGGGCCACCGTCGCCTACATCGACCCTGACATCACCCGGCAAGCCCTCACTGGACACCCCGACTACCACCTGAACGTACTGAGCTGACGGGACGGCACCTTCCAGCAGCATTCATCGACCCGCCCCGACGACCGGAGGGCAACAGTCCACAACGGCTGACTGTGGTGAATCCCCCGGTGACGTTCTCGATCTGAATTCTCGACCTGCGTGATGTCGTCGCGCAGCATCCCGACGCTGCCGGGGGAGGCCCGGGCAGCCGGGGCATGATCGAGAGCCGGTTGTGC
>JBDIAL010000328.1:0-3627 GCA_039812405.1 Nostocoides sp.
GAGGCTTGGCCGGTCAGCCCCCGTCCCCGGAGGATCCGTCCGTATGCCGTCCCTCACCGCGCCCGCCCGGGCCGCGGCCCCCGGGGTGAGCGCCACCCGGCTGCGCGCCGAGGGCCTGCGTCTCGCCTACGACGAGACGACGGTCCTCGACGGCCTCGACCTCGCCGTCCCGGACGGCGCGGTCACCGCCATCGTCGGACCGAACGGCTGCGGGAAGTCGACGCTGCTGCGGGGGCTGGTGCGGCTCCTCCGCCCGGTGGGCGGCCACGTGCTCCTCGACGGCGTCGACATCGCGCGGCTGCCGACCAAGGAGGTGGCCCGGCGGATCGGGCTGCTCCCCCAGTCGCCGCTCGTCCCCGACGGCATCACCGTCGCCGAGCTCGTGAGCCGCGGCCGTCATCCTCACCACGGCGTGTTCCGCCAGTGGACCCCTGCCGACGAGGCGGTGATCGCCGAGTCGCTCGCGGCGACCCGGACCGCCGATCTCGCCGGCCGGGCGGTCGAGACCCTCTCGGGCGGGCAGCGGCAGCGCGTGTGGATCGCGATGGTCCTCGCCCAGCGCACCGACCTGCTGCTCCTCGACGAGCCGACCAGCTTCCTCGACATCGCCTACCAGGTCGAGGTGCTCGACCTCGTCGACGAGCTCAACGCGACCCGCGGCGTTACCGTCGTCATGGTGCTCCACGACCTCGGGATGGCGGCGCGCTACGCCGACCACCTCGTCGCCATGCGGGACGGGCGCATCGTCGCGAGCGGGCGGCCCGCCGACGTCCTCACGCCCGGCCTCGTCGAGGACGTCTTCGGGGTGCCGTGCGCCGTCGTCCTCGACGAGGACTCCGGGACGCCCGTCGTCATCCCCCGCGGACGGCGCCGCGGCCGTCCCTAGGCTGGGCGCATGTCCCCTGCCATGCTCGTCGCGCTCGACGTCGACGGCACGACGATCGACCACAGCGGCGCGATGTCCGACGCGGTCCGCGACGCGGTCGGTGAGGTGCGGGCGGCCGGCCACCACGTCGTCGTCTCGACGGGTCGGGCCATCCTCTCCACGCTGCCGGTCCTCGACCGGCTGGGCATCCTCGAGGGCTATGCCGTGTGCTCCAACGGGTCGGTGACGCTGCGGCTCGACCCCGCCCTGCCCCGGGGGTATGCCATCGAGGAGGCCGTCACCTTCGACCCGGCGCCCGTCCTCGAGCTGCTCCGCGAGGCCTGGCCGGGGGCGGTCGTCGCGGTCGAGGAGCTCGGGGTCGGCTTCAAGGTGAGCGCGCCCTTCCCGGACGGCGAGCTCTACGGACGGCAGCTCGTCGTCCCCTGGCAGGAGCTGACGGCGCAGCCGGTGACCCGGGTGACCTTCCGCGCGTCGACGGGGACGAGCGAGGACTTCCTCGAGCTCGCCGAGCGGATCGGGCTCCAGGGCATGAGCTACGCGGTGGGCTACTCCGCCTGGCTCGACGTCAACCCCGAGGGGGTCTCCAAGGGCTCGGCGCTCGAGCCGGTCCGGCGGCTGCTCGGCGTCGAGCCGGGTGCCACGGTCGCCGTCGGCGACCAGCGCAACGACGTCGAGATGATCCGGTGGGCCGCCCGCGGCGTCGCGATGGGCAACGCCCCCGACGAGGTCAAGGCGGTGGCCGACGAGGTGACCGGGCCGGTCGACGAGGACGGGCTCGTGCCGGTCCTGCGCTCCCTCGTGTCGGGGGAGTAGGGGACTCGCGCGATGGCCGACCTCGAGATCACCTCACCGACGAACCCGCGCCTCAAGGGCCTGGTCGCCCTGCGTCGCCGCCGGGCCCGCGAGCAGTCGGGGACGACGCTCGTCGAGGGCTACGAGGAGCTGCGGCTCGCCCTCGAGGCCGGGGTCGTGCCGCGTGCCGTCTACCACTGCCCCGACCTCGTGCCCGACCCCGCGGCCCGCCGCGACGTCCTCGAGGCGGCCCGGGCCGCCGGCAGCGACGTCGTCCGGCTCGGCCGGACCGCCTTCGAGCGGACGGCATACCGGGAGGGACCGGACGGCTTCCTCGCCGAGGTGCCCGCGCCGGGCGTCGCGCTCGCGGACGTCACGCTGCGGGCCGACCCCCTCGTCCTCGTCTGCGAGGGCATCGAGAAGCCGGGCAACCTCGGCGCGATGCTGCGGACCGCCGACGCCGCGGGCGTGGACGCCGTCGTCGCCGTCGACCCGGTGACCGACTGGGGCAACCCCAACGTCGTCCGGGCGAGCAAGGGGACGGTGTTCTCCCTCCCCGTCGCCTCGACCACGCTCGCGGGCCTCCTCACGTGGATCGCGGAGGGCGGGGTGCGGCTCGTCGCGACGACCCCGGACACGACGACACGGCATACCGACGTCGACCTCACCGGGCCGGTGGCCGTCGCCGTCGGGGCGGAGAAGCTCGGCCTCACCTCGGGCGCGCTCGCGGCCGCCGACGCCCGGGTCCGGATCCCCATGGCCGGTCTGGTCAACTCCCTCAACGTCGCGACGTCGGCGGCGATCGTCCTCTACGAGGCGGTCCGGCAGCGAGCGGGCGAGGGGAGCTGAGGGGTGTGGTCAGGCGGGTGCTCCAGATGTGCCACGATGAGGACATGCGGGTTGACCATGTGGTGTACGCGGCGGAGCACGACGGGGTGGTGGCCACCGCGGAGCGCCTCGGGAAGCTGATCGGGGTCCGGCCCGTCGACGGAGGCAACCACCCGCGCTTCGGGACCCGCAACGTCATCCTCCCCCTGCGTCACGAGCGCTACCTCGAGGTCGTCGAGGTGCTCGACCACCCGGCGTCCTACAAGGCGCCGTTCGGTCAGGCCGTCCGGGCCCGCTCCGAGGCGGGCGGCGGCTGGCTCGGCTGGGTCCTCGCTGTCGACGACATCCACGTGCAGGAGGCTCGGGTCGGCCGCGAGTCGGTCGAGGGCAATCGCACCCGGCCCGACGGCCTGGAGCTGCACTGGCGCCAGCTCGGCGTCAAGGGCCTCATCGCCGACCCGCAGCTGCCCTTCTACGTCGAGTGGGCCGCCGGCACCGAGCACCCGTCGCGGTCGGGGGAGACCGCCACCCGCATCCGCCAGCTCCAGATCGCCGGCGACCCCGAGCGGATCAGGGACTGGCTCGGCCAGCCCGCGGCCGAGGTCTCGCCGTCGATCGACCTCTCCTTCGTCGCCCCGCACGGGACCCCGGGCCTGCTGTCGGTGACCTTCGAGACCCCCGAGGGCATGGTCACCGTCTGACCCGCGGCCCCTCGGACCTGGTGGTCAGGAGTCCTCCGCGGGCCGCCGACCCTGCGGCTGGGCCCTGCGCAGTCGCAGGCTGTTGCCGACGACGAGGACGCTCGAGAGGGCCATCGCGGCACCGGCGATCATGGGGTTGAGCAGCCCCGCGACGGCGAGCGGGATGGCGGCGATGTTGTAGCCGAAGGCCCAGGCGAGGTTCTGCCGGATCGTCCGCAGGGTGGCCCGGGACAGCCGGATCGCGTCGACGACGGCGCCGAGGTCGGAGCGCATGAGGACGATGTCGGCAGACTCCATCGCGACGTCGGTGCCCGATCCCATGGCGAGCCCGAGGTCGGCCGCGGCGAGCGCCGGGGCGTCGTTGACCCCGTCGCCGACCATCGCGACGACCCGGCCCTGGTCCCGCAGCCGCTCGATCGC
>JBDIAL010000329.1:0-3618 GCA_039812405.1 Nostocoides sp.
GGTCGGCCAGCACTCCGGCGAGAGCGGCCGGCAGCGAGCCCACCCCGCCGACGATGCCGACGAAGGCACTGGTCCCCGCCCGGGTCGCCCGGCCCGAGGCGCCGGCCGCGGCGGCGGCCTCCAGCAGGCTCCCGCCCGAGGCGACGACGGGCCACAGCTGGGGCGTCGCGGCCCGCAGCGACAGTCGGCGGGCGGCGCCCGCGTAGACGCCCCCGAGGAGCGGCTCGACGAGCCGGTCGACGACGGCGTCGCCGAGCCGGGCCCCGACGTAGTCCCCCACCGAGACGTCACGCGCCCCCTCGGGCATGGCATACGCCCGCTCCTCCGACAGCCGGGCGATCTCGGGCCCGGAGAGGATGCCGGCGGCGGACGCCGGGTCGCCCGGGATGCCCATGAGGGTGCCCGAGGGCAGCGGGCGGAGAGCGCCGCGCGACCACACGGAGGAGGAGGTCGTCGCGGGCGAGGTGAGGAGGTCGGCGAGCCCCGCCTCGCGCACGAGGTCGACGAGCTCGGGCCGCACGGCGAGAGCGGACTCCGCCCCGACGTCGACCGGCCGGCCGGCGACGACGGCCTGGCGCAGCTTGCCGCCGACGACGTCGGTCGCCTCGACGACGAGGACGTCGAGGCCGGGGTGCCCGCTCAGGTCGTATGCCGCGGCGAGACCGGCCATCCCGCCCCCGACGACGACCACCCGAGCACCCACGGCGTCCACTGTGTCAGGTGTCGGGGCCGATCGGGCAGCCGGGGTGCCGGGCTGCGGGCGTCAGCCGACCGACCGGGCGGAGGCGGCCGGCGCGGCCGCATCGGCGGACGCCGCCGCATCGGCGGGGTCGGCGGAGCCGATCCGGTGGACGAGCTCGGTGACGCGGGTGAGGACGGTCGGGTCGGTCGTCGGGAGGACGCCGTGCCCGAGGTTGAAGATGTGTCCCCGCGCCGCGCGGCCCTCGCCGAGGATCCGCGTCACCTCCGCCTCGACGACCTCCCACGGCGCGAGGAGGAGGGCCGGGTCGAGGTTGCCCTGCACGGCATACGAGGAGCCGAGCCGGGCGATGGCGTCGGTCAGCGACACCCGGAAGTCCACCCCCACGACCTCGGCGCCGGCGGCGCCGAGGTCGACGAGCAGCTCGCCCGTCCCGACGCCGAAGTGGATGCGCGGTATGCCGAGGTCGGCGACCGCGGCGAGCGCGGCCGCCGAGTGGGGCAGGACGTGGGCGCGATAGGCGGACCGGGGCAGCGCGCCGGCCCACGAGTCGAACAGCTGCACCGCGGAGGCTCCCGCATCGGCCTGCACCCGCAGGAAGGCCCCGGAGATCCCGGCCAGCCGGGCACACAGGTCGTGCCACAGCCCGGGGTCCCCGTACATGAGCGCCTTCGTGTGCTCGTGGCTGCGGCTCGGACCGCCCTCGACGAGGTAGCTCGCGAGGGTGAACGGCGCGCCGGCGAACCCGATGAGCGGCGTGCCCCCGAGCTCGGCGACGAGCCGTCGGGTCGACTCCGCGACGTCGGCGACCGCGGACGGGTCGAGCGGAGGCAGCCGGTCGAGGTCGGCCCGGGTCCGGAACGGCTCCGCGACGACCGGGCCGGTGCCCGGCACGATGTCGAGGTCGACGCCGACCGCCGCGAGCGGGACGACGATGTCGGAGAAGAAGATCGCCGCGTCGACACCGTGCCGTCGCACCGGCTGGAGGGTGATCTCGACGACGAGGTCGGGCGTCCGGCACGCCTCGAGCATGGGGGTGCTGGCCCGGGCCTCGAGGTACTCCGGCAGGGAGCGCCCCGCCTGCCGCATGAACCAGACGGGGGTGCGGGCGACCGGCAGCCCCCTGGCCGCGCGCACGAGCGGGCTGTCGGCCGGGTCGCCCGGTGTCGGCAGGGTGGACGCCAGCGGGGCGGGTGACCTCATCCCCGAGATCCTACGGATGGCCGCCGTGCGCCCCGCACGGGCCGCGGCGCGGAGCGGTCCGGCGTGGGATCCTGCCCTTTCGAGACGTCCTCGCCTACCCTGCAAAGCGTGAGCAGTCGGGGCAGCATCGGTCCGTCGTCCCTGGAGTTCCAGGAGGCGCTGCGGGACCTGCATGCTGCCCGGGTGCGCCCGGAGGTCCGGGTCACCGAGGTGCCGGCTCCCCAGCGCATCGCGCCGTATGCCGTCGCCCTCACCGCCGACGTCGTCACCTCCTCCTCCGAGGAGGAGCTCGCGTCCGGGCGGTTCGTCCTCCTCCACGACCCGTCGTGCCCCGAGCCGTGGGCCGGCGAGTGGCGGGCGGTGACCTTCGCCCGGGCCGAGCTCGAGCCGGAGGTGGCGACCGACCCGATGCTCGGAGACGTCGGCTGGTCCTGGCTCATCGAGGCCCTGGACGGCCACGGCGTCCGCTACACCGCGGAGGCCGGCACGGTGACCCGCGTCGTCTCGCAGAGCTACGCCGGTCTCGCCGACCGCGAGCCGACCGTCGAGATGGAGGTGCGGGCCTCGTGGACCCCCATCGGCCCGAGCGTCGGCGCGCACCTCGTCGCGTGGTCGGACCTGCTCTGCACCATCGCCGGCCTGCCCCCGCTGCCCGACGGGGTCATCGCCCTGCCCGGACAGCGGCGTTGAATGGCCGGGGACGAGCCGACCGCGCCCCCGGGGTCGGCGACCGTCCGGGCCGAGAGTGCCGGCATGGCCGGGAGCGTGGAGACGGCCGGGAGCGTCGAGGGACCGGCCGACGCCCCGGCGCCGATCCTCCTGCGGGAGCCGGCTGACGGCATACCGGACGTCACCGACTCCGAGCGCGGCCTCAGCGCCGCCGCGCGGGCCGTCGCCGCCGGGGAGGGCCCGGTGGCCATCGACGCCGAGCGGGCGTCGGGCTACCGGTACGGCCAGCGGGCCTACCTCGTCCAGCTGCGCCGCGACGGGTCGGGGACCTGGCTCGTCGACCCCATGGGCGTCCCCGATCTCACCCCCCTCAACGACGCGATCGGTGCCGCCGAGTGGATCCTCCACGCCGCGACGCAGGACCTCCCGTGCCTCGCCGAGGTCGGGCTGCGTCCCGTGCAGCTGTTCGACACCGAGCTCGCCGCCCGCCTGCTCGGCCTGGCCCGCGTCGGGCTCTCCGCCGTCGTCGAGCACTACCTCGGCCTGTCGCTCGCCAAGGAGCACTCCGCCGCCGACTGGTCGACCCGTCCCCTTCCCGAGTCCTGGCTGCGGTATGCCGCACTCGACGTCGAGGTCCTCGGCGAGCTGCGCAACCTCATGGGTGTCGACCTCGCGCGGCAGGGCAAGGACGAGTGGGCACGGCAGGAGTTCGACGCCCTGACCCGGTGGACGCCCGTCGAGCGCGTCGACCCGTGGCGGCGGCTCTCCGGGATCACCAGGCTGTCCTCGCGCCGCGACGTCGCCATCGCCCGCGAGCTGTGGGTCGAGCGCGACGCCATCGCCCGCGAGCGGGACATCTCGCCGGGCCGGATCATCCCCGACCCGTTCCTCGTCGAGATGGCCAGGACCCACCCCCGCACGGCCTCCGACCTGCCGGTCGGCAACCGGGCCGTCCACCGGCACGCCCGCCGGTGGCTCGCGGCGGTGGACCGGGGCCGGGCCGTCCCCGAGGCCGAGCTGCCCCCGCGGACGCTGCGCTCGGGCGG
>JBDIAL010000330.1:0-3572 GCA_039812405.1 Nostocoides sp.
GACCAGTGCCGCGGTCAGGGCCGCGACGAGCCGGGGGTCGTCCCCGCCGAGGAGCACGCCGAGCCCGCTCAGCGGAGGCACCCGCGGGTCGGCCACCGCAGAATCGTCCCAACTGGAGCAAAACGGGCATACCTCGGGTCACGACCTGCCCCGGCACGGGGCCCCGCGGCATACCCCGGGCGGGGCCGTCAGCCCATCACCCCGGCGGCCGTGGCCTCGGGGAGTAGAGGTGATGGACCCTCTCTCCCGTGGTGTTCTTACCTCGAACGGCCAGCCGCCCTCGGGGTTCGAGGTGAGAACACGCCATGGTGCGGGTTGCGCATACCTCGACTCGTGGCGTGAACCCGCTCAGTCGGAGGAGGCGCCCGCGCCCAGCCCCTCCTGGATGAGGGACATGACCGAGGAGTCGGCGAGGGTCGTCACGTCGCCGACCTCGCGGTTCTCGGCGACGTCCTTGAGGAGCCGGCGCATGATCTTGCCGGACCGCGTCTTCGGCAGCTCCGGGACGATCATGATCTGGCGGGGCTTGGCGATGGGCCCGATCTCCTTGGCGACGTGGTTGCGGAGCTCCTGGACGAGGTCGCCGCCCTCGCCCGGCTCGTCGGCCTCGGCCATCGCCTCCTGGCGGAGGATGACGAACGCGCAGACCGCCTGGCCCGTCGTCTCGTCGGAGGCGCCGACGACGGCGGCCTCGGCGACCTTGGGGTGGGAGACGAGGGCGGACTCGATCTCGGCCGTCGAGAGCCGGTGACCGGAGACGTTCATGACGTCGTCGACCCGGCCGAGGAGCCAGATGTTGCCGTCGGCGTCGTACTTGGCGCCGTCACCGGCGAAGTAGTACGACGGTCCGAACCGGCTCCAGTAGGTGTCGCGGTAGCGCTGCGGGTCGCCCCAGATGCCGCGCAGCATCGACGGCCACGGCTTGGTGAGCACGAGGTAGCCGACCTTCTCCGCCTCGGTGAACGGCTCCCCCTCGTCGTCGAGGATCTGGGCGCTGACGCCGGGGATCGGCCGCTGCGCGGAGCCCGGCTCGAGCGTCGTGACGCCGGGCAGCGGGCTGATCATGATGGCGCCCGTCTCGGTCTGCCACCAGGTGTCGACGATCGGGCACCGGTCGCCGCCGATGTACTTGCGGTACCAGAGCCACGCCTCGGGGTTGATCGGCTCGCCGACCGAGCCGAGCAGCCGCAGCGAGGACAGGTCGTACTGCTCCGGGATGTCGTGGCCCCACTTCATGAAGGTGCGGACCGCCGTCGGCGCGGTGTAGAGGATGGACACGCCGTACTTCTGGATGATCTCCCACCAGCGGCCGCGATGCGGGGTGTCCGGCGTGCCCTCGTACATGACCTGCGTCGCGCCGGTGGCGAGCGGGCCGTAGACGATGTAGGAGTGGCCGGTCACCCAGCCGATGTCGGCCGTGCACCAGTAGACGTCGGTGTCGGGGTGGACGTCGTGGACGACCGAGCTCGTGTAGGCGCACTGGGTGAGGAAGCCGCCCGTCGTGTGGAAGATGCCCTTCGGCTTCCCCGTCGTGCCCGAGGTGTAGAGGATGAACAGCGGGTGCTCGCTGTCGTGCGGCTGCGCCTCGTGGACGTCGGAGGCCCCCTCGACGACGTCGTCCCACCACAGGTCGCGCCCCTCGACCATCGCCGTGTCCTGGCCGGTCCGCCGGACGACGAGCACCTTCTCGACCGGGGTGTCCGCGTGCTCCAGCGCCGCGTCGACGGCCGGCTTGAGGGCGGAGGGCGTGCCGCGCCGGTATCCCCCGTCGGCCGTGACGACGACCCGGCACCGCGCGTCGTTGATCCGTGTGTTGAGCGCCTCGGAGGAGAAGCCGCCGAACACGACCGAGTGCGGTGCGCCGATCCGGGCACAGGCGAGCATCGCGATGGCGGCCTCGGGGATCATCGGCAGGTAGATGGCGACGGTGTCGCCCTTGGTCACCCCGAGCGACTCCAGCGCGTTGGCCGCCTTGGACACCTCCCGCTGGAGGTCGGCATACGTGAGGGAGCGGGTGTCGCCCGGCTCGCCCTCGAAGTGGATGGCGACCCGGTCCCCGAGGCCCGCCTCGACGTGCCGGTCGACGCAGTTGTATGCCGCGTTGAGCTCGCCGCCGACGAACCACTTGGCGAACGGCGCATCGCTCCAGTCGAGCGTCTGCCCGAAGTCGGTCGCCCAGGTGATGCGATCGCGGGCCTGGGCGGCCCAGAACCCCTCGGGGTCGGCGGCCGCCTCGGCATACATCCCCTCGGTCCCGTTGGCCTGCGCGGTGAACGCCGGGTCGGGCGCGAAGGTCTGGTGCTCCTGGGACAGGCTTTCCTCGGACACGGATGCTCCTTCTCGCGGTTTCGACGTCCCTCCCACCCAACCGTGCGGCAGCGCGCTCGGCAAGGGGTGGGTGCTCCCGAGCGTCCGGTGCTCGCATGCTACGACCCCGGTGCCGTATGCCGCGTGCCCGCCGCTCCCTGCCCGTCCGGCCGGGAGGTCCCACCCGTCCGGGCGCCGGGGACCTCGCATACGCTCTCGCGGGTGAGCGAGTTCGACGACGCGCTGGCCCTGTCCGCCCTCGGCGAGGGGACGAGCACGGGCCGGCTCGACCACGGCTGGTGGATCGGCGGGGGCATCAACGGTGGGCTCCTCATGGCCCTGGCCGCCCGCGCGCTCGGGGACCGGCTGGCCGAGCGCGGCGCGGCGCCGGCGCATCGGGACGTCGTCGCCCTCTCGACCTACTTCCTCTCGGCCTCGGTCGAGGGACCCGTCGAGGCGGTCGTCGAGACCGTCCGCCTGGGCCGGACCCTCTCGACGGGGGAGGTGAGCCTCTTCCAGGACGGCCCGGCCGGGCCGGTGGAGCGGCTGCGCGCCCTCGGGAGCCTCGGCGACCTCGGCGCGATGGGCGAGAGCCTGCTGCGCTCGCCCGCCCCGCCGCAGCTGCCGCCGCCCGCGGAGTGCCTCACCTCCGCCGAGGTCCCGTCGGGGCTGCGCGACGCGGTGCCGCTCATGCACCGCATCGACCTGCGCCTCGACCCGCGGACGGCGGGCTGGGCCGTCGGCGCGCCGACCCGGGAGGGACGGATGCGGGGGTGGGTCCGGTTCGCCGACGGCCGGCCGGTCGACGCGCTGTCGCTGCTCTTCTTCCTCGACGCGCTGCCGCCGGTGTCCTTCGACCTCGGGATCCTCGGCTGGGCGCCGACCCTCGAGCTCACGGCGCACGTGCGGGCCCGGCCGGCCGACGGCTGGCTCCTCGCCGAGGTCTCGACGGAGACCGTCACGGCGACCGTCATGGAGGAGGACGCCCGGATCTGGGACTCGACCGGCCGCCTCGTCGCCCAGTCGCGGCAGCTCGCGGGGATCCGCACGTCGCCGCGGGCTGGGAGCCGTCCGGGATCGGCGGACCCGGCTGCTGCTGCCCGGGTGTCCGTGGACCCGGTGTCCGTGGACCCGGTGTCGGGGCCGCCGGCAGAGTCGCCGACAGCCGAGCCTCCGGCGTGAGCGGGAGGACGGCGTGAGCGGGACGGCGGCGGCCGTCCGGGAGCTCGCGGCCCGGCCCGATGTCGCGGGGCGGGTCGACGCGG
>JBDIAL010000331.1:0-3571 GCA_039812405.1 Nostocoides sp.
CGCGCCGGCCCCCGCGGCTCCCGTGTCGGACGCTCGCCGCGGGACGACGGAGAAGATGTCGCGACTGCGCCAGACGATCGCCAAGCGCATGGTCGAGAGCCTCCAGGTGTCGGCGCAGCTCACCTCCGTCGTCGAGGTCGACGTCACGAAGATCGCCCGGCTGCGCGCGCGGGCCAAGAGCGAGTTCGAGCGTCGCGAGGGCGTCAAGCTGAGCTTCCTGCCGTTCTTCGCGCTCGCGTCCGTCGAGGCCCTCAAGGCGCACCCGGTCGTCAACGCCAGCGTCGAGGACACCGAGATCACCTACCACGGTGCCGAGCACCTGGGCATCGCCGTGGACACCGAGCGCGGGCTCCTCGTGCCGGTCATCCGCGACGCCGGCGACCTCAACATCGCCGGGCTCTCCCGCAAGATCGCCGACCTCGCCGAGCGGACCCGGACCAACCGGATCACCCCCGACGAGCTCGGCGGCGGCACCTTCACCCTCACGAACACCGGCAGCCGGGGTGCGCTCTTCGACACCCCGATCATCAACCAGCCGCAGGTCGCGATCCTCGGCACCGG
Organism: Nostocoides sp.; assembly: GCA_039812405.1. Classification (GTDB taxonomy): domain Bacteria; phylum Actinomycetota; class Actinomycetes; order Actinomycetales; family Dermatophilaceae; genus Nostocoides. The sequence continues at coordinate 562 of JBDIAL010000331.1, forward strand.
CGCGGTCGTCAAGCGGCCCGTCGTCGTCAAGGACGCCGACGGCGGCGAGACGATCGCCATCCGCTCGATGGTCTACCTCGCGCTGTCCTACGACCACCGGATCGTCGACGGCGCGGATGCCGCGCGGTTCCTCACGACGGTCAAGGCACGGCTCGAGGAGGGTGCCTTCGAGGCCCAGCTGGGTCTCTGACCGCACCCGCCGCACCCATGGCCACCGTCGTCGTCACCGGGTCGTCAGGTCTCATCGGGACCGCTCTCGTCGAGCACCTGACGGCCCGGGGCGACGCCGTCGTCCGTCTCGTCCGGCGCGACCCGGCGGCGCCCGGCGAGGTCCGCTGGGACCCGTCCTCCCGGCGCCTCGACCCGGCGGTCGTCGCGGGCGCCGACGCCGTCGTCAACCTCGCGGGGGCCGGCATCGGCGACCACCGCTGGACCTCCGCCTACCGACGCGAGATCATCGACAGCCGCGTCGACGCCACCTATGCCGTCGCGACGGCGATCGCCGAGACGGGCGGGGCCACCCGGCTCGTCAGCGCCAGCGCCATCGGGTTCTACGGCAGCCGGGGCGAGGAGGAGCTCACCGAGGAGAGCGTCGGCGGGGAGGGCTTCACCGCCGAGGTGGTCCGCGCCTGGGAGTCCGCAGCCGAGCCGGCCGTCGCCGGTGGTGCGTCGGTCGCCTTCGTCCGGTCCGGCCTTGTCCTCGGCTCCGCGGGCGGTGCCCTCGCCCGGATGCTGCCGCTCGCCCGGCTCGGCCTCGGCGGCCCGCTCGGGTCGGGCCGGCAGTGGTGGCCGTGGATCACCGTCGAGGACGAGGTCCGCGCCATCGCCCATCTCCTCGACACGCCCGACCTCACCGGACCGGTCAACGCCGTCGGGCCCCACCCCGCCCGCCAGCGGGAGATCGCCTCCGCGCTCGGCGCGGCCCTCCACCGACCGGCCGTGCTCCCGGCCCCGTCCGTCGCGCTCCGTGTCGTCCTCGGGGGCTTCGCCGCCGAGGTGCTGGACAGCCACCGGGTGCTGCCGCGCCGGCTCGAGGAGGCGGGCTTCGCGTGGAGCCATCCGGACCTCCCGACGGCGATGCGCTGGCTCGTCACCCCTGCCTGACCACTCCACCACACCCGTCGCCTCGCGTCGGCCTTGCGACGGCGATCCCCTCGGAGGATCCTGAGCTGATAGGGAGTCGACGGAGGGAGTGATCATGACGATGACGACACGACTCACCACTGCGGACTGGCGTGCGCTGCGACTGGCGCCGTTCCGCATCCTCAGCGCGGTCGTCGGCAGGGACCACGGGTTCGCCCAGCCGGACCTCGAGTCCTTCGCCGCGGCCGTGGCTCACGCCCGGTCGGCGACGTCGGACCCACTGACCAGCGCGGTCCTCGATGCCTGCGTCGGCGAGTTCGACGAGCTCCTGGCGGAGTACGAGACGGACGGCCAGTCGGTCGGGTCGGGCCTGCACGACGTGGCCCGCATCCTCGCCCGGGTGGCGCCGCACCACGCCGCGGCCTTCACCGACACCATGATCCGCGGCGTCGGCGTCAGCCTCGCGACCGCGCGAGGCCCCTATGGCCGGGTCGCGACCGTCGAGGACCTGCAGCGCCTGCGGCTCACCGCCACGCTGATGACCGCGGACGAGCCGCTCCCCGCCCGCACCGCCGGGGTCGCCTGACCCCACGAGCCCAGTTCCGCGGACCCCGGGCTCGTCGACCGGTTCCCGAGGGTCGCCTGACCCCGCGAGCCCAGCTCTGCGGACTCGGGGTCGCCTCACCCCGCGAGCCCAGCTCTCCGGACTCGCCGCGGACCCCGGGCTCGTCGACCGGTTCCGGAGGGTCGCCTGACCCTCGAACCCGCCCTGCGGAGCCACCGCGTCTCGCCCTCGTACCCGCTCTGCGGAGCCACCGCGTCTCGTGGCGGGAGCGGAGCGCGTCTGCGTTGCTGGACCCAGCGCGGGTCGGCTGTCACCGTGGAGGTTACTCAGGAGTATTCGTTGGGATCCCAACGAATACTCCTGAGTAACCTCCACAGTCAGTCGTGACGACCTGATCGTCACGTCGGTCAAGTCGGTCACGTCGGTCGTGACGGGTCGTCTCGGGTCGCGTCGGTAGGTCGACAGTCGACCTGTCAGTCGGGTGAGCGGTCGGTTGCGTTGCATGGCATACGTATCGCGGTCGTGGAGCCTCGACCGCACCGTGCGCGTTGCGCCTGCGGCCGTCCCCCTGGCCGTGTCCTCATTCGCGGGCTTGCCCGCCCTCGACTGTGTCCCGACATCGGCTGGACGACTCGCTCGACTGGGCGTTTTCCCGTCGGATTCTCGGATCCTGATGGCGACACACCCAGTCCAGCTGCCCCACGAAGGCGACACGCCTGGTTTGTCCGGCCTGTTCGTCCTGCCCGGACGTTCTTCCTGCCCGGACGCAACCGCCGGTCTCGCTGCGGTCAGCCGGAGGTCACCTCGGTCTCGCTGGACTCAGCCCGACGTCACCTCGGTCTCGCTGCGGTCAGCCGGAGGTCACCTCGGTTTCGCTGGACTCAGCCTGACGTCACCTCGGCGATGCGCCAGCCCTGCGGTGTCCAGGCGAGACGGAGTCGGCTCGCCTGACCGGTTGCGGCGGGTCGGCTCTCGGCTCCGTCCGGCCCGTGCACGAGGTATGCCGCGCTGTCGACGACCACTCGCACCGTCGCCGTGGTGGGTGCGGAGCTCTCGACCTGCACCGCGGTCACTGTGAAGCGCACGTCGTCGTAGCGCCAGCCGCCGGCCCGGGCCGTCCGGAGCAGGGCGGCATCGGTGGCCGCCGCGGCCGAGCCCGGCACGTCGAGCTCGACGACCCGGTCGGGGTCCGGTGTCGTCCACAGCCCGGTCCGCACCTGTACGAGCGCCCGGGCCAGCCCGGTCGGGTCCTGGCGTGGCGCCGCCCGGTCGCGCAGCACGGCCGCCGAACCGGCGGGCACCGACCCCGCCGACCCCGAGTGCACCGGCACCGGACCCGACCCGACAGGCACGGGCGCCGGG
>JBDIAL010000332.1:0-3554 GCA_039812405.1 Nostocoides sp.
GGCCGGCGTCGGGTCCGCCCGTCGTCCGGGCCCGGCTCGACGACCGCCCGTGGGCGCCGCTGAAGATCGCGAGCGGCTGCGACCGGCGGTGCGCGTTCTGCGCCATCCCCAGGTTCCGCGGCGCCTTCGTGTCGCGGCCGCCCGCCGACGTCCTCGCCGAGGCGCGCTGGCTCGCCGAGCACGGCGTCCGGGAGCTGTTCCTCGTCAGCGAGAACTCCACGTCCTACGGCAAGGACCTCGGCGACCTGCGCCTCCTCGAGGCCCTCCTGCCGCGGCTCGCGGCGGTCGACGCCGTCGAGCGGGTCCGCGTCTCCTACCTCCAGCCGGCCGAGGTCCGCCCGAGCCTCCTGGAGGCGATGACGACGACGCCGGGCGTCGTCCCGTGGTTCGACATCTCCTTCCAGCACGCCGTGCCCGAGCTGCTCCGCCGGATGCGGCGGTTCGGCGGAACCGAGCCGTTCCTCGAGCTGATCGACCGGGTCCGCGCGCTCGCGCCGACGGCCGGCATCCGCAGCAACGTCATCGTCGGCTTCCCCGGCGAGACCGAGGCGGACGTCGAGGAGCTCGAGCGGTTCCTCGTCGCGGCACGCCTCGACGTCGTCGGGGTCTTCGGCTACTCCGACGAGGACGGCACCGAGGGGGAGGGGCTCGGGGGCAAGCTGCCCCCCGAGGTCGTCGCCGAGCGGGTCGCGCGGATGCAGGACCTCGTCGAGCAGGTCACCGCCGAGCGGGCCGAGGACCGGGTCGGCGAGCGGGTCGAGGTGCTCCTGGAGAGCACCGACCCCGACACCGGCGACACGGTCGGCCGGGCCGCCCAGCAGGGCCCGGACATCGACGGGGTGACCGTGGTGCGCGGACCGGACGGCGCGGCATACCCGATGCACCCGGGCCGGATCGTCGGGGCGACCGTCGTCGGGAGCGAGGGTGTGGACCTCGTCGCCGAGGTCGCGAGGTGTCCATGAGCCACGAGCCGGCCGGCGCGGCCGGGTCGGCGCCCAGCGTGTGGAACATCGCCAACGCCCTCACCGTGTTCCGGGTCTTCCTCGTGCCCGTGTTCGGCTGGCTCCTGCTCGCCGAGGGGGGCACCGACCCGGGGCACCGCTACTGGGCCGCCGGTGTCTTCTTCCTCGCGATGGTGACCGACGTCGTCGACGGCGACCTCGCCCGCAGCCGCAACCTCGTCACCGACTTCGGCAAGGTCGTCGACCCGATCGCCGACAAGGCGCTCGTCACGATGGCCCTCGCCGGCCTCTCGACGATCGGCGAGGTGCCCTGGTGGGTCACCGTCGTCTTCCTCGTCCGGGAGTGGGGGATCACCGCGCTCCGCCTCGTCGTCATCCGTCACGGGGTGCTCCCCGCGAGCCGTGGCGGGAAGGTCAAGACGCTCCTCCAGGCCCTGGCACTGTGGCTGTTCGTCCTGCCGCTGTGGACCTGGCCGAGCGGGGGCGCGTGGCGCACGGCGGCCTGGGTCGTGCTCCTCGCCGCGCTCGTCGTCACCGTCGTCACCGGCCTCGACTACGTCGGCCGGGCGATGCGGCTGCGGCGCACGAGCGAGCGGGCGATGCGCAAGCGGGCCCGGCGGACCGGCCGCTCGTGACGGCCGCGGCCGACCTCCTCGCCGCGCTCCGGGCCCGAGGTCTCTCGGTCGGGACGGCGGAGTCACTCACCGGCGGTCTCGTCGTCGCGGCGCTCACCGACGTGCCGGGGGCGTCGGCATCGGTCGTCGGGTCCGTCGTGGCCTACGCGACCCGGGTCAAGCGCGACGTGCTCGGCGTCGACGGGGGACTGCTGGACGTCCGGGGAGCGGTGGACCCGGACGTCGCGCGGCAGCTGGCCGAGGGGGTATGCCGCGTGCTCGGCTGCGAGGTCGGGCTCGCCACGACCGGGGTCGCGGGTCCGGACGCCCAGGACGGGCAGCCGGTCGGGACGGTGTTCGTCGCGGTCGCGGTCGCCGGTGCCCCGCAGGAGCCGACGACGACCCGGGTCGAGGCGCTGCGCCTGTCGGGGAGCCGGGCGGAGATCCGGGGCGCGACGGTCGAGCGCGTGCTGGACCTCGCGCTCGCCACGGTGCGGGACCGGGCGACCCCCGGTGGAAGAAGCGCGCCGCCCTCCGACGTCGGGACCTGAGGACGGAGGGACCGGCGGCAGGAGGCGCGATGGACGGGAGCCGATGCGGCCGGTCGGGCGGGCAGAGTACCGTTGTCCTTGTGACCCGAGAGCCCGTCCGCGTGGAGGTGACGTCATGATCCTGCTCCGGCGTGAGCTCGGCGACGTCCTTCGCGAGCACCGACTGGCCCAGGGCCGGACCCTCCGGGAGGTCTCGGCGGCCGCCTCCGTCTCGCTCGGCTACCTGTCCGAGATCGAGCGGGGGGAGAAGGAGGCATCCTCCGAGCTGCTCTTCGCCGTGTGCTCCGCTCTCCACGTGCCGCTCTCGGAGGTCCTCGAGTCCGTCGCGGAGCGCGTCGCGGAGACCGAGCTGCTCACCGCTCCGGTGGCCCTCCCCGTCGGCGGCCGGGCCGTCGTGTCCGCCTCCGCCGCCTGACCCTGCCGAGCTCGGACCGGGGTGTCCTCGATCCGGTCGGCACGCGGAGCGCCGCGTCGCCTACGCTTCGGTCATGAGCTTCGACGCCGAACTCGGCCCACTCAACTACGTCGTCGTCACCTTCCCCTCGGCGCCCGTCCCCGCCGGCGGCCTGACCGAGATCCTCGGCCTCGTGGATGCCGGTCGCATCCTCGTCCTCGATGCCGAGTTCGTCGTCCTCGCGGACGACGGGCAGGGCCGGACCACCACCGCGGAGGAGGTCGGGGCGCCGGAGTTCGCCGGGTCCTCCTCGGGGATCATCGACGCCGGCGATGTCGCGCTCGTCGCCGCCGCGGTCCCGCCGGGCGGGGTCGGTCTCGTCGTCGTCTACGAGGACCTGGCCCTGCTGCCGGCCATCCGGGCGTTCACGGCGGAGGGCGCCAGCGTCGTGGCCGAGGGCCCCATCGTCGTCGACGACCTCGTCGCATCCATCGACGCCACCGAGAGCTGAGGAGAATCCCGTGGGACTGTTGAAGACCGCCGCGAAGGTCGGCGTCGCGAGCTCCGTGCACGGCCGGGTCCAGCGGCGCCAGCAACAGCGCTGGGCCGCCCAGGACGCGGCCCAGCACCAGCCAGTGCCGATGGCCCAGGCACCCGTCGCGCCGGTCGCCGCGCCCGCCGCGCCGGCCGAGGACCCCGTCATCGGCCAGCTGCGACAGCTGGCCGGCCTGCGTGACGCGGGCATCCTCACCGAGGAGGAGTTCAGCGCGAAGAAGGCCAAGATCCTCGGGATCTGACCGGGTCGCCATCCGACGGTCGCCGGCCTCCTCAGCGGCGCAGCCGCAGGCCGCGCGGCGTGGCGTGGAACCCGGCCGCGGCGAGCGCGACCGCCAGCGGCTCGGCGGAGCCGAGGACGGCCGAGCCGTCGGCCTTCTCGACGGTGAGGCGGCCGAGCGCGCCGTCGCGGACCGCGAGGGCCAGGGCGTCCGCGGCCGCCTGGAGCCGACCCTCCTCCCGCGTCCAGGACAGCAGG
>JBDIAL010000333.1:0-3544 GCA_039812405.1 Nostocoides sp.
CTCGTCACGCCCACTTCCTTCGCGAGGGCGCTGACACGGACCTTTGCCACGTTTCTCCTGTTCCTGGTCCGTGCCGGGACAGGCGCGGACCGTCGTTAGTGCTGGGGGATGCTCATCGCTGAGTACTCATCGGGTGCTCATCAGCGTCAGACCCGCTTTCGGTTCTCGTTCTCGGACGGTCGCTGCGCGAGGCCCTCGAGATGGGCCAGGACCGGGGACGGGTCGAGGGCGACGCTGCTGCGCAGCGCGCGCCCGAAGGCCCGGCGACGGATGGCTTGCTCGAAGCACTCGGGTCGGGGGTGCAGCCACGCGCCACGCCCCCCGGCTCGGCGCGCCGGGTCCGGCACCACGACGGGGGACCCGTCCGGCACCGTCGCGGCGACCACTCGCAGGAGTGCCGACCGGCTATCCGTCCCCCGACACCCCACGCACGTGCGGATCGGCGGCCGGAGTCCAGTCCGGTCGGTCCCGCCCATCGTACCGGACGTCAGGCGCTCGCCGGCCGCGGCGAGCCACCGGGGCCGGCCGGGCCCCCCGCGGGCGCCGTGTCGGGCCGGATGTCGATGCGCCAGCCGGTCAGCTTCGCCGCGAGCCGGGCGTTCTGCCCCTCCTTGCCGATGGCGAGCGACAGCTGGTAGTCGGGGACGACGACCCGCGCCGCGCGCAGCTGGGGGTCGACGATCTCGACCGACTCCACCCGGGAGGGGGACAGAGCCGCGGCGATGAAGGTCGCCGGGTCCGGACTCCAGTCGACGATGTCGATCTTCTCCCCGTGCAGCTCGGTCATCACGGCGCGGACGCGTCCGCCCATCGGGCCGATGCAGGCGCCCTTGGCGTTGACACCGGGGGCCTTGGTGTGGACGGCGATCTTGGTCCGGTGTCCCGCCTCGCGGGCCAGCGCGGCGATCTCGACCGTCCCGTCGGCGATCTCCGGCACCTCGAGGGCGAAGAGCTTGCGGACGAGGTTGGGATGGGTCCGGGACAGGCCGATCTGCGGGCCGCGGGGCCCACGGCGCACGCTGACGACGAGGCAGCGCAGCCGCTCGCCGTGGACGTACTTCTCCCCCGGCACCTGCTCGGCGACCGGCAGGATCCCCTCGACCGTCCCGAAGTCGACGGTGACGACGTGGGGCGACGAGCTCTGCTGGATGACCCCGGAGACGACGTCGCCCTCGCGTCCGCGGAAGTCCCCCATGACGGCCTCGTCCTCGATGTCGCGCAGCCGCTGGACGATGACCTGGCGGGCCGTCGAGGCGGCCACCCGCCCGAAGCCGCTCGGGGTGTCGTCGAACTCCGGCCCGAGCTCCCTGCGGACCGCGGGCCGCCCGGTCCCCTCGCCCTCCTCCTCGGTCGCCGCCTGCGGTCCCGGTATGCCGTCCTCCGGCTCTCCCGGGACGGCCGCCCCTGCCGGGTCGGCCTCGGCGGGGACCTCGAGCTCCTCGCGGGCCCAGACGACGACGTGCCCGGTCCGGCGGTCCAGCTCGACGCGGGCGTTGCGGTAGGCCCCCTCGGTGCGGTGGTAGGCGAGCAGGAGGGCCTGCTCGATGGCCGGGATGAGCACCTCCATCGAGATGTCCCGCTCGCGCTCCAGGGCGCGCAGGGCGGCGAGGTCGATGTCCATGGTCCACGCTCCTCAGTCGTCGGTCTCGGTCTCGGGGTCGGTGGCGGCGTCGCCGGAGGCGGGCGGGGAGAACTCCACTTGGACCACGGCGCGGGACACCTCGGCATACGGCACCCGCTCGGGTGACCCGTCGGCCGGGGCGACGGTCACCTCGTCGGCGCCGGCCCGGACGATGCGCCCGGTGAGCGCGGGATGCCCGGGCCGCTCGACGCGTACGAGGCGGCCGACGTTGCGCTGGTAGTGGCGCGGGAGGCGCAGCGGCCGGTCGACCCCGGGCGAGGTCACCTCGAGGACGTAGGGCGCAGCGCCGAGGACGTCACCGGCGTCGAGGAGGTCGGAGACGACCCGCGTCGCGTCGGCGACCTCGTCGAGGGTGAGCGGCGGCGTCGGCGCCGTGACGTCGCCCGCCTCGTCGGCACCGGCGGCGTCGAGCGCGCGGTCCACCGCGACGCGGACGACGCGCCGTCTGCCGGCCGGGGTGACACTGACCGCCTCGACGACCATGCGCAGAGGGCGCAGCGCCGGCTCCACGAGGGCCGCGATGGTCTCCTCCGTCGCCATCGGCCGTCCTCTCTGTGAAGTTCTGCTGAGCCACTCCACTCTAACCGCGCGCCGCCGTCCCCCGCACCGCCGGACGACGGCCGCCGCGTGCCATCATCGGGCCATGCCCGACCCGCGCCCCGCCCGTCGTCACGGTGGGGGCATCGGGCGCCGGACGCTCCTCGGCGGGGCGGCCGCGGCGGGGCTCCTCGCGCTCGGGGGGTGCGGGATCCGGTTGGAGGACAACGCGCCCGACCTGCCCCTCGTCCCCACCAGGAGCCCCATCCCGGCACAGCAGGCCCTCCTCGACCTCCTCGCGGGCACCAGGGACCTCGTGGAGGTGACGTCCCGCTGGCACAGCCCCCTCGGCCCGACCCTCGCCGCGCTCCACACCTCCCAGGCGGAGGTCCTGGCGGCCATGCTGCAGGCCGCCGACGTCCCCGAGAGCCTCCTGCGCCCGACGGCCACGGCGACGACCGACCCCACGGCCGGGGTCACGACGAGCCCGCCGGCCACCGCCGGGTCCCCCACGTCCGCGTCGCCCACCGCGGTGCCCGTGACCGCCGCTGACGTCGCCCGGCTCGAGCAGGAGCCGCTCGCCTCCGCCGGCACCCTCGCGGGGTCTCCGGACGTCATGCGGGCGACCGTCGCCGCGACCCTGGCCCAGCGGTATGCCGCGATCGTCCTCGCCGGCGGTCCGCCGCCGACGCTGACCGGGGCCGACGACACGGACGGCGCGTCCTGGGTCGCGGACGCGATCCGCACGATCGTCGAGGCCACCGCGAGCGCGGTGTACGGCTTCCAGGTCGTCACCGCCCAGTCGACCGGTGCGCAGCGCCGGCTCGGCGCCTCGGCCCTCCGCGAGCTCGGGTCCCTCGCCACGGCCCAGACGGCGCGGCTCACGACGACCCCGCCCGTCGTGCTCGGCTACGACCTGCCGTATGCCGTGCGCACCCCGGCCGCCGCCCACCGCCTCGCGGGGCACGTCCTCGACGGTCTGCGGGGGGCATACGGGTCGCAGCTGAGCACGCTCGGGACGGCGGGAGAGCAGCCGTTCCTCGACCTCGCCGAGTGGCTCGGCGCCGTCGAGGTGCTCCTCCAGCGGTGGGGCGGGACGCTCGTGCCGTTCCCCGGCATGTCGGGATGAGCCGGCCTGACCTCGTGCCGGCTGCCCTCGTCGACCGCCTTGCCGGTCTCCCGGCCGAGGGCGGTCCGGACGGGTCCGCCTGGCTGCGCGCCCTGCCCGGCCTCCTCGCGGAGGTGCTCGACGCGTGGTCGCTGACGGTCGACGGGCCGTCGGCATACGGCCGGACCGCGGTCGTCGTCCCCGTCGTCCGCGACGGGGAGCCCCTCGTCTGCACGGTGGGCTGGCCGCACGCGGAG
>JBDIAL010000334.1:0-3541 GCA_039812405.1 Nostocoides sp.
GGAGTCGGGCGCCTTGTTGCTGCCGGACAGGTAGGTGACGATCGCCGCGCCGGCGCCCGTCTTGGCCGGGGTCGTCGAGCCGGTGCCGAGGCGGAATCCGGTGACCTGGCTGGGGAGGCCCGTCGAGAGGGCTGCTCGGCCGGCGTAGTACTGGTCCCCGACGGCCGTGATGAGGTTGTCGCCCTCGAACCGCTCGATGAGTTCGCCGTCCGGCCCGCGGCGCTCGACGACGACGTGGCCCTTGATGCCCGAGTTGTCGTTGGACATGATGCTTCTCCTGGTGGGTGCTAGCCCGAGTCGCCGGGCATGACGAGGCCCCCGCCGTGTGACGGGGGCCGGATGGGTTGGGTCAGGCTTGCGCGTCGAGCCACGCCTGGAGCGCGGTCCTCGCCCACTTCGGGAGCGCCTTCAGCTTCAGGAGCCGCTGCACGATGGGGACGAGCACGCTGTCGACGTCGGACGGGTCGGGCGTCGGGGTCGGCGAGGAACGATCGGGTCACGAGGGCACCTTCCAGACGCGGGGCTCGGCGGGGACTCGGTAGGTGCGGTCGGGTGATGGCCGCCAGGGGACGATGGGGGTGTCTCCGTGCCAGGTGCCGCCTTGGGCTCGGGCTGCGCCGGTGGTGGCGGGGCCGGTGCCGGTGACGAGGGTCTCGGCGACGGCGACGCCGGGGGCCGCGGCTGCCGCGCCTGTGCGTGCCGGCCATGCTGGGTCTCCTTCGGTCGCCTCACGGCGGGGGGATGCGGAAGCCCCCGGCCGGGTCGGTCCGGGGGCTCAGGAAGGGTGGGGTCAGGCGGGGGTGTCGGTGAGGCCGTCGGCGGCGCCGGAGTCATCCAGCGGGGTCGCGTCGGGCTCGGGGGTCGTGTCGGGGGTGGGCTGGTCGTACGCCTCCCCGGCGAGGTCGTCGCCGGCGACGTCCGGCGTGTCGGGGTTGCGGGTCGTCTTTGCGGCGGCGACACCCAGCACGATCGTGGTGGTCCCGGCGACGGCCTTCGCGCCGAAGGCGAGCCACTGCTGGTTGCCGAGGTCGACGTCGAGGGCGGCGACGATCAGTGCGTTGAGGATGGCTAGGGCCAGGTAGGTGTACTGGCGGACCTTGGCGGGGATCTCGACGGTCATGGGTCAGCTCCTGGTCTCGGACTCGATGGTCACGTAGGCGACGGTCACGGGCGCGTCCTGCGCGAAGAGGCCCCACCGGAGCCGCTGGGACGCCTTGAGGGGGTACCGGATCGACGCCGACCCGAAGCTGTTGGCGGCGGTGCCGACGATCTCGGTGATGGCGCCGGAGTAGTCGACCGACTGCTCCGCCCCGGACGCGTCGGTCGTCACGACGTACGCGCGCAGCTGCGCGACGGACCCGACGGGCAGCCCGGCCAGGGACACCGAGCACGTCTCGGCGACCTGGAGCGGCCCGCCGTGGGTGGAGATGTGCCCGGCGTCGTTGATGTGCAGGTAGTGGAAGCGGCCGTCCTGCGGGATGTCCTGCGCGCCGTGGTAGCGGATCGGGGCGTTGACGGTCATGTCGTCTCCGGTGTCGATGGTGGAGCCGCCGCGGAGGGCGACGGCGCGGGCGAGGATCACGGCCCGCTGCTTGGATCTGGGCCCGGCGCCGGGTGACGGGTCCGGGCAGGTGTGCCCGCCCCACGCCTGCCCGCCCATGTAGTGCACGCCGATGCCGGAGTCGCCGACGGTGGTGGCGATCCGGTCGGGTGCGCCGAGCCAGTCGTGGAGCCGGGCCAGGGACGTGATCTGGGCGTCGGTGAGCGCCTCGGAAGGGTAGCCCTCCGTCTCGATGGACCAGTACATGCCGTTCCCGGTGCCCTGCGCCCAGGACTTCATGCCCGTCTCGGTGTACTGCTCGATGCCGCCGGACTTGGCGACCCAGAAGGTGGAGAAGCGGCGGTCCGGGGACTTCGCCGTCGCGAAAGTGCCGTACGGGGAGCCGTTTCCGACGACAACGTGCAGGATCCAGCCGCGCGGCGTGCCCGTGAAGGCACCGGCCTCGGCGCGGTAGGAGATCGGCCGGAAGGTCGCGAACGGGCAGACGGCGGCGGGCATGCTCTGACTCCCTGACGGTGGCGGGGTGGGGGCCGGTTGCAGTCAACCGGGGGTGAGGATGACGCCCTCGGTGTACCGGGTGGTGTTGCTGGCCTGGACGTGCGCGCCGACGCGGATGTACGCCCGGTACAGCACGCCCGCGGTGACGGACCCGGACCACGTGTAGTTGACGTAGAAGTTGTTGTCCCGGCCCGGGATCAGGTCGTGGGTCTCCCAGCCGGTCGTATTCGTCCCCGCCGGAAACGTCTCGTACGTGGCGAGATTCGACAGGTTGCCGGCCGGCTCACGGTTGATCGCCACCTCGACCTTGTCCGGGGTGGTGCCGGTGACGCGGCATGGGGACAGGCGGGAGGACACCCGGATGGTGGCCCACCCGGACGCGGACGCGACGATCCCGTGATCCACCGGCACCCACACGCCCGGCCGCAAAGGGACCGGGCCGGTCTGCTTCTGCGTGGTCCACGGCAGCACCATGTCCATGCGCGTATCCCCCTTACGTGTCAGGCCAGTCGGGCGTGGACGGGTCTACCGCCTTCACGGCCTGCACCCACGCCTTGGACTCGGTGACGTGGCTGCTCACCCGCTTGTCGAGACGCTTCACGCTCGGGCCGAGGTCGGCCACCGCCGCGGCGGTCGCCTCCCCCGTGGCGCGGACCCTCGCGACGTCATCGCGCAGGTCCCGCACGGACCGGGCGAGATTGTCGTAGGCGGACTCCCCGCCATTCGGCTGCGTGTTGTGCACCGCCTGCGCCGCAGCGCCTTCCAGCCGCTCCACCCGCACCATCAGCCCGGGCCGCTCCGGGACGCCGGGCCGGGCGGCCTCACCCATCAGGTCGTCGAGGAAGTCGGTGAGGCGCCGGATGAAAGGCCACGCCTTCCGGACCACCCATACGCCGAAGGCGAGCGCGACGACGACCGACCCGAGGGTCGACCAGTCGATGAGTTCCAACCACTCCGGCATCGCTCAGCCTCCCTGCTCGATCGCGGCGAGCGCGGCCCGCCACACGTCGGGGTCCTGCCCGGCCTGCATGGCGCGCAGTTGCGCGACGAGGACCGCGACGGGGTCGGGCGCGGTCGGCTGGGTCGGCGTGGCCGGGGCCAGGAGCGGCATCAGAGCAGCACCATCGGTGCGAGGGGTCGCCACGTGCCATCGGCGCCTAGGAGCCACTCGATCTGCGGCAGCACGTTGACGGTGAAGGTCTCCTCCGGCGTGGTGCCGCCGCCGTAGGTGCCGGTGACGCCGATGGTGGTCTGGGTGCCGTCCGCATCCGCCGGGGCGGTGAAGGTGAGGACGGCGCCGGTGACGGTCAGGTCGGGGACGGGCGCTCCGGTGACGACCCGGGCGGTCCACGCGTCGGCCGGGACGCCGCCGGCGAGGGTGAGCGGCATCGTGAGCGGGGTGAGAGGTTCGACGTTGACCATGTTGTCGATGGCCTGCACGACGGGCGTGTAGGTGCCGGTGGCGACGGCGGACGCTACCCG
>JBDIAL010000335.1:0-3472 GCA_039812405.1 Nostocoides sp.
CCGTCCACGTCCCGGCGATGCCCGAGGCGGTGGCCGACACCGTCCTCGCCGTCGCGCCGGCCGAGCGGGGCCCAGCGGCCGGGCCGGGCGCGCCGTCCGGGCCGGACCGGTAGGAGGGCGGCGATGAGTCCGCGCGGCGCGGACCGCGACCTGCTGACCGCCGCCCGGCGCGCCGTCGAGGGCGAGGCCGGCGGCGACGTCGTGAAGTCGGCCCTCTACGCCGTCTACGTCACCATCCTCCTCGCCCTCTCCTACGGCCTCACGGTGGCGCGGGCCGTCTTCGTCACGGAGAACCCCCGAGCCCTGCGCGGCGACCTCCTCTCCTGGCCGGCGGCGGCCGCCGCCGTCCTCTGCGCGGTCCTCGCCGTCGCCGTCGCCTACCGCACCGGACGCTCGCGCGGCCCGGTCGTGCCGCCCCTGCCCTGGGTCGACCACGTCGTCGCGAGCCCGAACGACCGCGCCGAGACCCTGCGCCGCTGGTGGCTCCTGGCCGTCCTCGGGACCGTGACGGGCGGCCTCGTCCTCGGCGGGGTCCTCGGCGGCGGGGCCTGGCTCGCGGCGGTCAGCGGTCCATGGTTCCTCGTCGGGACGGTCGTCGGGGGTCTCGTGTTCGCCCTCGCCGTCCTCGTCGCCTGGCTCGCCGGACAGGCCTCCGTGTCCTCGTATGCGGTGGGCCCCCGACGCGGTCCGGCCGCGGTCCTGCGCGGCCTGCGGACCGACGACCTGCGCGCCCAGTCGGCCCGGTCCTCACGCATCGCCGGAGGGGTGCTCGCCGGCGACCTGCGGGCCGTCCGGCTCGAGGTCGCCGCGCCCGTGACCCGCGGGCGGACGCACCGGCTCCGGGCCGCCTCCCCCTCGCTCGTCGTCGTGCGCCGCGACGTCCTCGGCCTGCGCCGGATGCCGGGCGGGGCGGCGTACGGCCTGATCCTCTCCCTCGCCGGCGGGGCCGCCCTCACCTGGTGCCTCGACCGGCCGGAGGTGCCGCTCCTCATGGCCGCCGTCGCGGTGCTCCCGTGCTACCTCGGGTTCGGCGCCTTCGCGGAAGGGCTGCGCCTGCTCGGGGACAACGCCGGGACGCCGCCGCTGCTCGGCATACCGCCCCGACAGGAGGCGGTGGCCCACCTCGTCGTGCCCGCCGTCGCCTTCACCGGGACCGGCCTGGTCGCCGCCGCGCTCGTGGCCCTCGCCGACGGGGTCGCGCCGGACCGGCTCGGGCTCGGCCTGCTCTGGACGGTCCCGGCGACCCTCACCCTCGCGGCGGCGCACCTGCTGTCGGCGTTCCGGGGCCAGCCGCCGAAGAGCGCGTTCCGGCCGAGCACCGGTCCGACGACGCTCCTACTCTGGCTCGCCCTCCCGGCCGGGGTCGCCGTCGTCGTCCTCGGACTGTTCACCTGGCTCGCGGCCCACGCGGCGCAGCCGTGGATCCGGGTCGTCTGGGCCGCCGTCGTCGCCGTCCTGCTCGTCCAGCTCGGCCTGTCCCGGGTCGGCTCGGTCACCGAGGCGCACCGCGAGTGAGCCGCCGCCGAGCCTGCATGAGACTGTCCAATTGGGTTGGATTCATGCAGGTCGGATCCCTCGGGTCGCCGCCGAGCCTGCATGAGACTGTCCAATTGGGTCGGATTCATGCAGGTCGGATTCATGCAGGTCGGATCCCCCCCGGTCGCCGCCGAGCCGGACATGCCGCCGAGCCCTCTCCCCCGGCGTCCCTGGCGGCCCACCCGCCCCACTGATCACAGAACCCTGGGAGGAGCATAGTGACGGCCTCGGAGTTCCCTGCGAATCCGCACCGTCGGCTGTGAACGCACCCTCGTCCGGCCTACCGTCGAGGGCGCTCCCACTCCGGGTGAGGCACCGACAAGGCACCAAGGAGATGGTCGTATGCCAGGCATGACCGGGCGTTCTGTCCGAGCCGTCCGCACCCTTCCGGCCTCCGGATCCGGCCCCGACGGATCGGGCCGAGGCGATCGGCGAGCCGCCCGGGGCAGGGGTCCTCGCGCGGCGTGGTGGGCCGCGGCCGGGGCAGCGGCTGCCGGGCTCGCCCTCGCCGCGGGCCCCACCGCATCCGTCACCGCGACGTCCGCGGCGTCCGCCACGACAGGCGCCACGACCGTCGCACGCCCGGCCGTGGTCGGACACGTCGCGGCCCGCTCGATGGTGGCGCCCGTCCCGACGTCGACCTGCCAGACCCTCCTCGGGATCGCCTGCTACAGCCCCCTCCAGCTGCGCTCGGCATACGACATGGCGCCGGCCTACCGGGCCGGGTACACCGGCGCGGGCCGGACGATCGTCATCGTCGACTCGTTCGGGTCGCCCACCGTCCAGCACGACCTGAACGTCTTCGACCGGCAGTGGGGGCTCCCGCACACGACCGTGCAGATCGTGCGCCACGGCAACGTGCCGCCGTTCGACCCGACGAACGACACCGAGGTGGGCTGGGCCCAGGAGACGACGCTCGACGTCGAGTATGCCCACGCCATGGCGCCCGGGGCGCACCTCGTCCTCGCCGAGACCGCCGTCGCCGAGACCGAGGGCGTCGAGGGGCTCCCCGAGATGATGGCGGTGGAGAAGAAGCTCGTGGACACCGGGCGGGTCGACGTCATCACCCAGAGCTTCGGCGCGACGGAGAACACCTTCCCCGGGGTGAGCCACGGTGACGACTCGAGCCTGACCAGCCTGCGCTACGCCTTCGTCGACGCCGCCCGGCACGGGACGACGGTGCTCGCCTCGTCCGGCGACTCCGGAGCCACCGACTCGACATGGAGCGGCAAGCTCTACCCCTACCGCGTCAACAGCTGGCCCTCCAGCGACCCCCTCGTGACGAGCGTCGGCGGCACCCAGCTGCACCTGGACGACGCCGGCGTGCGCACCTCGCCCGACACCGTGTGGCACGACGCCTACGGCGCCGGGGGCGGCGGGCAGTCCGTGGTCTTCGGGCGACCGGGCTACCAGCGCGGCGTCGGGTCGGTCGTGGCCGGTCACCGCGGGACGCCCGACATCTCCATGTCGGCCGCCGTCGACGGGGGCGTCTGGGTCTACTACAGCTTCCTCGGCACCGCGTCACCGTGGCACATCTTCGGGGGCACGAGCGAGAGCTCCCCGGTGCTGAGCGGCGTCGTCGCCGTCGCCGACCAGGCCGCCGCCCGCCGCCTCGGGCAGCTCGACCCGCTGCTCTACACCCTGGCCCGCACACCGGCGAGCGGGGCCCGGGCCGGGATCGTCGACGTCACGTGGGGCAACAACTCCTTCGGCGGGGTGACCGGCTACCGGGCGCGCCGCGGCTACGACCTCGCCTCGGGTCTCGGGACCCTCGACGTCGCCCGGTTCGTCTCCGCCGTCGCGCCGCACGCGCACATCCGGCCGTAAGGGAGCCGTAGGGGAGCACGGCGGGACACGAAGACACCCCGCGTACCTGGAAGAGCTCACCTGCCCTTGCTGCATTCCTGCCCTGGGGGAGTTCAGTGAGGTACCACCA
>JBDIAL010000336.1:0-3446 GCA_039812405.1 Nostocoides sp.
CGCTGCTCGTCGCCTGCGGGTTCTCGATCTGTGGTGCTGCCGCCGTGGCCGGCGCAGCGGCGGCGGCCGACCCGGACGACGAGGCCGAGCAGGACACGATCACCGCGGTCGCGCTCGTCGTGATCTTCGGTACGTTGATGATCGCCCTGGTGCCCGTCGCCGCGAACCTGTTGGGAATGGATTCGCACACCGCCGGCATCTGGGCGGGTGGCTCGATCCAGGAGATCGCCCAGGTGGTGGCGGTCGGCGGCGTGATCGGCGGCGGGGCACTGGCGGTAGCAGTGGTGACCAAGCTGGCCCGGGTCCTGCTGCTCGCCCCGGTCATCGCGATCCTCAGCATGCGTCAGCGCCGGCTGCTGCGGGCCTCGGACGATGCCACCACGTCGACGGCTCGACGTAAGCCGCCGCCGCTCGTACCCGCGTTCGTCATCGGGTTCGTCGTGATGGTGCTGATCCGCTCGTTCGTCCCGTTGCCGGAGGCCGCGCTGACGGCGGGGAGGGTCGCGCAGACCGGGCTGCTCGCCGCCGCGATGTTCGGACTCGGCTGCGGCGTGAAGATCGCCAGCCTGCGGAAGGTCGGTCTGCGTCCCTTCGCGCTCGCCGGGCTGTCGACCTTGCTCGTCGCCACCATCGCCTACACCGGCATCGCCCTCGCGACATGACACCTGGCGACCTCCGATGGTCGAGGAACCCGTGAGGCACGCCGACCCCCCGATGGTCGAGGAAGCCGTGAGGCACGCCGACCCCACCGATGGTCGAGGAAGCCGTGCGGGGTCCGGTCCCCCCGATGGTTGAGGAAGCCGTGAGGCGCAGCCGAGCGGCTGTCTCGAAACCCCTAAGCTTGACAGGCTCGATCGATCTCGAGTGGGCAGACGATCCTGGTCCCGCATGCAGCACCGTAGCTTTCGTATCCGACCTGCTACGCCCCCCGCGCGTGGGCCCCCAGGATCCACAGCGTCAACTTCACTTAAGCAGATACCCAGTGCAAGTGTTCGAGTGCGAACTCTCTACTGTCTGCCGTGAAACGGGTTGTCGTTGGTGCTTGGGTGGTTTCGAGACCAATGCCGTTAAGTTACGGTAGTTGGGGTGTAGGCGGGTCGTCGGCCGGGTTGGGGCCAGGGGGTGTGTTCGGGTCGTTTGACGGTCCATTTGCTCTTGGGGCGTTTGATGACGCGGGGTTGGGATCGTCGGCGTCGGGGTGGGTTGAGGCGGGCCAGGGCGCGGGCGAGGAACTCGAGCCAGTGGGCGTTCTGCGCGCGTTCGGGGTCGTCAGGGGGGAAAAGCGCCCTGGTGGGCGAGGGATTCGCGGGCGATGCGCAGGGTCGCGGTGAAGCTGATCCGGTCCGGGTCGTGTCCGGCGTGCTCGGCGGTGTCGGCCATCAGGGAGCGGATCGCGTAGTGACAGCACAGGTGGCCCCAGGTCTCTTGCAGCACCAGGTCCGGGGATTTGGAGCGCAGCACGACGCGGGGGCCGCGCTGGTGGGTCTTGAGCTCGTCGAAGATGCTCTCGATCTCCCAGCGTCGAGCGTAGGCCGCGGCCAGCTCGCCCAGGTCGGCCTGGTCGGGGTCGAGGATCGTGGTCAGCAGCCGGTAGGTCACGGGATTGTCCCGGCCGTCGTCGATCTGGTAATCCAGCACCCGGACCCGGCTCGGGGTCGGGGGGTTCTTGCTCGCTTTGGCTGGTACCAGGTCGGCCAGCCAGGACCCGTCGGGCAGGTCGGCGACATGGGTCGGACGCAGCGCGTGCCTCACCCCGGCGTTGACCCGCCACAACAGGTCGGCGCCGGTCGCGACGGCGCGGCGCCACAGATCGAAGGAGAAGAACCCCCGGTCGGCGATCACCAGCATCCCGGGGGCGAACGCGCCGGTCAGCGGGGCTTGGCCGTCGGTGCCGTTCATCATCGCGATCTCCGAATCGACGTACCGCCCGACCCGGGCCGCGATCACCGCGTGGGTCGCACACTCGGCCAGCGCCAGGACCCGGACCTTGGGGAACGGTCCCGGACCACCGGCCAGGTTCGGACGCCCGAAATACGCCTCGTTCACAGGCGTGTCCGGCACGTCCAGACTTGTGCCGTCCACCGCGACCAGACGCCGCCCCGCCAGCCAGGCCCCCGGCGTGTCCGGGCCGGCCAGCGGCACCGCGACCCGGGCGAACAACCCCGCCACCGGCTCAGAGCCCAACCGCACCCGGGCCAGACTGATCGCCGCCGCCGTCGGCGCCCGGTAGGTCTGCGCCCACCCCGTCCCCCACGCCAGCCCGTCCATCAACATCGACATCACATCACGATACGAACCCCGCGAATCCAGGCTCATACCAATCACGAAATACGCCATCACCCGCGCCGGCAACACTCGATCCCGCTGCTCGGTCCGACCCGCCGCCGCGATCACCTCCTCCACCAGCGCCGCCGGGAACACCCGCGACAACACCCCGATCGACACCAGATCCGACAGCCGACGATCCGACTCCGGCTTACGCCACCCACGACGAGGCATACCCGAACCCTACACGAAAGTACTCTAACTTAACGGTATTGGTTTCGAGACAGCCGCTCGGCTGCGCCTCACGACCTCCTCAACCGGGTCTGTCAACTTAACGGTGTAACTGGGTTGTGTTGTCATGCTGTTCTGGGGCTGCTGAGGCGGCCGTCGAATCGGATGTCGAATGCGTTGAGTGCTTGCTTCCAGCGTTGGGTCCAGCGGGCTCTGCCGCGGCCGGTGGGGTCGAGTGCCATGACCGCGAGGTAGACGCACTTCAACGCGGCTTGCTCGTTCGGGAAGTGTCCCCGGGCGCGGACGGCCTTGCGGATGCGGGCGTTCACCGACTCGATCGCGTTGGTCGTGCACACAATGCGGCGGATCTCCCGGTCGAATCCGAGGAACGGGACGAACTCGGCCCACGCGTTCTCCCACAGCCGGATAATCGCGGGATACTTGCCGCCCCAGGCCTCGGCGAACTCGAGGAACCGTTCCTCGGCCTCGGCCACGGTCGTGGCCTGGTAGACCGGCTTGAGTGCTCGGGAGATGGCGTCCCAGTCCTGGCGCGCGGAGTACTTGAAGCTATTGCGCATCAGGTGCACGATGCAGGTCTGCACGATCGTGTCCGCCCAGACCGTGTTCACCGAGTCGGGCAGACCCTTCAGTCCGTCGCACACCACCATGAGCACGTCCTGGACGCCCCGGTTCTTCAGCTCGGTAAGGACCTGCAGCCAGTACTTTGCGCCCTCACCGCCGTCACCGGCCCACAACCCGAGGATGTCCCTGTTGCCTTCGGTGGTGACCGCGAGCGCGATGTAGATGGGCCGGTTCGCGACCTGCCCATCGCGGACCTTCACGTGGATGCAGTCGATGAACACGACTGGGTAGACCGGATCCAGCGGCCGGTTCTGCCACTCGGCCATCCCGTCGAGAACCTTGTCAGTAATCGTCGAGATCGTGGTCTT
>JBDIAL010000337.1:0-3400 GCA_039812405.1 Nostocoides sp.
CCTCGGGGGCCGCGCTGCGCTGGACCAGCTGGGCGATCTTGGTGATCTCCATCGACTGCCAGCCGTCGACGCGGACGAGCGCGTCGTAGAAGGCGTTCGTCGCATACACGGTGTCGAGGAGCTGCTTGCGCGTGCCCCAGCCCTGCGAGGGCCGCTGCTGGAAGAGCCCGACGGAGTCGCGGTCGCCGTACTCGAGATTGCGCAGCTTGGACTCCTGGATGGCCGTCGCGATGCCGATGGTGCCGGCCCGGGCGGGCAGGCCGCGCTTGGCGGCGAGGCCGACGATCGTCGCGGCGTTGTCCATCTGCTCCGGGGTGAGCGTCACCGTCGTCCCCGCCGTCGTCGCGCGGCACTGCGGGCTCTGGAAGGACGCGTAGAGGTGCCGGCCCCCGAGGTAGGCGGCGAGGACGACCCCGGCGGCGACGGCGAGCACGATGAGCCACCCGACGACACGGTGGACGCGGGTGCGCGGCTGCTCCTCCGCGAGCGTGATCGCTCCGCGGCTCGTGCGCGGCATACGGCTCGGACGCCTCTTTCCGGGGGAGGTCAGGTGTTGGCGTGGAGGGCGGCGTTGAGCTCGACCCCTCGACCGGCCCGCGGGCGGGCCTCGACGGCTCCCGTCACCGAGTTGCGCAGGTAGAGGACGCCGTCCTGCCCGGACAACTCCCAGGCCTTGACGATCGTTCCGTCGGGCAGGGTGACCTTGGTCCCCGCCGTGAGGTAGAGACCGGCCTCGACGACGCAGTCGTCGCCGAGGGCGATGCCGAGACCGGACTCGGCCCCGAGGAGGCAGCGCTCCCCGACGCGGACGCGCTCGGTGCCCCCGCCGGACAGCGTGCCCATCGTCGAGGCCCCGCCGCCGATGTCGGAGCCGTCGCCGACGACGACCCCCTGGGAGATCCGGCCCTCGACCATCGAGGCCCCGAGCGTCCCGGCGTTGAAGTTGACGAAGCCCTCGTGCATGACGGTCGTGCCCGCCGCGAGGTGCGCCCCGAGGCGGACCCGGTCGGCGTCGGCGATGCGCACGCCGGAGGGCAGGACGTAGTCGGTCATCCGGGGGAACTTGTCGACGCCGAGGACGACGACCGGGCCGGCCGCCCGCAGCGCGAGGCGGGTCGTCTCGAAGTCGTCGGGGGAGCACGGGCCGCGGTCGGTCCACACGACGTTGGCGAGGACGCCGAAGAGGCCCTCGAGGTTGATCGTGTTGGGCCGGGCCAGCCGGTGGGACAGCAGGTGGAGACGCAGGTAGGCGTCGGCCGTCGTCGTCGGGGGGCCGTCGAGGTCGACGACGGTGAGGACGACCTCGGTGCGCACCCGGCGCCGGGCGTCGACGCCGGCGAGTGCGGCGAGCCCCTCCGGTGCGCTCGCCCCGACGGGCGGCTCGCCGAGCGCGGGGGAGGGGTACCACGTGTCGAGGGTCGTCCCGCTGTCGGACACCGTGGCGAGGCCGTGGCCCCAGGCTGGGCGTGTCATGGGGGCAAGCCTAGGAGAGTCGGGCCGCCCCACCGCGCCGGCGTCGGTAGATTGCGCCGTATGCCAGCGCCTGGCGCGCCGCGCGCCGAGCTCGTCGCGGTCGTCGTCGCCGTCCACGACGGCCGTCCGCTCGTCCTCGCGAGCGGTGAGCCGCCGCGCCTGCCGTCGGGACCGCTGCGCTCCGACCACGACTCCCTCCAGGAGGGGGTGCGCGCCTTCGCCGTCGAGCAGACCGGCCAGACGCTCGGTCACGTCGAGCAGCTCTACACCTTCGGCGACCCGGCCCGGGGGGGCGACGCCGGCTGGGTCATCTCCATCGGCTACCTCGGGCTCACCCGGGCCGAGCCCCCCTTCACCGCGTGGACCCCGCTCTACGACCTGCTCCCGTGGGAGGACCGCCGGACCCGCAACGGCCCGGACGGGGTGCCCCGGGGGGACCGGCTCGTCGAGGAGATCGACAAGGCGCTGCGGCGCTGGGCCGGCTCGGACGCCGACCGGCGGGAGCGGGCGGCATTCTGCTTCGGGCTCGGGGAGCGGCCGTGGCGGCCCGAGCTCGCGCTCCAGCGCTACGAGCTGCTGTGGGAGACCGGGCTGGTCGCCGAGTCGTCGGCGTCCCCCGGCGCGTCGGCGCTGACCGGCGACCCGATGCTCCTCGACCACCGGCGGATCCTGGCCACCGGGCTGTCCCGGCTCCGCGCGACGATCCAGTACCGCCCCGTCGTCTTCGAGCTGCTCCCGGAGACCTTCACGCTCGGACAGCTCCAGGAGGTCGTCGAGGCGGTCGCCGGCCAGCTGGTGCACAAGCAGAACTTCCGCCGGGTCGTCGAGCAGCAGGATGCCCTCGTCGAGCCGACCGACGAGGTGGCCCACGCGACGGGGGGCCGGCCGGCGCGCCTCTACCGGTTCCGTCGGGAGGTGCTCACCGAGCGCAGCCAGGTCGGGACCAAGCTGCCCCAGTCCCGCTGACCCGGCCCCGCGCACCGGACCGTCCGATTGGGTCGGACCCGTGCGGGAGAGATATGCTCAGGTCTAGTATCTGCTCGACCTGAGCAGATCTGACGACAGAGGTATGCGACATGAGCGTGACCATCCCCGTCCGGCGGGCGAGCGATGCGGCATACGAGCGGGTGCGCACCGTCGTGCCCGAGGTCGAGTGGGCGACCTTCGCCGACGACGTCGACGCCATCCACCGGCTCAAGGCCGAGCACGACGCCGTCGTCCTCGCCCACAACTACATGACGCCGGAGATCTTCCATGGCGTCGCGGACCTCGCCGGCGACTCCCTGGCCCTGGCCCGGCAGGCGCAGACCGTCGAGGCGGGCACGATCGTCCTCGCCGGCGTCCACTTCATGGCCGAGACGGCCAAGCTGCTCAACCCCGCCAAGCGCGTCCTCGTCCCCGACCTGCGGGCCGGATGCTCGCTCGCCGAGAGCATCACGCCGGCCGACGTCCTCGCCCTCCGGGCGGCCCACCCCGGGGTCCCGGTCGTGACCTACGTCAACACCTCGGCCGCGGTGAAGGCCGTCAGCGACGTCTGCTGCACGTCGGGCAACGCCGTCGCGGTCATCGAGTCGCTCGGCGTCGCGGAGGTCATCATGGTCCCCGACCAGTACCTCGCCCGGAACATCGCGGCCCAGACCGGCGTCCGCGTCATCACCCACCCCGGTGCCTGCGAGGTCCACGAGCGCTTCACCCCCGCCGACATCGCGACGATCCGCGCCGACCACCCCGGCGTGACGGTCCTCGCCCACCCCGAATGCCCTCCCGAGGTCGTCGAGGCGGCCGACGGGTCGGGCTCGACGGCGCAGATGATCGACTTCGTCGCGCGGGAGCACCCGCGCAGCGTCGCCCTCATCACGGAGTGCTCGATGAGCGACAACGTCGCGGCGGAGCATCCCGACGTCGAGTTCGTCCGGCCCTGCAACCT
>JBDIAL010000338.1:0-3386 GCA_039812405.1 Nostocoides sp.
GGCCGCGCCCGGCCACGGCTCGGCGGGGTCGAGGCGCTCGAGCAGCCGGTCGAGCGCGGCGAGCGAGTCGACGAGCGCGAGCTCGTTGCGGACCGTCGAGCCGGCGGGGAAGCCCTTGAGGTACCACGCGATGTGCTTGCGGATGTCCCGGCAGCCCTTCAGCTCGTCACCGTGGAACTCGACGAGGTAGTCCGCGTGCCGGCGCAGGGTCGCGGCCACCTCGCCGAGGGTGGGCTCGACCCGCCGCGGGCTGCCCGCGAAGGCCGCCGCGAGGTCGGTGAACAGCCACGGGCGGCCCAGACAGCCCCGCCCGACGACGACCCCGTCGCAGCCGGTGCGGCGCACCATCTCGACGGCGTCCTCGGCCGACCACACGTCGCCGTTCCCGAGGACGGGGATGTCGGTCACGGCCTCCTTGAGGACCCGGATCGCCTCCCAGTCCGCGGTGCCGGAGTAGGCCTGCGCCGCGGTCCGGGCGTGCAGGGCGACGGCCGCGGCGCCCTCCTCCTGCGCGGCGAGGCCGGCCTCGACGAAGGTGAGGTGGTCCGCGTCGATTCCCAGGCGCATCTTCACGGTGACGGGCACGGCATACGGCGCAGCCCGGCGCACCGCGGCGGCGACGATCGCGCGGAACAGGTCCCGCTTCCACGGCAGGGCCGATCCCCCGCCCTTGCGCGTGACCTTCGGGACGGGGCAGCCGAAGTTGAGGTCGATGTGGTCGGCGCGGTCCTCGGTGACGAGGATCCGGACGGCGGCGCCGACGGTCGACGGGTCGACGCCGTAGAGCTGGATGGAGCGCGGGCTCTCGTCGGGGTCGTGCTCGATGAGCCGCATGGTCTCGGGGCTGCGCTCGACCAGCGCGCGCGAGGTGATCATCTCCGACACGTAGAGCGAGGTGGACCCGGTCGCCCCGCTCGTCCCCGGCCCCGCGTCGGCGGCCGGCCCCCCGGCGCCGTACTGGCGGCACAGCCGGCGGAAGGCCCGGTTGGTGATGCCGGCCATCGGCGCGAGGACGACCGGGGAGTCGATCGTGTGCCCGCCGAGCCGCAGCGGGGGCAGCACGGGCGCGAGGGTGGTCGACATGATGGGCCCATCCTCCCACCGGGGCGAGGGCGTGCCTCGGCGGCGGGCGTGCTTGACTGCGTCGGGTGAGCGCCCTGGTCACCCCTGACGTCCTCGCCGCCGAGCTCGACGACGTCGTCGTCCTCGACGTGCAGTGGACCCTCGTCGGCGTCCCCGGACGGGACCTGTATGCCGCGGCCCACCTCCCCGGGGCCCGGTTCGTCGACCTCGACACCGACCTCGCAGGGCCGCCCGGAGCCCGGGGGCGGCACCCGCTGCCCGACGCGGCCGTCCTCGAGACGGCGCTGCGCCACGCCGGCGTCGGGCGCGACTCCTCCGTCGTCGTCTACGACCAGCGCACCGCGCTGTCCGCAGCCCGGGCCTGGTGGGTCCTGGGCTGGGCCGGGCTCGACGACGTGCGCGTCCTCGACGGCGGCCTCGCCGCCTGGGTCGCCGCCGGCCTGCCGGTGACGACCGCGGTCCCCGAGGTCGAACCCACCACCCTGACCGTCACGACCGGGCACCGCCCGGTCCTCACCGCGGCGGACGTGCCGACCATGGTGCGGGACGGCATCCTCCTGGACTCCCGGGCCCCGGAGCGGTATGCGGGTGACGTCGAGCCGCTCGACCCGGTCGCCGGGCACCTGCCCGGGGCCGTCAACGCCCCGATGGCCCAGCAGCTGCGGCCGGACGGCCGACTGCGCGGCCCGGACGAGCTGCGCGCCTACTTCGCCGGGCTCGGCGTCACCCCGGGCGTGCCCGTCGGCACCTCGTGCGGCTCCGGTGTCACGGCCGCCCACACCGCCCTCGCGCTCCACGAGGCGGGCCTGCAGGCGGCCGTCTACGTCGGGTCATGGAGCGAGTGGGTCGCCGACCCCGCCCGTCCGGTCGCGACCGGACCGACGCCCTGAGCCCTCCGTCCCCCGGGTCTCGGGGCGGCCGAACCAGAGGGCCACGACCTGGCTCGGCGAGCCGACACCGGCCACCGCCGAGTCGATGATCGAGACCCGGTGGAGACGGTTCCGGTCGAGGTCCCAGGCGAGGACCCACGTGTGGGAGGCCGTCGAGTACTGGAAGAGCACGGTGTTCCCGGTCCGGCCGCACAGGCGCAGCCCGCCCTTCACCTCGGAGCCCCGGTCGTCCATGAGGAGGACCCGGCGCGTCCCGGCGGGCGCGAGCGAGACGGCGAACAGGCCGTTGAGGGACGGCCCCGCCGGAGGGGACAGGGTGGCGCCGACGAACGCCGCCGTCGCGACCCAGGCCGGTGTCGCGACGGAGTCGCCCCAGGCGTCGGACGCCGGCAGCGACACGGTGCGGCTCGCCGTCACCCGGCCGTCCGCGCCGACCGTCTCCACCCGCGACTGCGACCCGGCGACGACCAGCCGGGTCGGGTCGGCTCGCGTCCCCGCCGGCAGGTCGCGCACCCCGGTGCCGTCCGCAGCCATCGACCACGCCGCGCCCTGGGCCCACAGGACGACCCGACCCGCGTCGGTGAAGCCGCCGCCGACGAGCGAGGTCCCCCGGGCCGCGGCCGGCAGTGCGAGTCGCGCCGTCCGCCCGGTCGACACGTCGAGGACGACGGCGTCCCGCGACTGGACGAGGAGGACGAGCCGACCCGTCGGGTCGATGGAGCGCGGCCCGAGAGGGGTGATCGGCGCCCCGATGTCCGAGCCGAGCGCGGTGAGCGTGACGCCGGCGACGGCATACTGCTCGAAGTGGGTCTGCGCGTCGCGGACGAGCAGCAGCGGCCGGTACCGCCCCTCCCCCGCGGGCCGCAGGAGGGCCGCGGCGACCCGCAGCCGGGAGGCGCCCGCGCCGGCGTCCGCCACCACCACCGGGAGCGGGCGCAGATCGCGCTGGACGCCGAGGTCGTCCGGCAGGGACAGGGCGAGCCGGGGAAGGTCCCCGACCTGCCCGGGGTCCGGCCCGACGAGGAGCGACGCGCCCGCGCCCGGGCGGCCACCGCCCACGGAGGTCGCCGAGGTCGACGGTCTCGACGCGGAGGTCGCCGGGGTCGACGCGGAGGTCGGGACGGCCGGCCCGGGACCCGCCCCCCGGCCGTCGCGGGCCGCCCAGACGGCACCCCCCGCGACGAGCAGGAGCGCGCACCCGGCGGCGACGAGGAGCCGGGGCCGTCGACGCCGGGTCACGGTGTCCTCCTCCCGGGGCGTCCAGACGCGGTCGAGGACGTCGAGGTCCCCGACCCCCTGGACCACGTCGTCGAGCAGGCCGGCGACCTCGACCCCCGGCCCCCGCAGCCGGGCGAGCGCGACCGCCTCCTCCCGGCGCACGGCCGCGGTGCGCAGGCCGAGCACCCGGGCGGC
>JBDIAL010000339.1:0-3374 GCA_039812405.1 Nostocoides sp.
TGCCGGTGCCGCCTCGTCGAGGGCGACGTCGAGATGGTCCAGAACTTCGCCCTCGAGGAGGACGAGCTGTCCAAGGGGTACGTCCTGGCCTGCCAGAGCTACCCGACGACCGAGAAGGTCGTCGTCGACTTCGACCAGTAGCCCCTGACCGGGCCTGGGTCGTTCCCCACCCACCAGAAGAGGATCGATGTCCACCGCATACCTCGTCGCCGGCACCCGTAGCCCGTTCGGTCGCTACGGCGGCGCTCTCGCCCCCGTCCGACCAGACGACCTGGCGGCCGGCCTCATCCGAGCCCTCACGCAGCAGCTCCCGCAGGTCGACTGGTCGGCGACGGACGAGGTCGTCCTGGGCGGCGCCAACCAGGCCGGAGAGGACAACCGCAACGTCGCCCGGATGGCGGTCCTGCTGTCCGGGCTGCCGGACACGGTGCCGGGCGTGACCGTCAACCGGCTTTGTGCGTCCGGCGCGGACGCGATCGCGGCTGGTTCCCGGCAGATCCGTTGCGGGGAGGCCGACCTCGTCATTGCCGGGGGGGTGGAGAGCATGAGCCGAGCGCCCTTCGTCGTCCCCAAGGCAGGGTCCGCGTGGTCGCGTAGGGCCGAGATGTTCGACACCACGATCGGCTGGCGCTTCGTCAACCCGATCCTCAAGGCGCAGTACGGCATAGACTCGATGCCCGAGACGGCAGAGAACGTCGCCGAACACTTCCGCGTCTCACGGGCGGACCAGGACGCATTCGCTCTGCGATCCCAGGAACGAGCGGCCAAGGCGATGTCCTCCGCGCGCTTCGCGGAGGAGATCACACCGGTGTCGATCCCGCGGCGGAAGGCCGATCCCGTCATCGTCGACACCGACGAGCACCCTCGCGACACGAGCATGGAAGCCCTTGGCAGGTTGCCCACCCCATTCCGCGAAGGGGGCACGGTCACCGCCGGCAACTCCTCGGGTGTCAACGACGGAGCGGCCATCGTGCTGCTTGCCTCCGAGGCCGCGGTCGAGAGGTTCGACCTGGAGCCGATCGCCAGGGTCTCGGGTGCGGCAGCCGCCGGTGTCCCTCCACGGATCATGGGCATCGGACCTGTGCCGGCGACACGCAAGCTGCTCGCGCAGCATGACCTGCAGCTCGGCGACATCGATGTCGTGGAGCTCAACGAAGCCTTCGCGGCGCAGGCGCTTGCCGTCCTGCGCGAGCTCGGCCTGCCGGACGACGCGGACCACGTCAATCCCAACGGCGGCGCCATCGCGCTCGGCCACCCACTCGGTGCGACCGGCGCGCGCCTCGTCCTGACCAGCGCACTCGAGCTCCAGAAGCGGGGGGCGCGGCGCGCCGTCGCGACCATGTGCGTCGGCGTCGGCCAGGGCGTGTCTCTACTCATCGAACGCTAGACCACAGCAGACCGACCATGCCTTGAGGAAGGAAGCACCAATGCTGGACCTGTCACCGACGCCAGGCGAGCTGGAGCCCATCGAAACGGCGCCCCGCGACGAGATCGAGCAGCTGCAGCTCGACCGCCTCAAGTGGACGCTCAACCGGGTGTACACGAAGGTCCCCTTCTATCGACGCAAGTTCGACGAGCTCGGCGTGCACCCTGACGACCTCGCCGAGCTGAAGGATCTCCAGCACTTCCCGTTCACGGTGAAGACCGATCTGCGCGACAACTATCCGTTCGGCCTGTTCGCCGTGCCGGAGACGGAGCTGCGCCGGATCCACGGGTCGAGCGGCACGACGGGCAAGCCGATCGTCGTGGGCTACACGGCCAACGACCTCAACATGTGGGCCAACGTTGTGGCGCGGTCGATCCGGGTGGCTGGCGGTCGCGCGGGAATGAAGGTCCACAACGCATACGGATACGGCTTGTTCACCGGCGGTCTCGGCCTGCACGCCGGCGCGGAGCGACTCGGCTGCGCCGTCATCCCCATGTCTGGCGGCCAGACCGAGCGGCAGGTCCAGCTCATCAACGACTTCCGACCCGACGTCATCGTCGTCACGCCGTCCTACATGCTCTCGCTCATCGATGAGATGGAGCGACAGGGCATCGACCCGAGCAAGACCTCGCTGAAGCTCGGGATCTTCGGCGCCGAGCCGTGGACCGAGGAGATGCGCGCAGAGATGGAGCACAAGCTCGACATGCACGCCTTGGACATCTATGGCTTGTCCGAGGTGGTCGGCCCTGGTGTCGCCCAGGAGTGCGTCGAGTCCAAGGGCGGCCTGCACATCTGGGAGGATCACTTCTACCCCGAGATCATCGATCCGCAGACCGGTGAGGTCCTCCCGGAGGGCGAAATGGGGGAGCTCGTCTTCACATCGCTGACCAAGGAGGCGTTCCCCGTTGTGCGCTACCGGACTCGCGACCTGACGCGGCTGCTCCCAGGAACGACGCGCTCCTTCCGGCGGATGGAGAAGATCAAGGCGCGCAGCGACGACATGCTCATCATCCGGGGTGTCAACCTCTTCCCCAGTCAGATCGAGGAGATCATTCTCGGCATACCGGCTCTCACCGCACACTACGAGATTCTCCTCAAGCGGGAGGGTCGCATGGACACCATGGACCTGCGCATCGAGACGCGCCCGGTCGCGTCCGGTCCGCAGCACCGCGAGACGCTGGCGAAGCAGGTCAAAGGCCGGATCAAGGACGTCATCGGTGTTTCGACGCATGTCGAGATCGTCGACGCCTACTCACTGCCGCGCTCGGAGGGCAAGGCCAAGCGCGTCCACGACCTGCGCCCGAAGTAGGCCGTCTCGCCGGTCGTGACGAGGGACGGATTCCACAGGAGAGGTTCGCATGACACGCAACGGGGACGAGGAGCTCGACGGTCGCGCGTCGACCGGGCAAGGGACCAAGTTGGCCGGCCGGGTCGCCTTGGTGACGGGTGGGACCCGCGGGATCGGAGCGGCCATCTGTACCAGCCTGGCCTCCCAGGGGGCCCACATCGCCGCGGGATACACCCGGGACGCGGACAGCGCCGAGGCGTCCGCCGCTGCGTTCCGCGCGCAGTTCCCCGACCTCACCTTCACGACGCATCAGGGCAACATCGGCACGCCCGATGACTGTCGACGTGTCGTTCGGGAGGTCATCGAGGAGCATGGCCGACTGGACATCCTGGTCAACAATGCCGGGGTGACGGTGGACAAGACTGTCTTGAAGATGACCGACGAAGACTGGCAGAGGGTCATCTCGGTCAATCTGTCCGGCGCGTTCTTCATGTCCCAGGCCGCGCTCGGGCACATGCTTGAGCGCGGCAGCGGACGGATCATCAATCTGTCGTCCATCGTGGGTGAGACCGGGAACATCGGTCAGACGAACTACGCGGCGAGCAAGTCCGGCCTCCTCGGGATGACCAAGAGCATGGCGCTCGAGACGGCCTTCCTGCT
>JBDIAL010000340.1:0-3335 GCA_039812405.1 Nostocoides sp.
CCCAGCCGGGGAGCGGCAGGTTGCGCCGGGTCGCGACGGAGACCGGCGAGCCCCCCTCGGCGAGCAGGTCGAGGACGTCGCCGACGGCCGCGCCCGCCCCGACGGCGGCGACGAGGACCCCGCGGGGCCGGTCCCCGCCCCCGACCCGGTCGATGCCGCTCTCGTGGGCGAGGACCCGGCTGCGGCGCACGTTGGCGCCGCCGAGGGCCAGGGAGCGCAGCACGTCGCGGCGGTCGACCTCCGCGACGGCGGTGAGGTCGTCGAGCCGCGTCTCGTCGAGCATCGCGGGTGCCGCGAGGCGCCTCAGCGGCGCCGGGCCTCGTCGACGAGGAGGACGGGGATGCCGCCGTCGACGCGGTAGACCAGCCCGCAGTCGGCGCCGGTGCAGGCCAGCTCGGGGGCGTCCGGCGTGCCGGAGTCGGCGAGCTCGGCACGGCAGGCGGGGCAGCGCAGGATCTCGCGCAGCCAGGGCTCGACGATGTGCTCGGTCATGCGGTTCCTCTCACGATGGCCAGGACATCATCCCGCACCTGCTCCATGACCGCCGGGTCGGCCGCCTCGACGTTGAGCCGCAGCAGCGGCTCGGTGTTCGAGGCCCGCACGTTGAACCACCAGGTCCCGGCCGGGTCGCTCACCGTCACCCCGTCGAGGGTGTCGACCTCCGCCCCCCGGGTCGCCGCATACGCCCGCACCCTCGCGACGGCCGCGGGGGTGTCGGCGACCGTCGAGTTGACCTCGCCGGACGCGGCATACCTGTCGTATGCCGCCATGAGGCCGGAGAGCGGGCCCTCCTGCTCGCCGAGGGCGGCGAGGACGTGGAGGGCGGCGAGCATACCGGTGTCGGCGAACCAGAAGTCGCGGAAGTAGTAGTGCGCGCTGTGCTCACCCCCGAAGATCGCCCCCGTGCGGGCCATCTCGGCCTTGATGAACGAGTGGCCGACCCGGGTGCGGACCGGCTCGGCGCCGAGGCTGCTGACCAGCTCGGGGACGGACCGGGAGGTGATGACGTTGTGGACGACCCGGATCTGCTCGACCGGAGTGCCTGCCGCGACGGCCCGGGCGACCTCCCGCTCGGCGATGAGCGCGGTGATGGCGCTCGGGGACACCGCGCGACCCCGCTCGTCGACGACGAAGCAGCGGTCCGCGTCGCCGTCGAAGGCGAGCCCGAGGTCGGCTCCGTGGGCGACGACGGCTGCCTGGAGGTCGACGAGGTTGGCCGGGTCGAGGGGGTTCGCCTCGTGGTTGGGGAAGGTCCCGTCGAGCTCGAAGTAGAGCGGCACGACCTCCAGCGGCAGCGGCCCGAGGCCGGCGTCGGTGCCGAGCACGGCCGGGGCGGTGAGCCCTGCCATGCCGTTCGCCGCGTCGACGACGACGGTGAGCGGCCGGCCGCCGCGCAGGTCGACGAGCGACCGGAGGAAGCGCGCGTAGTCGGCGAGCAGGTCGCGTCGCGTGAGCTCCCCGGGGGCGGCCGCCCGCAGCGGCTCGGCCTCGCCGTCGAGGATGGCCTGCGCCCGATCGCGGATCTCCGCGAGGCCGGTGTCCTGCCCGACCGGGCGCGCCGCCGAGCGGCACAGCTTGATGC
Organism: Nostocoides sp.; assembly: GCA_039812405.1. Taxonomy (GTDB): domain Bacteria; phylum Actinomycetota; class Actinomycetes; order Actinomycetales; family Dermatophilaceae; genus Nostocoides. The sequence goes on from JBDIAL010000340.1 coordinate 1,583, forward strand.
CGTTGTATGCCGCGGGGTTGTGGCTCGCCGTGAACATCGCCCCGGGCGCGTCGAGGGCCCCGCTCGCGTAGTAGAGCTCGTCGGTGCTCGTCAGGCCGAGGAGGACGACGTCGACGCCGGCCTCGCGCACCCCGTCGGCGAAGGCCTCGGACAGCTCCGGCGACGAGGGGCGCATGTCGTGCCCGACGACGACGGTCCCGGCCGCGTCGCCGAGGGCCACGACGTCGGCGAAGGCCGCACCGATGGCGTGCGCGACGCGGGCGTCGAGCTCGTCGGGGACGAGGCCCCGCACGTCGTAGGCCTTGACGAATCGACTGAGGTCGACGGGCACGCGGGAACCTCCGGGAGCACGGGCGGGACGCGCCCGATCCTACGGGCCGGTCAGGACTCGTGGTCGGTGAGCACCCGCAGGTGTCCGCGGCGCAGCACCTCGCGGACCCCGGCGACCGGCTCCGCGGGCTGGGGCACCTGGCGCGCCGACGACGGGCGACCCGCTTCGCGGACCGCGTCGGCCAGGGCGAGCAGGTCGTCGTGGGTGGGCGGAGGCTCGACGTACTCCCCTGCGAGACGGACGATCTCCCACCCCCGGGGGGCGGTGAGGCTCTCGGCGTGGTGGGCGCACAAGTCGTAGGTGTGCGGCTCGGCATACGTCGCGAGCGGGCCGACCACCGCCGTGGAGTCGGCGTAGACGTAGGTGAGCGTCGCGACGGCCGGCCTGCGGCAGGCGTTGCGCGAACACTGGCGGCTGAGGCTCACGGCAGCAGGCTAGGTCACCGGCCCGTGGGCGGCCGGTGAGCCACGCCGTAGCATGCGACGGGTGAGCTCACACGACGGACTGCGCGCCGGCCGGCGGAGGCGGCGCGACCGCCACGGGCGGGGCCCCCGGGGTCCGCTCGCCTGGCCCCGGGTGCCGGCCATGCGGACCCGGCGGGAGGCCTTCGACGAGCTCGTCCTCGACAGCGCCGACCGGCTCGAGGCGGTCCTCGCCGAGCACCGGGCGGAGGTCGAGTTCGCCGTCGAGGACGTGCCGCCCAGCGACCCCGCGCCGTGGGAGGAGCAGGTCGCTCCGCTCGGGCGGCTGTTCGGCGCCGAGGGCCGCCTGCCCCCCCGGATCGTCGTCTACCGCCGCCCCGTCGAGGGGCAGGCCCGCGACGAGGCCGAGCTGGCGCTCATCGTCCACGACGTCGTCGTCGAGCAGGTGTCGGCGCTGCTCGGCATCCCCCCGGGCGAGCTCGACGACGGATCCGCCTGATCGGCAGCCGGACGGGCGGCGCCACGGCCGGGCCACCCGGGCACCGGCACGGTCAGGGCAGGGGGACGACGGCCGTCGACGTGGCGGTGAGGGCGGCCGGCGACAGGTCGACGGCCGACACCATGGGCCCGGACCTCGTGGAGAGGGTGGACAGGACCGCGCCGCGCACCTGGCCGGACCCGGCGGTGCGGTGGACCCAGACGGAGCGCACCCCGGAGGGCAGGCGGACGTCGGCGGTCGCGTCCTGGGCCACCTCGACCGACCGGGTCGTCACGGCCCCCTTCCCGTCGACGACCGTCACCGACACCGTGGCGCCGGCCCCGCTGCTCACGAGGCCGAGCGAGCGCGCCGGCACCGGGGTCGGGGGGAAGGCGGTGCCGGCCAGGGCGCCGATCGGCTCGCTCGAGCCGGACCACGCGAAGTCGCCGGGCCGCCCGCTCGCGTGCCGGGTGCTCACGGCGGCCGCGACGACGATGGTGAAGCGGTCAAACGGCTTGCTCA
>JBDIAL010000341.1:0-3326 GCA_039812405.1 Nostocoides sp.
GCGATGGCGCCGATCTTGGCCTTCTGGGCGGCGTCGGTGAGGTACTCGACCTTGGCCTTGCGGATGTCGCGGATCGCCACATCCGCCGGGACCGGCTCCGGGGTGAGGGAGAGGGTCTTGCGGATCCCGGGCTGGAAGACGAGCGAATGCAGGAAGTGGGGTGGGGCGGGGACGCGGGGCCATTGCCGGATCCACAAGACGGTGGAGTAGCCGGAGTCGTGGCACAGGTGGTCCCAGTGCTCGTCGACGGCCATCGGCCCGGCCGCGGCAAGGTCGGTGCTGGCGGGGGCGTACGGGTCGAGGGGGTCGTAGGTGGTCCGCAGGGTCGCGGCGAGCTCGGCGTCGGACAGCCACCCGGCGAGGGTGAGGTCTGCGGCGCGGAGCCCGGCTTCGAGGGAGGTCATCTCCTGCCTCAGGAATGCCGCGGCGCCGGCGAGGCCGCGGCCGGCGTTGCGGATCTGGTGCCGGGCGTGTTTGAGGTCGAGGGACACGGCGATGAGGGTGCGGTGGGTGGAGGCGGTGGGTGCGCAGGTGCGCATGAGCTCCTCGTACTGGGCGACGGCCCACGGCGCTGCGCCGGTGGCGGCGTCGGCGCCTGTATCGGGGCGGTGGGTGTCCCACCAGCCGGTGATGCCGGCGCCGGCGTCGGGCAGGGTGACTTCGAGGACCTGCAGCCGCACCCCGGCCCCGGACTGGGCGAGGGCGGCGAGGGCGCGGCCCCAGCCGTGGACGCGGCGCTCCTGCTCGTCCGCGGACAGCAGGACGTATGCGGGGTGCCGGACGACGCCGACCGCGGTGAGGGTCTGCTCGTGCGGGTCGTGGATCATCGCCGCCCCGCCCGGCTGCGCGGCCTCCAGGAGGCGGAGCCGGGCGGCGTCGCCGGGCAGGGCGAGGGTGCCGACGGGACGGGGCTTGTCGGGGCGGGCACGGAACGTCGTCTGCTTGGCCGCGACGCGGACGCCGTAGTGCGCCGCGGTCGGGAGGGTCTCCACGACCGGGCGGCCGGCATACCGGATCGACCCGAGCGCGACGAGGGAGCCCCACAGGGGCAGGGTGATGAGGGCTCCGGCGGCGCCCTGGCTGAACAGGGCCGGCAGGAGCATGGCCGTCGCGACGGCGAAGCAGGCGATCCTGGGCCCGGAGAACCCCAGCAGCAGGCCCCGTTGGGGAAGGCGGCCGAAGCGGACGGTGAACGGTGGACGCGGCGACGGATTGGTCATCGGGGATCCTCTGATCGGGGTGACGGCGGCGGTGGCTGTTTGGCCGGGGCGCCACTCGACGGCCCGGACGGGCCGGTCGGCCGGTCCGGGCCACCGGATCCAGAGCCGCTCGGCGCGGCGGCCTGGTGGGCGTCGTCGACGGAGGCGACGGACTTCTCCGACGCTGCCTTGACGGCGGACGCGGCGCCGGCGGCGACGATGGCCGGGGCAGCGGCGGCGGAGGCGGCTGCGACACCTCCGCCGCCGGCCGCTGCCCCGGCCGCTCCCGACCCGGTGCCGCCGAGTTCGGTGGCCGGTTGGGGAGACATGGCCCACTCCGTGTCGCCCCCGGGGTTGGGGGTGGTGGAACGGGAGGGCAGGGAGGAGGACAGGGCGCGGCCTTGGGACTGCAGGGCGGCGATCTTCTGGGGTGCGGCGATGACGGTCTGGGCGCCGGCGGAGGCCTGTCCGGCGGTGGCGTGGGCGGCGTGGAGGGAGTCGCCGGCGAAGTGGAACATGCGGATCGCGATCCACGGGGTGAGACCGCCGAGCAGGAGGATGACGGTGCCGCCGGCGAGCTGGGTGGCTCCCTGGCCCAGGCCGCCACCGTTCTTGCCGCCGCCGTCCAAGACGGTGATGCCGAGGCCGAAGATGATGACCAGCAGCAGCTTGGAGACGACCATCGCCGCGACGAACTCGATCCACCGGCGGACCCAGGAGCGGGTGATGTCGGCGGTGGCGCCGGAGAACGCGAGCGGGGCGAGGACGGCCGCCAGCAGCAGCATGAGCTTGCGGATCATCATCGCGGCCCACACGACGACGACCGCGGCGAGGACGACGAGGGAGACCAGTAGGGCCGTGGCGGGGTTGTTGATGTTGGCCAGGTAGGCGAACGACAGCTTGGTGCCGAGGCCGGAGATGTTGGTGCCGAGGGTGTATCTGACGACGCCGTCGGCGAGAGCGTCGACGGCCGCGATGAGCAGTCGCGTCGTGGCGAGGGCGAAGGCGGACCCAACGAAGGCGACGATGAGGCCGGTGAACGCGCGGCCGAGGCCTCCGGGGTGGCCGCGCAGGGTGGCGGTGATGACCTGGACGAGGAACAGGCCCAGGCACAGGACGCCGGCGATGGCGGTGGTCGCGGCCATCTCCGTCGCCAGCGCCGGGGAGCGCAGATCGAGGGAGGTCGCGGAGTCGATCTGCTGCCACAGCCAGGTCGTCGCGTGGGTGGCGGACTGGCCGAAGTAGGCCGCCATGTGGGTGAACGCGGTGTCGGCGACCGAGCCGGCGGCGGAGGTGATCGCCTGCGTCGCCTGGCACATCGGGTTGAGGGCCTGCAGGCCGGTGCAGCTCATGAGGACAGGCTCGGGACGGCGCGGACGGACACGACGGTGACGAACCGCCAGCTGCTCGTCGTGGGCGGACCCTCGATGTTGAGGGTGACCGCGACGCTGAACTGCGTTGTGGTTCGGCCGGTATGCCGGGTCACGGTGGCCAGGACCTGCCGGCCGGTGATGCCGGGGTCGGTGATGCGCCCGGCCTGAACGGCGTCGGACCACGCGAGGGGCTCCAGGACGCGCTGGATGGTGACGGTCGTGTATGCCTGATCTTGGCCGAGGGTGTCCCAGACGCCTGGGGCGGGGACGAGGGCGTCGCCGGTGCTGGGGTCGGTGACCGAGAAGACCCCCATCCCCGGCCGGAGGTCGGCCGGGACGAGGCCGACGACCAGTGGCTCGGTCGTCACGACGGACTCGGCCTGCACCCACGCCAGGTGCGCGTTGCGGGACTGGCGGTAGTCCTGGGTGAGCAGCCGGCGGACGAACGCGGCGGCATACAGGTCGGGCTGGGTCGTGTCCTGTCCGGTGATCCGGTCGCGGCTGGCCGGGGTGACGGCGGGGGCGGCGGCGAGCCGGTCGACCTCGTCGGCGACCGCGGTCGGCTCCCCACCGGCCGTCTGCGTCGGCGCCGACGTCGTGAGGGAGGCGGCCGGGCTGGCTGTCGGCGTCGGCGTGGATCCGTGGCCGTGCCCGTCGCGGTCGTGGCTGACGGCGAGGAACCCGACGACGGACAGGACCATCACCGCCGCGACGACGGCGCCCGCGAGGACGACGACCGTCTCGGGCCGGTTCC
>JBDIAL010000342.1:0-3308 GCA_039812405.1 Nostocoides sp.
ATCTCCCGGAGCTTGCGGGTCACCGTCTGGTCCTGGGTGAGGTAGAAGTTCTTCACGTACTGCTGGGTGATCGTCGACCCGCCCTGCGTCGGCCCGCCGGTGATGGCGGCCCGGAAGGCGCGCAGGATCCCGACCGGGGAGACCCCGCGGTTCTCGTAGAAGCTGCGGTCCTCGGCGGCGAGGAAGGCGTGCTGGACGGCGACGGGCACGTCGGAGAGCGGGACGTCCTCGCGGTTGACGTCGCTGATCCGGCCCATCTCCGTCTTGCCGTCGGAGTAGTAGATGATCGAGGTCTGCGCGACGGCCGCCTTGTTGGGGGACGGGATCGGGGTCGCGACGTAGGCGATGGCGAAGGCCGCGATCCCGGCGAGGAACACCGCGAGGATGGTCCACAGGACCCGGCGCAGCCACCGGTGCTTCCGGGCGGGCGCGCTGGCTGGGTTGCTCGAACTCATATCTCTCTCACTGCGGACGGACTCGGGCGACCCTCGGTGCCGGGGGCCGCCCGAGGACAGTATGGCCCGCCGACCTGAGCCGGTCGCGCCACGCGTCCCGGCCGACCCGGCCGGGCAACTTGTATCGGGTCGATATATCTGTTCTCATAGGAGATGACAAACGCCATTGTTTGTCATCGTCGATCTGCTCGCGACCGCTCGTCCAGCCATCCGTCGGCGGCTGGTCGCGAACCCGTATGCCGTCCCCGCCGCACCACCCGAAGGGCCCCCGTGAGTCGTCGCTCGTCGCTCCTGGAGCTCGCCGTCCTCGGCCTGCTCCACGACGCCCCGATGCACGGCTACGAGCTGCGCAAGCGGCTCAACGCGGCGCTCGGGGCGTTCCGGGCGCTGTCCTACGGCACGCTCTACCCCGCCCTGCGCGGGCTGCTCGACGAGGGGCTCATCGCCGCTCAAGAGCCCGCGCCCGGCCTGCCGCCCGGCACCCGGGCCCGGATCGTCTACGAGCTGACGGCCGAGGGCAAGGAGCGCTTCCAGGAGCTCGTCGGCCGGGCCGACCGGGCCGCGACCGACGACGATGCCTTCGACGTCCGGCTCGCCTTCTTCGGCCGGACCGAGGCGGGCGTCCGGATGCGGATCCTCGAGGGCCGTCGCTCGCGCCTGGAGGAGCGGCTCGCCACCATCCGGGCCGCCTCGGTCGCCAACCGCGAGCGGATGGACGCCTGGACCGCGGCCCTCCAGCGGCACGGCGAGGAGAGCGCCGAGCGGGAGGTCCGCTGGCTCGGCCAGCTCATCGACGCCGAGCGGCACCGCTCCGGCACCGCGGCCACCGGACCGCTCACCGATCCCGGGCACCCCGCATACCGACCACCCGCCCCCTCCGTGACCACCCCTCCCCCAACCACCAGGCCCCAGACCACCCACCCCCCGATCAAGGAGTAACCCATGGGATCCATCCGCGTCGCCATCGTCGGCGTCGGCAACTGCGCGAGCAGCCTCGTGCAGGGCGTCCACTACTACCGGGAGGCCGACCCCGCCACGCGCGTGCCCGGCCTCATGCACGTGACCTTCGGTCCTTACCACGTGAGCGACGTCGAGTTCGTCGCCGCCTTCGACGTCGACGACAAGAAGGTCGGCAAGGACCTCGCCGAGGCGATCGACTCCTCGGAGAACAACACGATCAAGATCGCCGACGTCCCGACGACCGGGGTGACCGTCCAGCGGGGCCACACCCTCGACGGGCTCGGCAGGTACTACCGGCTGACGATCGACGAGTCGCCGGCCGAGCCGGTCGACGTCGTCGCGGCCCTGCGCGAGGCGGAGGTCGACGTCCTCGTCTCCTACCTCCCGGTGGGCTCGGAGGAGGCCGACAAGTTCTACGCCCAGTGCGCCATCGACGCCGGCGTCGCCTTCGTCAACGCGCTGCCCGTCTTCATCGCGAGCGACCCGGAGTGGGCGGCGAAGTTCGAGGCCGCCGGGGTGCCGATCGTCGGCGACGACATCAAGAGCCAGGTCGGCGCGACGATCACCCACCGCGTCCTCGCCAAGCTCTTCGAGGACCGCGGCGTCACGCTCGACCGGACCTACCAGCTCAACGTCGGCGGCAACATGGACTTCAAGAACATGCTCGAGCGCGAACGCCTGGAGTCCAAGAAGGTCTCCAAGACCCAGGCCGTCACCTCCAACCTGACCGGCTCGCTCGCCGGCGTCGGCGCCGACGACCGCAACGTGCACATCGGCCCGTCCGACTACGTCGCGTGGCTCGACGACCGCAAGTGGGCCTACGTCCGGCTCGAGGGCCGCGCGTTCGGTGACGTCCCGCTCAACCTCGAGTACAAGCTCGAGGTGTGGGACTCCCCGAACTCCGCCGGCATCATCATCGACGCGATCCGGGCCGTGAAGATCGCCGCCGACCGCGGCATCGGCGGCCCGCTGCTCTCCGCGTCGTCCTACCTCATGAAGTCCCCGCCGGAGCAGCGCCCCGACGAGGTCGGCCGGGCCCGCCTCGAGGCGTTCATCGCCGGCGACGAGCCCCGCTGACCCGCTGACCCGATCCCGGCATACCTCGACCGGTTGAGGCCTGGGCTGGGTCGAGGTATGCGATGCCCCTGCGGTGGTCCTGACATACCTCGACCCGTTGCAGGCTCGGCGCTCCTCGGCATACCGGATCGATGCCGGTATGCCGGGGCCGGGCCCTCAGGGGCCGGTCCAGCCGAGGACGTCGGCGACGACGACGGTCACGTTGTCGCGACCCCCGGCCCGCAGCGCGCACTCGACGAGCGCGTCGACCGCGGACTGGGGGTCCTCGTGGGCCAGGAGCAGGGCGGCGATCTCGTCCTCGGCGACCTCGCCGGTCAGCCCGTCGGAGCAGACGAGGAGGCGCTCCCCGATCTCGGGGTCGCGGACCCGGACGTCCGGGACGACGCCGAGGTGCTGGCCGAGGGAGCGGGTGACGATGTTGCGCAGCGGGTGCCGCCGGGCCTCCCACTCGGTGAGCAGCCCGGCCGCGACGAGCTCCTGGACCTCGGAGTGGTCGGTCGTGAGCCGCTCGAGCACCCCGCCGGCGAGCCGGTAGGTCCGCGAGTCGCCGACGTTGACGACGACCCAGCGCTGTGCGCCGTCGACGTCGGCGAGGACGACGCCGGAGAGGGTCGTCCCCATGCCGGCGCGGGCCGGGTCGCGCCGACCGGCCCGGACGACCCGGTCGCCGGCGCGCACCACCTGGTCCGCGACGTCCGCCGGGCTGCGGCTCGGCCGGCCGACGAGCTCGGCCATCGTGGCGACGGCGATGACGCTGGCCACCTCGCCCGCCGCGTGGCCGCCGAGCCCGTCGGCGACGACGAGGACGAGGTCCTC
>JBDIAL010000343.1:0-3289 GCA_039812405.1 Nostocoides sp.
CCCGGCGCCCCGAGGCCGTCGCCGCGCTGTCGGACTGGGCCGACGGGCTGGGCGGGCCCGTCGTCCGGGTCAGCGGCGTGCCGCTGCAGGACTGGGCCCGGACCCACGACCGGCTGTTCGTCTCCACCCTCCCCCCCGAGCCGAGCGCCGCGGTCGGGGCGGCCCTCGCGACGTCAGGGCTCGCCTACGAGGAGGCCGTCCTCCTCGACGTCGTCTACGCCGACTGGCCGACCCCGCTGGCGCGGGCGGCCGCGGCGGTCGGGATCCGGGTCGTGAGCGGCGTCGACATGCTCGTCCACCAGGGCGCCGAGCAGTTCCGCCTGTTCACGGGCCACGAGGCGCCGCTCGATGCGATGTTCGCCGCCGTCGCGGCCCACCGCTGACCGGGGGCCACCAGGCCCCGTGGCAGGATCGGGCGCATGCTGCGTTGGCTGACCGCCGGAGAGTCCCACGGCCCCGCGCTCCTCGCGACGATCGAGGGGGTGCCGGCCGGCGTCGAGGTGACGACGACGGAGCTCGCCGCGGCCCTCGCGCGCCGACGCCTCGGCTACGGCCGGGGCGCCCGGATGACGTTCGAGCAGGACGAGGTGGAGCTGCTCGGCGGGGTGCGGCACGGCGTGACGATGGGCTCGCCCATCGCGATCCGGATCGGGAACTCGGAGTGGCCCAAGTGGCGCACCGTCATGGCGCCCGACCCGGTGTCGCGGGATGCGTATGCCGCGGCCGACGACGTCAACGCCCCCCAGGAGGTGGGTCGCAACCGGCCGCTGACCCGGCCGCGGCCCGGTCACGCGGACCTCGTCGGGATGCAGAAGTACGGCTTCGACGACGCCCGACCGGTCCTCGAGCGGGCCTCGGCGCGGGAGACGGCGGCGCGGGTCGCCCTCGGCGAGGTGGCCGCCCGGCTGCTGGAGCAGGCATACGGCATCCGGCTCGTCTCGCACACCGTGGCCATCGGCGGGGCCGCCGTGGCCGACGACGCACCGCTGCCGACGCCCGACGACGTCGCCGCGCTCGACGCCGACCTGGTGCGGACCCTCGACGCGGCCGGCTCGGCGGCCATGGTCGCCGAGGTCGACGCCGCCCGCAAGGACGGCGACACCCTCGGCGGGGTCGTCGAGGTGTGCGGCTACGGCCTGCCCCCGGGCCTCGGCTCGCACGTGCACTGGGACCGCCGGCTCGACGCGCGGCTGGCCGGCGCGCTCATGGGCATCCAGGCGATCAAGGGGGTCGAGGTGGGCGACGGCTTCCGGACGGCGGCGCGGCGGGGGAGCGCGGCCCACGACGAGATGGAGCGCGACGCCTCCGGGACGATCCGGCGCCGGACCGGCCGCGCCGGCGGCACCGAGGGGGGGATGTCGACCGGCGGCGTGCTGCGCGTCCGGGCGGCCATGAAGCCGATCTCGACGGTGCCGCGCAGCCTCGACACCGTCGACGTCACGAACGAGGAGCCGGCCACGGCGATCCACCAGCGCTCGGACGTCTGCGCCGTGCCGGCCGCCGGCGTCGTCGCCGAGGCGATGGTCGCGCTCGTCCTCGCCGAGGCCTGCCTGGAGAAGTTCGGCGGCGACTCGGTCGCCGAGACCGCGCGCAACCACGCGGCCTACCTCGCCGCCATCCCGGCCGGGATGCGCACGTGGCAGCTCGCGTGACGCCCGGGGAGCCCGGGGAGCCCGGTGCGCAGGGGACGCCCGGGATGCGAAGGACTCCTGTCGCGGTCGTCGTCGGGCCGCCGGGGTCGGGCAAGACGACCGTCGGCCGGCTGCTCGCGCAGCGGCTCGGCGTCGGCTTCCTCGACACCGACCTCGCCGTCGAGCAGGCCGAGGGCCGGTCGGTGTCCGACATCTTCCTCGAGGACGGGGAGCCGGCCTTCCGGGCCCTCGAGCGGGCCGCCGTCGCCGAGGCGCTCGGCAGCCATCCCGGCGTCCTCGCCCTCGGCGGGGGCGCCCCGATCGACGAGGCGACCCGCGCCGCCCTCGCAGGTCAGGTCGTCGTCTTCCTCGACGTGGGGATCGCCGACGCCTCGCGGCGGATCGGGTTCGACCAGAGCCGCCCGCTGCTGGCGGTCAACCCCCGGGCGACGTGGGTCGCCATGATGACCGCGCGACGCCCCGTCTACGAGGGCGTCGCGACGCACCGGGTCGACACGGCCGGGCGGAGCCCGGAGCAGATCGTCGACGAGATCATCACCCGGCTGGAGGAGCCCGCCGATGCCTGAGGAGCTGGACCGGATCGCCGTCGGGTCGGCATACGACGTCGTCGTCGGACGTGACGTCCTGCCGACCGTCGCCGACCTCGTGCCGGAGACCGCGCGACGGGTGCTCGTCGTCCACAGCGCGGGCCTCGTCCGGCCCGCCGTCACCGTGCGGGACGCGTTGCGCGACAAGGGGTTCGACGTCCACGAGGCGGCGGTGCCGGACGCCGAGGCGGCGAAGACCTCGGACGTCGCGGCGCAGCTGTGGGGTCAGCTGGGGCGGGCGGGCTTCACCCGGACCGACGTCGTCGTCGGGGTGGGCGGCGGCACGGTGACCGACCTCGCGGGGTTCGTCGCGGCGACGTGGCTGCGCGGCGTCGCGGTGATCCAGGTGCCGACGACGCTGCTCGCCATGGTCGACGCGGCCGTCGGCGGCAAGACCGGGATCAACACGCCGGAGGGCAAGAACCTCGTCGGCGCCTTCCACAACCCGGTCGGGGTCGTCTGCGACGTCGGCGTCCTCGCGACCCTCCCGCGGGCGGACTACGTCGGCGGCATGGCCGAGGTCCTCAAGTGCGGCTTCATCGCCGATCCGGCCATCCTCGACCTCGTCGAGGCCGACCCGGAGGCCGCCCTCGTCCCTGGGAGCCCGGTCACGGTCGAGCTCATCCACCGGGCCGTCTCGGTCAAGGCGGCCGTCGTCGCGCAGGACCTCCGCGAGGCCGGCCTGCGCGAGATCCTCAACTACGGGCACACGCTGGGGCACGCCATCGAGCAGGCGGAGGGCTACCGGCTGCGGCACGGCGAGGCGGTGGCCGTCGGCATGGTCTTCGCCGCCGAGCTCGCCCACGGCGCGGGCCTCATCGACCCCGAGCTCCTGGCCCGGCACCGCTCGGTCCTCACCGTCGTCGGGCTCCCCACGACGTATGCCGCCCGCCCCCTCGAGGAGCTCCTCGCCGCGATGGGCCGAGACAAGAAGACACGGGGCGCGACCCTGCGGTTCGTCGTCCTCGAAGGCCTGGCCCGGCCCACCCGCCTCGTCGGGCCGTCCCCCGAGGCGCTGGCGACGGCATACGCCACCCTGCAGCCGTGACC
>JBDIAL010000344.1:0-3281 GCA_039812405.1 Nostocoides sp.
GGGCTGCCCGCTCCCGGTGGCCCGTCGGCCGGTGGCCCGTCGGCCGGTTGCCCGTCGGCGGCCGGGCCGTCGGCGGCCGGGTCGTCGGCTGGTGGCCTGTCGGCCGGCGGGCCGTCAGCCGTGGCCACGGTTGGGGACGATGGAGTAGGTCGGGTTGTAGATCGTCGGCACGCCCTTGACCCGCGCGACGCGGCCGTGCGCCTTGAGGAAGGTCCCCGTCTCGATGCCGGCGATGCTGCGCCGGCCGAGCCACACGAGGTTCATCGCCCGCGTCCCGTCGTAGAGCTCGGCGACGAGCATGGGGACGCTCGTGCGGGGCGGGAGGGTCAGCGCCCGGATCGTGCCGCACACGTCGACGACCTGGCGGTCGCCGCACTCGCGGATCGGCCGACCGCCCGCCCGCGCGGCGTCCTCGCTCAGCTCGTCGGCCTCCAGCTCGGTCGAGCTCTTGGTCACCGACTCGCGCCACCGGTCGAACATGGACCCGTGGGCGCCCATCTCAGCGCACCTCGGTGATCTCGGGGCCCCGCTCGAACGGGTCGATGCCGGGGCGCTCGTCGACCTCCTCGGGGACCTGCTCCTCGTCGGTCTCCGGCACGGTGAGCGGGAGCAGCTCGCGCGGGGCCATCGGGCTGGGCCCCCGGACGACGACGACCGACCGCACGACCTCGACGAGCGGACCGGCGGCGGCGTCGTCGGTGGCCGCCCGGCCGGAGAAGACCGCCCGCAGGAACCAGCGGGGACCGTCGACGCCGGTGAACCGGGCCGGCGTGAAGGTCCGGCGCCCCCCGGGGCCGGCGGACGGCATACGCGTCCAGAGCTCGGTGCCGAGAGGACCGGTCTTCAGCTGGGCCGTGCCGTCGCCGCGGACGATCGACTGGGCGATCTCGTCGCGGATCTCGGGCCACAGGCCGCCGGACTTCGGGGCCGCGAAGGCCTGGAGCTGGACGGCCGAGTCGCCGAGGACCGCCGTCGCGGCGACGACGGCGTCCTGGTCCTGGTCGATCTCCAGGCGCAGCTCCATGCCCTCGACGCCGCTCAGCCACAGGGCCCCGAGGTCGAGCCGGCCGTCGGGACCGTCGACCTCAGCCTCGTCGAAGGGGCCGGTGCTGCGGTCGAACGGCGGGTCGGCGGGCGCGGCCGACTCGGCCGCGTCGGCGTCGCCGGTCACGGCGGTCGGGGACTCCTCGGACTCGGCTGGCTCGTCGGTCGCGGGAGCCGCCCCCTCGGGGGTGTCCCTGCTCGCACGTCGCCGGAAGATGCTCACTGCCTGCCCTCTTCGTTGGTCCCGGGGTGCGTCGGTCCGAACCCGCCGCTGCTCCCGTGTCCAGTGTCCCCCCGGGCGCTCTCCGGAAGCGAATCCACCGGCGTGAACCGAGCCGTCGCGACCCGCTGGACGACGAGCTGGGCGATGCGGTCGCCGACCCGGACCGTGAACGGCTCGGTCCGGTCGTGGTTGACGAGGTTGACCTTGATCTCCCCCCGGTACCCGGCGTCGATGGTGCCCGGCGAGTTGAGGGTCGTCACCCCGTGCCGGGCGGCGAGCCCGGAGCGCGGGTGGACCAGCCCCACCCAGCCCTCGGGGAGGGCGATCGCGATGCCGGTCGGCACGAGGGCCCGCTCCCCCGGCCGGAGCGTCACCTCCGCGACGGCGTGGAGGTCGGCGCCGGCGTCGTGCTCCTTGGCATACGCCGGCACGACCGCGTCCGGGTGGAGGCGGCGCAGCAGGATGTCGACGGTGTCGGTCACGAGGATCGCGAGGGACGAGCCTCAGGCGGCGCACTCCCGGCAGATGAGGACGCCGGAGGTGCTCGACGCCAGCTGGCTGCGGTGATGGACGAGGAAGCAGCGCGAGCAGGTGAACTCGTCAGCCTGCCGCGGGATGACCCGCACCGACAGCTCCTCGCCCGACAGGTCGGCACCCGGGAGCTCGAAGCCCTCGGCCTGCTCGGCCTCGTCGACGTCCACACTCGACGCGCTCTTGTCGACGCGTCGGCTCTTCAGCTCCTCGATGCTGTCCTCGGACAGCTCGTCGTCGGTCTTGCGCGGAGCGTCGTAGTCCGTCGCCATGGTGGTGACTCTCCCGTTCCTTCAAAGTCTCGATAGCCGGTGTGGGTGCCCGCGCGCCGGCGTACTCGTCGTCGGACCCGTACAACGCGGGGCCTCCGCGTTTTGTGCCCGACGGCGACGGATTGTGCCTCACCGTCACCCGTTTCGCCACCTCGGTCCACGGGACGACGCGCATACGATGCCAGACCCGCCCTGGCCGCCCTTCGCGGGGGTCCCCCGGTGGTCGTCGACGCCGCCCTCAGGGCCCGGGGTGGGCCGTGAGAGCCCGGGCGAGGAGGTCGGTGAACGCCGCGGCGATGCCCGGGCCGCTGGCCCAGGTGAGGTCCCGCTGCGGGGGCGCGGCGCGCTCCGGGCCCTCGCCCGGCCCGACCGGGCCACCGACGAGACCGCCGGCCTCGGAGACGACGAGCCAGCCGGCGGCGAGGTCCCAGGGGTTGAGCCCGCGCTCGAAGTATGCGTCGAGGCAGCCGTCCGCCACGTGGCACAAGTCGAGGGCGGCGCTGCCGATCCGCCGGATGTCGCGGATCTCGGCGAGCACGTCGGCCACGACCCGGGCCTGCCAGAGCCGGGTCGGCACCGTGTAGTGGAACCCGGTGCCGACGAGGGCGAGCCCGAGGTCGGTGCAGCCGCTGTGCCCGAGCCGGGTCCACGGCCCGGCACCGCGGCGACGCCATGCCCCGCCGTCCAGCGTCGCGCGGAACACCTCCCCGAGCGCGGGTCCGACGACGACCCCGACGACCGGCTGCCAGGCGCCCGGGGTCGTCGGGTCGCCGACGACGGCGGCGACGGAGACGGCATACGCGGGGATGTCGTAGAGGTAGTTGACCGTGCCGTCGATGGGGTCGACGACCCAGGTGATCCCCGTCGCCGACGGGCTCGTGCCGCCCTCCTCCTCGCCGAGGAAGCCGTCCCCCGGCCGGGCCTCCTCCAGTCGGGCCCGGATGAGCTCCTGGGCCCGCTGGTCCATGACGGTCACGATGTCGGTGCGGCTCGACTTCGTCGCGGCGACCCCGAGGTCGGTGGGGCGGTCCCCGACGAGCGCGCCCGCCTCGAGGGCGACGGCGAGCGCCGTGTCCGCGAGGGCGGCACGCTCCGCGGGGGCGGGCGGGGTCGGCATACCGCCATCGTCCTCCACGGATGCTCCTATGGATGTCAAGCGGGGGTGGGGTTGGTTAGGACGTGGTAGATCTCGCGGGCGATGAGGCGTTTGA
>JBDIAL010000345.1:0-3270 GCA_039812405.1 Nostocoides sp.
CCGGCGGGACCGCCGCGGCGCAGGGGCCGTCGCCGTCCCTGCCGCCGTCCGCCCTCGACAGCGGCGCGGCGCCCGTGGCCGCTGCCGACCCCGTGCTGCCGCCGCTGTCCGGCGCCCGGATCCGGCACGTGACCCTGCGGGCCACGACGACGACGCTCGAGGTCGCGCCCGGCGTGTGGCAGCGACGGTGGACCTACAACGGCCAGGTGCCGGGGCCGACGCTCCACGGCCGGGTGGGGGACACCTTCGTCGTCACCCTCGTCAACGACACCGACATGGGGCACTCGATCGACTTCCACGCCGGCGAGCGGGCCCCCGACACGGTCATGCGCACCATCCCGCCCGGTGGGCGCCTGACCTACCGCTTCACGGTCCACCGCGCCGGGATCTGGCTCTACCACTGCTCGACGATGCCCATGTCGGCCCACATCGCGGCCGGCATGTTCGGTGCCGTCGTCGTCGACCCGCCCGGCCTGCCCCGGGTGGACCGGTCGTACGTGCTCGTCCAGTCCGAGGCATACCTCGACACGACGACGGGCACGACGCGCGCGGACGCCGGCGAGGTGGACGCCGACAAGGTGGCCGCCGAGCGCCCCGACGCCGTGACCTTCAACGGCCAGGCCTTCCAGTACGACCATGCCCAGCTCACGGCCCGCGTCGGCGAGCGGGTCCGGATCTGGGTGCTCGACGCCGGGCCCGACCGGGCGACGGCCTTCCACGTCGTCGGCGGCCAGTTCGACACGGTGTATGCCGAGGGGGCCTACCTCCTGCGCGACGGCCGGGACGCCTTCGGATCGACCGACGGCGGCAGCCAGGCGCTCGCTCTCGAGCCCGGGCAGGGAGGCTTCGTGGAGCTCACCCTCCACCAGCCGGGGCACTACCCGTTCGTGTCGCATCTCATGGTGGACGCCGAGCGGGGAGCGCACGGCATCCTGCGCGTCACCCGCTGACGGAGGTCCGCCGGGCCCAGGTGAGCCGACACGCGTGGCCGGCCGCGGACGGGCGGGGACCTGGCCGGGCCGGGTACTCTCGCGAGGTGGGCCGACGGGGTCCGTGACCGGACCCCGTGACCAGACCGCACGACCGACAGGGAGGGTGACCGTGATGACGTCACGGTGCGCGCTGTACGTCGACGCCGGGTACCTCCTCGCGTCGTCGGCGACCCGGGTGACCGGGTCGTCGCTGCGGGGGAGCGTCACCGTCGACTACGGCTCGCTCGTCGACCGGCTCGTCGCCCAGGCCGAGGAGCTGAGCGGCCTCCCGCTCCTGCGGGTCAACTGGTACGACTCCGGAGGCCGGCCGGGCGGCCAGGCCGACCACGAGCAGGAGGTCCTCGGGATGCTGCCGCGGGTCAAGCTCCGGCTCGGGCGCCGCTCGCCGAACGGCGAGCAGAAGGGGGTCGACGTCCGCCTCGGCCTCGACCTCGCCACCCACGGGCGCAACCACGTCGCGGACGTCATGTTCCTCGTGAGCGGCGACGACGACCTCACCGAGGCCGTCGAGGAGGCCCAGGGCCACGGCGTCCAGGTCGTCCTCCTCGTGGTGCCCGACCTCACGGGCAAGCCCCACGCCGTGGCCCGGCACCTCGTCCGCGAGGCCGACGGCGTCGAGCTCATCCACGCCGAGACGATCGACGCGACGGTCCACCGTCCCGTGCCGGCACCCAAGTCGCTCGAGCCCGGGGCCGACGCCGAGGGGGACGCGGACGTCCCGGCGACGGACGACGTCTCCGCCAAGCACCCGGTCAACGGGGCGGCCGGGCCCGACGAGGCGCCCCGTCCCACCCCGGCCGACCTCGCCGGACGGCGCCCCGCCCCGCGGCGTGAGCCGGCCCCGACCCGGCCCGCCCCGATGAGCGTGCTGGCCTGGTCGACGAGCAGCGGCCAGGCCGCGGCGTCAGGGGCTCCCGACGGGCACGACGAGCGGGTCCTCCTCGAGGAGGTCTGCCAGCAGGTCTACGGCGCCTGGCTCCTCACCGCCAGCCCGGGGGCGCAGCGCGACCTGTGGTCCGGGCGCCCGCACATCCCCGGCGACATCGACCGCGCGCTCCTCATGGACGCCAGCGACCGGCTCGGGATCTACGAGCTCGCCGAGTCCACGAGAACGACGCTGCGGCAGGCGTTCTGGCAGGTCGTGGGGGACCGCTGAGCGCTATCTGGCTCCGGTATGCCGGGTGGCCGGCTCGCCGCCCGCGGCGGCTCCGCCACGGCCACGCGGCGTCCGTATCGTGGGACCACGGGCGGGGAGCGGGTGGACGGAAGGCGACGGCGGGGCATACGGTGTCCTCGTGCGTTACTCGCGCCTCCTCCTTCGCTGCCGCGGCGGGGCCTGACAATCGGCCGCCCCTCGTCGCGGAGTCCGTGCTGCGGTTGACCCCCTCCCGACGAGAAGGCGAGTAGAGAGCGTGTTCCACCCCCAGACCCCTTCGGGGATGCCGATCGGCAAGTACGTCCCCTTCCAGGACCAGATCAAGGTCCACCTGCCGGACCGCACCTGGCCCGACCGGGTCATGACGACGGCGCCGCGCTGGTGCGCCGTCGACCTGCGCGACGGCAACCAGGCCCTCATCGACCCGATGGACTCCGAGCGCAAGATGCGGATGTTCCAGCTCCTCGCCCGGATGGGCTACAAGGAGATCGAGGTGGGCTTCCCCTCGGCGAGCCAGACCGACTTCGACTTCGTCCGCGAGCTCATCGAGGGGGGCCACATCCCCGACGACGTGACGATCCAGGTGCTCACCCAGTGCCGCGACCACCTCATCGAGCGGACCTTCGACGCGATCCGCGGCGCCCGGACGGCCATCGTCCACTTCTACAACTCGACCTCGGTGCTCCAGCGGCGGGTCGTCTTCGGCCTCGACCAGGACGGCATCGTCGACATCGCGCTCCAGGGCGCCCGGCTGTGCCGCAAGCTCGAGGAGACCGTGCCCGAGACCGACGTCTACTACGAGTACTCCCCGGAGTCCTACACGGGCACCGAGCTGGAGTTCGCGGTCCGGGTCTGCAACGAGGTCATCGACGTCATCGACCCCTCGCCGGACCACAAGATGATCGTCAACCTCCCGGCGACCGTCGAGATGGCGACGCCGAACGTCTATGCCGACTCGATCGAGTGGATGACCCGCCACATCGAGCGGCGCGAGTCCGTCGTCCTCAGCCTCCACCCGCACAACGACCGGGGCGAGGGCGTCGCAGCCGCCGAGCTGGGCTACCTCGCCGGTGCCGACCGCATCGAGGGGTGCCTGTTCGGCAACGGCGAGCGGACGGGCAA
>JBDIAL010000346.1:0-3267 GCA_039812405.1 Nostocoides sp.
CCCCGAGGGCGACCGCCTCGTGCTCGTTGGCGACCACCGGGTCGGCGAGGGCGACGACGTCGGGCGGCAGCGCGGCATACGGGGCCGTGTTGAGGACCACCCGGGCGCCCCGGTCGGCGGCGACCCGGCAGGCCCGCGCGACGACCACGAGCGGCACCTCGAGCTGGGCGAGCAGGACGTCCCCGGCCTCGAGGCGCTCGACGGCCCCGAGCGCCTCCTCCCCCAGCGTCCCGTTGGCGCCGGGCACGACGACGATGGAGTTCTCGCCGTCCTCGGCGACGGTGACGACGGCCATCCCGGTCGGGACGTCGGACCGGATGACGACCTCCGTCACGTCGACCCCGAGCGCCCGCAGCCGGGAGAGGTATGCCGTGCCCCCGGGGTCCGGGCCCACGGCCCCGACCATGGACACCTGGGCGCCGGCGGCGGCCGCGGCGACCGCCTGGTTCGCCCCCTTCCCGCCGGCGAGCCGCTCGAGATGGGTGCCGAGCACCGTCTCGCCGGGCACGGGGTGCCGCTCGACGTGGGTCACGAGGTCGACGTTGAGCGACCCGAGGACGAGGACCCGGCCCATCACGGGGCCCCGCCGACCGTCGCGAGCCACAGCGCGACGTACCGTGCGGCGTCCACGCCGAGCGCGACGGAGACGACCGAGGGGGCGGGTCCGTGCGGGTCGTGGGACAGGTCTCCCGCCGCGTCCCGGCGGTCGACGATGGTCCGCCCGCGCGACCAGGTGCCGCCCAGCTCCACGCGGACCGGGAGCCGCGTGGTCCGCAGGCCGTCGGGGTCGAGGACCGCGCACACCGCCCCGGCGTCCCCGATCGTCGCCGAGTCCGTCCCGAAGCGGTCGCACTGGAAGCCCACGAGCCGCCCCGCCAGCTCGGCGGCCGACCCGTCGCGGCGTCCGGCGAGCGCCTCGGCCTGCGCCCGGGTGACCCGGGGCTCGTAGAACACGTCGAGCCCGTACATCACGACCTCGATCCCCAGCTCCTGACAGGCGTCGAGGACGACCGCCGCGGCCTCCGGGTCGTGGAAGACGTTGAACTCGGCCGACGCCGTCGCGTTGCCGACGTGCGCCGTCCCGCCCATGAAGACGATGCGACGTATGCCTCGTGCCACGGCGGGGTACGTGCGCAGCAGGAGGGCGATGTTCGTCATCGGGGCGAGCGGCACGAGGGTGACGCCGGGGGCCGGTGACCCCTCCGCGGGGAGGAGCAGGTCCCGGAGCAGCTCGACGGCATGGCGTCCGTCGGGCCGGCGCGGGGACGGCGGCCAGTCGAGGTCGCCGAGGCCGTCCTCGCCGTGGACGTGCCGCGCGTCGACCGGCTCCTGCAGGAGCGGCCGGGCGGCACCGGCGGCGACGGGCACGTCCGCCCGCCCGCAGGCGTCGAGGACGGTCAGCGTGTTGCGGACGACGTCCGGCAGCGGGGCGTTGCCGCCGACGCAGGTGACCCCGCGCAGCTCGAGTCCCGGGTGGAGCGAGGCGAGCATGAGCGCGCAGGCGTCGTCGACTCCCGTGTCGACGTCGAGGACGACGGGCACTGCGGCGGGGGACGCGGGCACCAGAGCAGCCTAGGAGAGCGGCACCGGCCCGTCGAGGGCCTCGGCCGCGAGGAGGACCTCGCGCAGCAGGTCCGAGAGCCCGCGCAGGTGCTCCCTCGGGATCCCCTCGAAGATCCGGTCCTCCGCCACACCTCGCAGCTCCATCGCCCGGCGCCACCGGTCGTGCCCCTCGTCGGTGACCTGGACGTGGACGACCCGCCGGTCGTCCTCGGACGGTATGCGGCGAGCCAGCCCGAGCCGGACGAGCCGGTCGACCCGCCCGGTCATCGTCGCCGGGGAGACCCGGGCGGCGTCCGCGAGCTGGCCCGTCGTGGCATACCCCGGGGTGTCCCTGATGTGGAGGACGTGGAGGGTCTCGTAGTCGTGCGGCTCGAGCCCGACGCTGCGCTCCCCGGCGAGGTAGCCCTGCTTGACGTGCCAGGCGATGTGCTGGATCCGGGTGATGACCGCCTCGACGTCCGGGTCGAGGCCGAGGTCGCCCCACTCCAGCCAGCGGCGCACGTGGACGTCGACGGCGTCCTCCCCCGGCGCCCGGGCGGGGTGGACGCTCTCCACCGGCCCGACGGCGGCCGGCCGGCGCGAGGGGTCGCGGCGAGGGCTCACCAGGCGATCCTACGGCAGATATTACGGAGCCTGAAAGTTCGTTGACTGATAGTTCGGTGCCGAAATACTCTCGTGGCCATGGGCAGTCACCCGAGCAGCGACCCGGTCACCATGGACCCCACCGTGGACCCCGCCACGGACCCGGCACGCGTCGACGCGCCGGCGGGCGGCCGGTGGGGCCCGCTCCACCACCGCAGCTTCCGCTGGCTCGTCACCGGCTCCACGATCAGCAGCCTCGGCAACGCCATCACCCCCGTCGCCCTCGCCTTCGCCGTCCTCGACCTCGGCGGCTCGGCGACCCAGCTCGGTCTCGTCGTCGGGGCATACGCCCTCGCGGAGGTCCTCACGACCCTCTTCGGGGGCGTCCTCGGGGACCGGCTCCCCCGCACCGTGATGATGGAGGGCTCGTCGGCGGCCTCGGCCGTGACGCAGGGGGTCGTCGCCGCCAGCCTCATCGGCCACTGGAGCTCGATCACGCTCCTCGCCGTCATCGGCCTCCTCAACGGCGCGGTGTCCGCGCTGGCGGGCCCCAGCTCCTCGGCGATGACGCCGCTCACCGTGCCCCCGGGCGACCTGCCGTCGGCGATCTCGCTGCGCCGGATGAGCCAGAACGCCGCCCAGATCGTGGGGTTCGGCATCGCCGGCGGCCTCGTCGCCGCGGCGGGGGCCGGGTGGGCCATCGCCGTCGACGCCCTCACGTATGCCGTGGCCGCCGGCTGCTTCGCGATGCTGCGGGTCCCGTCGGTCACCGCGCCGGCGTCCGGCTCCCTCCTGCGCGAGGTGGGGGTGGGCCTGCGCGAGGTGCGGCGACACACCTGGCTGTGGCTGCTCATCGGCCAGGCGCTGCTCTACCACCTGTTCTTCGGCGGGGCGCAGGGCGTCCTCGGCCCCATCGTCGTCGGCGACGAGTTCGGCCGGGCCGCCTGGGGCTGGGCCCTGTCGTCGCTCATGGTGGGCTTCCTCGCCGGCGGTCTCGTCACGCTTCGCTGGCGACCTCGGCGGGCGCTGTTCACCGGCACCCTGTGTCTCGCCCTCACCGCCTGCTTCCCCGTCGCGATGGCCCTGTCCCCCACCGTGTCCGGCGTCCTGCTCGGCGCCTTC
>JBDIAL010000347.1:0-3245 GCA_039812405.1 Nostocoides sp.
CTCGTCCTCGACGCGACGACGGGGCAGAACGGCCTGCGCCAGGCCGAGGTGTTCTCCGAGGTCGTCGGCATCACCGGTGTCGTCCTCGCCAAGCTCGACGGCACGGCGAAGGGCGGCATCGTCGTCGCCATCCAGCGCAAGCTCGGCGTCCCCGTCAAGCTGGTCGGCCTCGGCGAGGGACCCGACGACCTGGCCCCCTTCGACCCCGAGGCGTTCGTCGACGCCATCGTCGGCTGACCGGGGCCCCGGTCCGGGCCCCCGGGCCTGCGGCGGGCCGGGCCGGCTCGCCCACCCCGCGGTCCCGCATACGCGCGTCACACGGCCGTAACACCGGCGGCCCAGACGTTTCCTGACCGCAACACGAGGGCTGAGCCGACGAAACCTCGGCGGGTGAGGCTTCCTGCCAACAACGGTGGTCGCAGCGCCAAGGCGGGCGCGCGACCACCGTGTCGCAGCGAGACTCCCTGGAGGTTAGGTGGACGGCTACTACGCATTCATGCTGGTCGCGACGGCCCTCGTCCTGATGATGACGGTCCCCGCGCTGGCCCTGTTCTACGGCGGGATGACCCGCTCCAAATCGGTCCTCAACATGATGATGCTCTCCTACGGAGCGTTCGGGATCGCGGCCATCGTCTTCGTCCTGTGGGGCTGGTCCGAGGGCTGGGGCGGGGCCGGGAACGGCAAGCTCATCGGCAACCCGTTCGAGCTGTTCGGGCTCCACGGCGTCAGCTGGCACAGCGCGGCGACGGGAACCGGCAGCCCGTACGTCGGCGTGCTGTTCCAGCTCACGTTCGCCGCGATCACCGCGGCGCTCATCTCCGGCGCCATCGCCGACCGGGTGAAGTTCTCCGCATGGATGGTCTTCGTGCCGATCTGGCTGACCCTCTGCTACTTCCCCATCGCGCACAACACCTGGGGCGGCGGCTGGGTCTACAGCCACCTCGCCCAGCAGGACTATGCCGGTGGCACGGTCGTCCACATCAACGCCGGCATCGCCGGTGGCGTCCTCGCCCTCATCATCGGTCCCCGGATCGGCTTCCCCAAGGAGCCGATGCGGCCGCACAACCTGACCCTGACGATGATCGGCGCCGGGCTGCTGTGGTTCGGCTGGTACGGCTTCAACGTCGGCTCGGTCGTCCTCGTCGGCAAGACGCCCGCCGAGAGCACCGCGCAGTTCATGTCCGAGACCGGCTTCACCTTCATGAACACGACGATCGCGACCTGTGCCGCGATGCTCGCCTGGCTCCTCGTCGAGCGCATCATCCACGGGAAGGCGACCTCGCTGGGTGCCGCGTCCGGCATCGTCGCGGGCCTGGTCGCCATCACCCCGTCGTGCGGTGCCGTCGACCTCGTCGGCGCGATCGTCATCGGGGCCGTCGCGGGCGGAGTCTGCGCCTGGGCCGTCAGCCTGAAGTACCGGTTCAACCTCGACGACTCCCTCGACGTCGTCGGCGTCCACCTCGTCGGCGGCCTCCTCGGCACCCTCCTCATCGGCCTCCTGTCGACGAGCGCGGCGCCCGGGGGCGTGGACGGCCTGTTCTACGGGGGCGGGCTGAAGTCGCTCGGCGACCAGGCCGGCGCGGCCGGGTTCACCCTCGTGTGGACCGGCGTCCTCACCGCCGTCATCGGCCTCGCGATCAAGCACACCATCGGGTGGCGGGTCACCACCGAGGCCGAGGTCGAGGGCATCGACTACAACGAGCACGGTGAGACCGCCTACGACCTCGCGCCGCTCGGCGGCCGCTCCGGCCTGGCCGGCATCACGAGCCGCACGACGACCGCGACCTCGGCCATGGAAGGAGCCCAGGGATGAAGCTCGTCACCGCCATCATCAAGCCGCACCAGCTCGACGAGGTGAAGGAGGCCCTCGAGGCGTTCGGGGTCACCGGCATGACGGTCAGCGAGGCGTCCGGATACGGGCGCCAGCGGGGCCACAGCGAGGTCTACCGCGGTGCGGAGTACACCGTTGACTTCGTCCCGAAGATCCGCCTCGAGGTCATCGTCGACGACATGGACGCCCGGTCCGTCGTCGACGTCATCCTCAAGGCCGCGCAGACCGGCCGGATCGGCGACGGCAAGATCTGGGTCGTCCCCGTCGAGGACCTCGCCCGGGTCCGCACCGGCGAGCGCGGCGTCGACGCGATCTGACGGGCCGCGACGCCATGCCACGGGAGGACGTCGACCTGACGGCCCACCGGCTCGACCTGGCCGACACCCGCGGCTTCGCCGCCGTGGGTGCCGGCCCGGTCCGCCGTCGGGCCCTGGCCGACTTCGGCAGGGAGTGGCTCCAGGAGATCTGGGCCGCGGCGACGGCGGGCCGGACGACCGACGGGCTCGCCCTCGCCGCGGTCGGCAGCCTCGCCCGGGGCGACGCCGGGCCGCTCAGCGACTACGACCTCGTCCTGCTCCACGAGGGCCGGTCGCTCGGGCAGCGGGAGGTCGACGCCGTCGCCGAGCGGCTCTGGTACCCCGTCTGGGACGCCGGGGTGCGGCTCGACCACAGCGTCCGCACCGTCGGCCAGTGCCGCGCCGTCGCGCAGGAGGACCTGTCCGCGGCGGTCGGCCTGCTCGACCTGCGCCTCGTCGCCGGTGACGAGCAGGTCGTCGCCGCGGCCCGGGCGACGGTCTCCCACGACTGGCGGGCCACCGCCCGTCGCCGGCTGCCGCAGCTCGTCGAGTCGCTCGGAGCCCGGCACCAGCGCCAGGGCGAGCTCGCCCAGTCCGTCGAGCCGGACCTCAAGGAGGCCCACGGCGGCCTGCGCGACATGACCGTCCTCTCCGCGCTCGTCTCCGCATGGCTCGCCGACCGTCCCCACGGTGACGTCGACACGGCATACGGGCTCCTCCTCGACGTGCGCGACGCGGTCCACGTCGTCACCGGGCGGGGCCGGGACCGCCTCGGGCGGGAGGACCAGGACGCGGCCGCCGCCCTGCTCGGCCGGGCCTGCGCCGACGACCTCCTCACGGAGGTCGCCACCGCGGGGCGGGTCATCGCCTACGCCCTCGACGGCACGCTGCGCCGGGCCGGCCAGGCCCAGCGGGCCCGGACCCTGCGCGTCGGCCCTCGGCGCCCGGCGATGAACCCCCTCGGACACGGCCTGTTCGAGAGCGACGGCGAGGTCGTCCTCAGGTCCGGAACCAGCCTCGAGGGCGACCCGCTCCTGCCGCTGCGCGCCGCCGTCGTGGCGGCCCGGGCCGGCCGACCCATCGCGCCGGCGACCCTGCGCAACCTCGCCGAGCGGGCC
>JBDIAL010000348.1:0-3241 GCA_039812405.1 Nostocoides sp.
TCCGGGCCGCTGCGGCTCCTCGCGGACCTGCTCGTCGACACGGTGTCCGCCTCGCTGACGGGTGCGCCCGCCGACCCCGTCGAGGCGGGCCGGGCCTGGGCCCGGCAGCACGTCCCGCGCGACGACGGACAGCCGGCGCGCACCCCGCAGGAGTGGCTCGACCGGGTCGGCCTGGTCACCGACTCGCTCCGCGAGTGGGGCTACCACCCCGAGCTGGTCCGCGACGAGCACGGCTGGACGGCCCGCGTCGAGCTGACCGACTGCCCCTTCATGGACATCGCGCGCCGTGACACCGCCGTCGTCTGCGGCATCCACGCCGGCCTCATCACCGAGGCGGCGCACCGGCTCGGGGCCCCCGACGCCGTGACCAGCCTCGAGCCCTTCGTCGGGCCGGCCCGCTGCCGGGCCCACATCGCCCGGCCCGCCGAGACCGCGGGAAGCCCGCCCCCACCGTCCGACCCCGCCGGCTCGCATACCCCGCCGTCCGATCGAGACCCCAGCACACCCACCACGAGATAGAGAGACAGGAGACCGTCATGCCTGAGGCCACCCCATCCGCCGACCACGTCGAGCTGCCGATCGAGGAGGTGCACTCGGGCTGTGCCTGCGGGTGCACGGACGACGAGGGGGTGCCCGAGCTCGACGTCCGGTCGGTCCCGCACCCGATCCGGCACGCGACGGTCATCGGCGCCCTCGACGCGATTCCCGCCGGCGGGGCCATGGTGCTCGTCGCGCCCCACGACCCCAAGCCGCTCCTCGCCCAGATCGCCCGCCGCGAGGGGGATGCCGTCCAGGTGTCCTACCTCGAGGAGGGCCCGGAGGCCTGGCGGCTCCGGCTGGACCGGGTCCACCCGTCGCCCGCGGCCCGGTGAGGACCCGCTCCTGACGTCCCGCCCACCCTGACCGCCCCCATGCGCACCGCCCGCCGGACCTGGCTGCTCGTGCCGGCCGGACTCGCCCTCCTCGCCGGTCTCGACGCGGCGCTCCTGCTCGGCGGGCTGCGTGCGCCGGTCGCCTCCGCGCGGCTGGCGGACCTCCACGGCGGGCTCATGGCGCTCTGCTTCCTCGGCGGGCTCATCGCCCTGGAGCGGGCGGTCGCGCTCGGGTCGAGGGTCGGGTATGCCGCGCCGGGGCTCGTCGGGGCGGGGGCCCTCGCGCTCCTCGTGCCGGTCGCGCCGCTCGTCGTGGGCCGGTCCCTCGTCGTCGCCGGTCTCGCCGCCCTCGTCGCGGTCTACGCCGCCCTGTGGCGCCGCACGCGGGACGACCCGGTGCTCGTCGAGGGCCTCGGCGCCGCCGTCGCGCTGTGCGCGGCGCTCCTCTGGCTGCGGGTCGACCTCGTCGCGGTCGTGCCCTGGCTCGTCGGCTTCGTCGTCCTCACCATCGCGGCGGAGCGGGTGGAGCTGGCCCGGCTCGTCCTGCCCGCCTCCGCCGACCTCGTCCTCGTCGGGCTCGCGGTCGGCGTCGTCGTGGCCCTCGTCGCCGCGCTTCTCGCGCCGGGGCCGGGGGAGCGGGTCCTCGGGCTCGTCCTCCTCGTCCTCGTCGCCTGGCTGGCCCGCCACGACGTGGCCCGGCGCACCATCCGGGTCGCCGGGCTGCCCCGCTACAGCGCGGCCGCCCTCCTCGTCGGCTACCTGTGGCTCGCGGTCACCGGTGCCACCTGGCTCCTCGTCGGGGTGCCGCGGACGACGGCCGCCTACGACACGGTCGTCCACGCGGCCTTCCTCGGGTTCGCCATGTCGATGGTCATGGCTCACGCCCCGGTCATCCTGCCGGCCGTGGCGCGGCGTCCGCTGCCCTACCACCGGGCGCTCTGGCTGCCGCTCGCCGTGCTCCACGGCGGGCTCCTCCTGCGGATCCCGCTCGGCGACGGGCTCGGGATCACCGCGGCCTGGCGGATCGGGTCGCTCGCCACCGTGGCCGCGCTGCTCCTCATGGTCCTCACCAACGTCGTCCTCGTCCTGGTGGCCCACCCCGCGCCGCGGAGGGTCGACAGCGGCAGGCCGAGCCCCCACCCGGAGCCGGTCCGATGAGCGGGGCCCGGGGCACCTGGGGGATGCGTGACCGGCCCGGCGTCGTCTGGCTCGTCCTCGCCGTCGTCGTGGCGCTCGTCCACCCCGTCGTCCCCGAGTCGACGTGGCTCATGGTGCACCTCGTCCTCCTCGGGGCGCTCACCCACTCCGCGATGGTCTGGAGCACCCACTTCGCCCACGCGCTCCTGCGGGTCCGCGCGGACCCCGCCGACCGGGGACGGCAGTCGCGGCGTCTCGTGACCCTCCTCGCCGGGACCGCGCTCGTCCTCCTCGGCGTCCCCGGCGGGTGGTGGCCGGTCACGGTCGCCGGGGCCACGCTCGTCTCGGTCGCCGTGCTCTGGCACGGGATCGTGCTGTGGCGAATGCTCCGGGCCGCGCTGCCGGGACGGTTCCGCATCGCCGTCCGCTACTACGTGGCAGCCGCCGCCTGGGTGCCGGTCGGGGCGACGCTGGGGGTCCTCCTCGCCCGCGGCCCCGACGACCTGTGGCACGGCCGGCTCATCGTGGCCCACTCGATGGTCATGGCCCTCGGGTGGCTCGGCCTGACGCTGACGGGGACCCTGCTCACCCTCTGGCCGACGATGCTGCGGACCCGCATCGACGACCGGGCCGAGCGCTGGGCCCGGCAGGCGCTCCCGGTGCTCCTCGGGTCGCTCGCCCTCGTCGTCACGGCGGCCCTCACCGGCTCGACCGGCGTCACCGCGGCGGGGCTCGGCTGCTACCTCCTCGGCCTGCTCTGGTGGGGGCGGGCGCTGCTGCGGCCCGCGCTGACCAGGCCCCCCTCGGAGTATGCGACGTATGCCGTGTCCGCGGCGCTCGCCTGGCTCATCACCGGCATCGGGTGGGTCGCCGTCGCCCTCGTCACCCGCGGCGACTGGGCCGCCGTCGGGGCGTCCTACACCCCGGTCGCCGCGATCCTCGCGACCGGGTTCGCCGCGCAGCTGGTGACCGGGGCCCTCTCCTCCCTCATCCCCTCGGTGCTCGGGGGCGGGCCGAGCGTCGTGCGGGCGGGCCGGGCCTGGTTCGAGCGGCTCGCCGTGACCCGGGTGACGCTCGTCAACGGCGGGCTGCTGCTCTGCCTCCTGCCCGTGCCGTCCGCGGTCCGCGTCGCCTGCGCCGCCCTCGTCCTCGTCGGGCTCGCGGCGTTCGTCCCGCTCATGGTCGGCGGGATCCGGGCCTGCGTCGCCGCCCGGCGCGCCCTGGCGGTCGCG
>JBDIAL010000349.1:0-3221 GCA_039812405.1 Nostocoides sp.
ACCGTGTCGTCCTCCTGGACGAGGATCTCCTGCACCGTCCCCGACACGGGCGAGGGGATCTCGGTGTCGACCTTGTCCGTCGAGACCTCGAGGAGCGGCTCGTCGACCTCCACCTGGTCCCCGACGTTCTTCAGCCACCGGGTGACGGTGCCCTCGGTGACGGACTCACCCAGAGCCGGCATGGTCACGCGTTCAGACATGAGCCTTCTCTCCTTCAGTGTTGGCGCGAGGTCAATCCTTGCAAAGTTCAGGCGTGCGCGTGCAGGGGCTTCCCGGCGAGCGCGAGAAAGGCCTCCCCGAGGGCCTCGTTCTGGGTGGGATGGGCATGGATGAGGGGAGCGACGTCCTGCGGGTAGGCCTCCCAGTTGTAGACGAGCTGGGCCTCCCCGACCTGCTCGCCCATCCGGGCGCCGACGAGGTGGACCCCGACGACCGGGCCGTCGACCCGGCGGACGAGCTTGACGAAGCCGGAGGTCCGCAGGATCTGTGACCTGCCGTTGCCCGCGAGGTTGTACTCGTATGCCTCGACCTCGCCGTACCTCTCGCGGGCCTGGGCCTCGGTGAGACCGACGGAGGCGATCTCGGGGTCGCAGTAGGTGACGCGCGGGATGCCCGCCTCGACGACGGGCTGCGGGTCGAGCCCGGCGATGTCCTCGGCGACGAAGATGCCCTGGGCGAACCCGCGGTGCGCGAGCTGGAGGCCCGGGACGATGTCGCCGACGGCATACACCCCGGGGACGCCGGTCCGGCAGCGCTCGTCGGTCGGGACGAACCCGCGGTCGAGCGTCACACCGGCCTCCTCGTAGCCCAGCCCCGCCGTGACCGGGCCCCGCCCGACGGCGACGAGGAGCAGGTCGGCGCGCAGCGTCGAGCCGTCCTCGAGGGTGACGGTGACGGCGTCGTCGTCCTGGGTCGCCGCCGCGAAGCGGGCGCCGGTGCGGACCGTGATCCCCCGCTTGCGGAAGGCCCGCTCGAGCGTCTTGGACACCGCCTCGTCCTCGGCCGCGACGAGCCGGGGGAGCGCCTCGACGACCGTGACGTCGGCCCCGAACGAGCGGTAGACCGACGCGAACTCGACGCCGATGACGCCCCCGCCGAGCACGACGACCGAGGTCGGCACCTCCTCGCGGACCAGGGCCTGCTCGCTCGTCACGATGCGGCCGCCGATCTCGAGGCCGGGGAGGGTCCGCGCCGTCGAGCCCGTCGCGAGGACGACGGAGCGGCCGACGAGGTCGCGGTCGCCGACCCGCACCGTCCGAGGCTCGACGAGGCGCCCCTCGCCCTCGACGTAGTCGACCGAGCGCGAGGCGACGAGCCCCTGGAGCCCCTTGTAGAGGCGGCCCACGACGCCGTCCTTGTAGGCGAGGACGCCCGGCATGTCGATGCCGTCCAGGCTCGCCCGCACCCCGAAGACCGCGCCGTCCCGCGCGGCGTCGGCGACCTCGGCCGCGTGGAGGAACGCCTTCGTCGGGATGCAGCCCTGGTGCAGGCAGGTCCCGCCGAGCCGGGCGCGCTCGACGAGGGCGACCCGCAGGCCGAGCTCGGCCGCCCGCAGCGCGCAGGCATACCCTCCGCTGCCTCCCCCCAGGACGACGACGTCGTGGGTGGGCTCGGGGGTGGGCGGCATACCGTGACGCTCCCTTGCGGACGTGGCTCGTGGCCGGGGTGCGGCGGACCGGTCGGGCCCGCGCCTGCTGGCATCTTGTCACTCCCCGGGGACTCCGTGGGGCCGGGGTCGCGCGGTGGACGGGTGTTCCCGGGCTCATCTCCTACGCTGTCGGTATGCCGTTCTGGAGACGCCGTGGACGAGACGGGGCCGCTGCCGGTGCCCCGAGCCGCGCCGACCGGTCGGCCGTCGAGGCGCACCTGCACGACTTCGTGAGCACCCGGCTGTTCGTCGAGGCCTACGTCGAGCCGTCGACGAACGTGACGTCGACGACCCTCGTCCTCATCGCTCACGACGGCGAGTGGACCCGCCGCGCCGTCCCCTCGAGGGAGGAGGCGTTCGCGCTGGCCAAGCGGCTCGACGTCCCCGTCTACGACGTGAACCAGACCGGCTATCCCGCCCGGATGCGCGAGTGGACGGCCCGGCAGCGACGCGAGGGCCGCGGCTGACGCCGGCGGGCGGTCAGCGGGCCGGGCGGTCAGCGGTAGGCGGCGAGGAACCGGTCGCGGAACTGGTCCATCCGCCACAGGGGGGCCTGCGGCGCCGGGCGCAGCCCGGTCGACCAGCCCCACCCGTCGATGCGCTGCAGGACGGCCGGGTCGCGGCTGATGATGCTGACCGGCACGTCGTGGTCGCTGTTCCGCCCCGACACGATGCTCGCCGGCTCGTGGTCGCCGAGGACGACGAGGACGAGGTCGTCGTCGTGGGCGTTCTCGACGAACGTGACGAGGGAGTCCAGGGCATAGGCGATCGACCGCCCGTATGCCTCCTGGACCCGGGCCGGTGTCGGCCAGATCTGCGCGGCGCTGGGCTGCCCGGCCGGCATCCCGGCGTAGACCGAGCTGTCGGTCGCCTCCGCCCACGGGACGAGGGAGGGCAGCGGCGTCCACGGCCCGTGGCTCGAGACGAGGTCGACCTCGGCCATGACCGGGCGGTGGCCGGGTGCCAGCTCGCGCTCGGCGACCCGGGCGAGGGTGAGCTCGTCGGGGACGTCGGCATACCCGAAGGACGGGCCGGTGTACCCGAGGTCGTCCGCGTCGGACATCGCCTCGAAGCGGTAGAAGCGCGCCCCGACCCACCATCGCCCGTGGTCGGACGGCACGACGCTCACGGTGCGCCAGCCGGCCCGCCGGAAGGCGCTGCTCAGGGTGAGCCGGTCGCCGGCGACGAGGTCGTCGTAGCGCTGCTGGCTGTCGACCCAGAGGCCGGACTGGAGTGTCGAGTGGGCCAGCCAGCTCAGGCCGCCGTAGGTCGGCGAGGTGAGCAGGGCGCTGCGGCTCGACCAGCCCGCGCGGGTCAGGGCCGACCCGGCCCGGGTGAGCGCCGCGGACACGGGAGTCGTCACCGTCGACGGTCCGTCGAGGGCCACCCGGCCGTAGCTCTCGACGAAGACGAGGAGCACGTCCTTGCCGTGCAGCGCGGTGAGCAGGTCGGCGCCGGGGGTCGTCCGGTAGGGATCCACGGCGGCCTGGCGGGCGAAGACCGCGCGGTCGGCCCGGTCGTGCCCGACCTGCTCGACGAGGTCGACGACGAGCCCGGCCGCGCTCGAGGCCGC
>JBDIAL010000350.1:0-3208 GCA_039812405.1 Nostocoides sp.
GCGACCTTGGTGCGGACCGGGGCGAAGTGGTCGACGTACTCGACCACCGCTTGGTAGCCGGCCCACGCAGTGCCCCGGATGCCGGCCTGTGTCTCCGCGTCGTGGAACAGCCGGCTGAGGGTGGCGAGACGGTCGCCCGATGCCCGGCGGACTCGAGGCGGGGCATCGTCGGGGGCGGTGCCGAACGTGGCGCGGATCAGGTCGAAGAACTGCGCGTCGGTCATCTCCCGCTCGAGGAGGCGGTCTGCCTCGGCTTGGAAGGCCTCGGCGTAGGCGAACGTCAGGCCCAGCGCGTCACGGGCGGCCTGCACGGCGGCCTTGGCGTTGCTGGTGTGGCGGATGCTCCAGCTCGACACGTGGTCGCGCAGGGCGGCGGCCTGAGTGTTGGCGCAGACCACCCGCACCGGGGTGACGACGAGCCGGAACGCACTCGACCCGTCGTGGCTGTTCAGGGCTGCGATGTTCAGGTCGACGCGGTCCGTGCCACCGACGAGCAGGGACTCAGGAAGCCGCATGGTGACGAACACCTGACGGCCCCCGCGCAGCGAACCGGCCGTGTCGAAGACGGCCCCGGACTGGTCGGCCAGCAGGTTGAGGAACTCGGCGTGCTCCTCGTTCTGCAGCGGCAGGTAGCCGGACCCGACGACGCCCAACGCCTCGGGCGCGTGCGTGAAGGGGTTGGTGCGCACCGTGGCGAAGGCCGGGACGTCGAGGGTGGTGACGCCGTCCTCGTCCATCACGTTGGCCGTGAGCGGGACCTTGCGGACGTTCCATCCGCCCAGGTGCCCCAGCCGCATCGCCTCCTCGGCGGTGAAGGCGTGACCGGCGACGGTCGTCCCGAGCCGGTGCCACGCGTCCTGCCGGGCGAAGACGGCGGCCGCGCGGTCGCCGTGGGTCTCGATCTGGTGAGTCATGGTGTGTCTCCTTGCCGGTTGGTATGGGTGGGGCGCGGGCTTGCCGGTGGGCAGCCCGCGCCCCGGGGGTCAGGCAGCGGGGGTGGCCGTGTCCGTGTCCATGTCGACGTCGGCCTCGGCCGTGGGCGCGACGTCGGCCTCGGCGGCGCTGGCGTCGCCGCTCGGCTCCGTGGTCTCGCCGACAGGCGAGGCCGTGGCTGCCTTGGGGCGGGTGCGGCGGGCGGGCTTGGGCTTGACCAGCCCCGCCGCACGCTTCTCGACGTCGGACAGGTCGTACCCGTTCGCGGCGATGAACGTCAGGTAGTCGGCCGTGGCGGGCATGACACGTCGCCACGACTGGCGGTCGGTGCCCTTCTCCAAACTCGCGAGCAGACGGCACAGGGCGATCACCTGGGCGCGGCTCTCGGTCGCCTTCTCGATGAGGGCGGACCAGCCGTTGCCGTAGCCGTAGCCCTCGTGCTTCAGGCCGAACCACTCGGCGGCCAACTTCGACCCGCCGATGTCGGCCACGACCTCGGGGTGCTCGGTGACCACGCGGGCGATGAAGGCCGACGATCCCTTGGGGGCGGTCTTGCGGGTGGCGAACGTGGCCAGCCAGTCGCGGCGGACCGGCTCGGCGGTGTCCCACGCCTTGTTGGAATCGATCACGTCCCGGCGCTCTGCTCGGGCCTGCTCGCGCTGCTCGGGGCTCATGTCGGCCACCTTCAGCTCGGACGAGGCGCTCCCGTGGTTGTACAGGTCGACGTGGCCCGCGCCGCGCCAGTCGGTGCAGACGTACTCGGGTTCGGCCTGCCGGACGCGGACTTCCTTGCCCTTCTCGTTCTTCTCCCAGCCGGTGCTGATCCGCAGGTAGGCCGCGTGTCCGGGGCACTTGGCGTGGGTGGCCTTGTTGTAGGCGCGTCCGCCCTCCTTGGCCGCGAGCCGGTGCAGCGCGGCGGTGGTCTTGTCGTCGTAGGACGGGCGGTCGACGACGGGCACGCCCTTGCCGGTCAGCTTCTCGGTCATGGCGGCGATCGCGGCGGCGTCCTCGCGCTCGTCGCGCAGGCGCTGCGCTGCGTGGTCGAACCCGTGGCCCTCCTTGGCGGCGAGCATGAGTGCCTTGACGGCCTCCGCGTCGTCCTCGAACTCGGCGAGGGTCGCGGCCTGATCGAGGGTGAGGTAGTCCCAGCGCTGAGCCGCCTTCTCGGCCAACTCGCTGCCCGCGACGACGAGGGCCGCGTCGACCTCGGCGCGCGGGCGAGCGGTGCGTCGCTTGATCTGCGCGGCCGTGAGTCCGAACGCGGCCAGCTGCTTGACGCCCGCGATCCGGTCGGAGGTCGTCATGCCGGTGCGGTGGTCGTTCTCGGCCATCTGGTGCACGATCCGGTCGGCGTCCTCCGGTCGGTCGACGACCACGGCGGGGATGCTCGAGCGCTTGGCCTCAAGGGCGGCGAGGGTGCGGCGCTGGCCGCGCAGGACGACGAACCGGCCCTGCTCGTCGTAGTGGCCGACCACGGGCTCCAGCACGCCGAGTTCACGGATGCTGGCCACGAACTCGGCGGTGAGGTTGGCCTCACTGCGGACGTTGAGGCCGACGACCGCAGTGGCGGGATCGACCTGGACGAGGGTGATCTGCTCGGCGGCTGGGGCCTCCGGGGTGGGTGTGGCGTTGGTGTCCATCTGTGCTGCTCCTTGTCAAATAGAACGAACTGACATGCGCTATTCTCGTCGCGTCCAAGGGGGAGTCGTAGAGCGTGCGGCGAGCCTGTGGACAACGCGCCGTGGGACAGAGGACTGTGGAAATGTGGCCCTTCGTCAGGTGCCGTGTCAGGGCGCCCGGCCCCGTCCTCCACCCGGTCCGGGCCAGGTGGACCGGATGTCGCGAGGGACCGGGAATGACGAGCGGGTGGGTGTTAGGAAATCGAGGAGGAGTGCCGTGGTGGAGACCGTTGGGGAGACGATCTCGACCGGTGCCTACTGGGACCCGGACACCTGGCAACTGGCCCGAGCGGCATACGTGGCCGACCTGGACAACGACCCCGATGCTCCGGGCGCCTTCATCGGCTGGATCCACCGAGCCATCGAGCAGCACGTCGCGCGCGGAGTCCGCGGCCGCGCACGCCTACGGCTCGAGGAGTTGGCACCTGCCGGCGGCGGTCGTCGGGGCTTCAACCGGCACCACCCGTTGCGAGCCGACACCAGGGCCGCGCTCGAGCTCGCGATCGTGGAGGACCGTCGAGGCTCAGGCGTACCGCTCAGCCGGTCTGGCTTTCTCCGTGAGGCCGTCCTCGCCGCGATCGACGCCTCGAGGCGCC
>JBDIAL010000351.1:0-3192 GCA_039812405.1 Nostocoides sp.
CGGCCGGGCTGGCCCGTCGCCGCTTCCTCCAGGGTGCCGCGGGGGCGGCCGGCGCCGCCGCCGCCGACGTCGTCGCGACGACCGCGGCCGTCGCCGCCACCTCCTCGGACGCCGCTGCCTCGGGCACCGCCTCCTCGGACACCACCCTGGTTCCCGCCCCGGACCCGAACAACCGGGTGCCCTTCCACGGCATCCACCAGGCCGGCATCCTCACCGCCCGGGCGAGCCACTCCGCGCTCGTCGCCTTCGACCTCACGGCCCGGGACCGGGCCGGACTCGTCGACCTCATGCATACCCTCACGACCCGGGCGCGGGCGCTGACGACGGGCGGCCCCGCCCCCAATGTCGGCATCTCGGCCCCGGCCGCCGACTCCGGCGTCCTCGGCACCGACATCCCGCCCGGAGGCCTCACCGTCACCGTGGGCCTCGGCGCCTCGGCGTTCGACCATCGCTACGGCCTCGCCGCGGCCAAGCCGCACCGGCTGCGCGTCATGGACACCTTCCCCAACGACAACCTCGACCGTGACCGGTGCGACGGCGACCTGCTGCTCCAGCTCTGCGCAGACTCCCAGGACACCGTCATCCACGCCCTGCGGGATATCGCCCGGCAGACCCGCGGCGCGATGCAGGTGCGCTGGCGCGTCGACGGCTTCATCAGTCCCCCGCGACCCGACGGGACACCGCGCAACCTGCTCGGCTTCAAGGACGGCATCGCCAACCCGGCGGTCAGCGACGCCCACCTCATGGACCGGCTGGTCTGGGCCGGGTCCGCCGAGCCGGCCTGGGCCCGCGGCGGGTCGTACCAGGTCGTCCGGGTCATCCGGATGCTCGTGGAGTTCTGGGACCGGGTCAACATCGAGGAGCAGGAGCGGATGATCGGCCGGCACCGCGACACGGGGGCGCCGTTGAGCGGCACCGTCGAGACCGACCTGCCGGACTACACGAACGACGCGTTCGGCGGCACCATCCCGCTCGACGCCCACATCCGGCTGGCCAACCCGCGCACCCCGCAGACCGCCGGGAACCAGATCCTGCGGCGCGCCTTCAACTACGACGCAGGTGTCGACCCGAACGGCAACCTCGACATGGGGCTCGTCTTCACCTGCTTCCAGCAGGACCTCGACCGCGGGTTCGTCACCGTCCAGAAGCGGCTCATCGACGAGCCCCTCGTCGACTACATCTCGCCCGTCGGCGGGGGCTACTTCTTCGCGCTCCCCGGAGTGCGTGAGGCCAGCGACTGGTATGCGAGCGCTCTCCTGGCATAGCCCTCGCCCGGTCGGCCTGCATGAGGTCGGGCTGCCTGAAGGTCTGCAGGAGACTGTCCGATTGGGTCGGATTCATGCAGGCGGGAGCCGGGGACTGAATCGCAGTCGGACAAAGGATGTGATATCCACTATGACGGGTCTATGGTGACGAGTTGCGGACAAGGCAGCCCACACCGGGGCCGGGACGGACCGGTGGCCCTGCCCCCGGGACCGTGCCATCCCGACCGGAAGGAACGCTCGTGCCTCGTGCCACTCATCGAACTCTCATCGGATCCGCGGCGGTCACCGCGCTGGCCGTCGGCGGTCTGCTCACCGCCGGCACGCTCGGCTCCTCGGCCAGTCCTCCGGCAAAGGTTCCCGACCGCTCCGCCCAGACCAAGACGCCGATCAAGCACCTCGTCGTCATCTTCGACGAGAACGTCTCCTACGACCACTACTTCGGCACCTACCCCCACGCGGCCAACACCGACGGCACCCGCTTCTACCCCGTGACGAGCACGCCGAAGAACAACAACCTCGTCACCTCCGGGCTCCTCACGCACAACCCCAACCTCTACGCCCCGACCCGGCTCAGCCCCGACGAGGCGCTGACCTGCGACCAGAACCACTACTACGGCCCGGAGCAGCAGGCCGCGGACGGCGGCAAGATGGACATGGTCGTCCAGTTCACCAGTCGCGACATGTGCACGGGCATGCACGGCGGCCCGGGCCTCGCGATGGACTACTTCGACGGCAACACGGTCACCGCGATGTGGAACTACGCCCAGCAGTATGCGATGTCCGACAACTTCTACGACTCGAACTTCGGGCCGTCGACCCCGGGGGCGATCAACCTGGCCTCGGGCAACACCCACGGGTTCCGGGCGGTCGACCCCACGACGCTGCAGCCCGTCAGCGACCCGAACGCGATCTTCGATGCCGACGCCAACGGGGTGGGCACGATGATCATGGACCCCGACCCGGCATACGACGACTGCTCCGACACCAACCGGACCTCGACCAACAGCCTGTCCGAGGCGACCGGCGACAAGAACATCGGTGACCTCCTCAACGCCCGCGGCGTCACCTGGGGCTGGTTCCAGGGAGGGTTCACCCCGACCACTCCACGCAGCAGCACCACCCCGTATGCCGTGTGCGGCGCGGCGCACGAGAACGTCGGCGGCTACTCCGAGCTCGACTACAGCCCGCACCACGAGCCGTTCCAGTACTACGCCTCGACGGCCAACCCGCACCACCTGCCGCCGACCTCGACGGCGATGATCGGCCACACCGACCGGGCCAACCACCAGTACGACCTCACCTCCTTCACCAAGGCGGTCCAGGCCTCGAACCTGCCGGCCGTCAGCTTCCTCAAGGCGCCGGAGTACCAGGACGCCCACGCGGGATACTCCGACCCGACCGACGAGCAGCACTTCCTCGTCAAGGAGATCAACCTCCTGGAGAGCTCGCCCCAGTGGAGCAGCACCGCCGTCGTCATCGCCTACGACGACTCCGACGGCTGGTATGACCACGTCGCGCCCGTCGTGACCAACGGCGGCTCCACGTCGACCGACGAGGCGATCTGCACCGACTCCGGCGCGGCGATCGCGGGCGGCTACCAGGGTCGCTGCGGACCCGGCCCGCGGCTGCCGCTGCTGGTCATCTCGCCCTTCGCGAAGACCAACTACATCGGGCACACCTCCCTCGAGCAGACCTCGATCACCCGGTTCATCGAGAACAACTGGTCCACGGCGCGCATCGGGGACTTCTCCTTCGACACCCGCGCCCGGAACATGAACGGCCTGTTCGACTTCACCCAGTCCAACAACAAGCGCGTCATCCTCAACCGCAACGGCTCGGTCGCCTCGATCACCCCGATCCGGCACGGCACGCCCATGAAGGCGACGGCGGTCCTCACCCGGCCCGCCCGCTCGTCCTGACCCCGACC
>JBDIAL010000352.1:0-3180 GCA_039812405.1 Nostocoides sp.
ACGGCCGCCGTGCCGACGAGATCCTGGTGACCGCGGGCGCCGCGGAGGCGTTCACCCTCCTCGCCCGGGCCCGCCCGTGGCGTCGTCCGGTCGTCGTGCACCCGCAGTTCACCGAGCCCGACGCCGCGCTCGCCGCCGCGGGCCACCGTCCCGGTCACATCCTCTGCCGCTCCGCGGACGGGTTCGTCCTGCATCCGGAGGACGTGCCGGCCGACGCCGACCTCGTCGTGCTCGGCAACCCGACGAACCCCACCGGGGTGCTCCACCCGGA
This sequence comes from Nostocoides sp., assembly GCA_039812405.1. Lineage (GTDB taxonomy): Bacteria > Actinomycetota > Actinomycetes > Actinomycetales > Dermatophilaceae > Nostocoides. Next base: position 272 of record JBDIAL010000352.1, read on the forward strand.
GCACCGGATCCGAGCGCTGCTGCGGCCCGGACGGGTCGTCGTCGTCGACGAGGCCTTCCTCGACCTCGTGCCGGGCGAGCCGGGCTCGCTCGTCGCCACGTCCCTGCCCGGGCTCCTCGTCGTGCGGAGCCTCACCAAGCTGTGGGCCCTCCCGGGCGTGCGCGCGGGCTATGTCACCGGGGACCCCGCGGTGATCGCCGACCTGAGGGCCCAGCAGCCGCCGTGGTCGGTCTCCGCGGCGGCGACCGCCGCCGTCCTCGCGACCTCGACCGAGCGCGCCCGGGCCGACGGCGAGGAGCGGTCCCGGGCGGTCGCCCGAGAGCGAGAGGTCCTCGCCCGTGGCCTCGACGACCTGGGCATCCCCCACGTGCCGGGGGTCGGCGCGTTCGTCCTCGCCGCCGTCCCGCCCGGCACCCACGGCGGCTGCGCGCCCTGGGCGTGGCCGTCCGGCGGTGCGACACCTTCCCGGGTCTCGACGACGGCTGGGTGCGCATCGCCGTCCGCCCGCCCGCGGTGTGCCAGCAGCTGCTCGCGGCGCTCGCCCGGGCCCTCGACACCCCTCCCGCCGCACTCCCCGACGCCCTGACCGACGCCCTGACCGACAAGGAGCTCGTCTCGTGACCGCAGCCAGCCCGGAGGCCGGGGCACCGCCGCCCACGCCCCCGACCGGCCATCGCGCGCCGGCGACGGTGACGCTCGTCGGAGCGGGTCCCGGCGACCCCGGCCTCGTGACCGTTGCCGGCAAGGCGGCCGTCGAGGGCGCGGACGTCGTCCTCACCGACCGCCTCGTCTCGGACGAGGTGCTCGCGTGGGCGCGGCCCGGCGCCGAGATCGTCTGGGTCGGCAAGGAGCCGCACGGTCGCGCCACCCCGCAGTCGGAGATCAACCGGCTCCTCGTCGAGCACGCCCGGGCCGGCCGGCGGGTGGTGCGCCTCAAGGGCGGCGACCCCTACGTCTTCGGCCGCGGCGGCGAGGAGGTCATCGCCTGCGCGGCGGCCGGGGTCCGTGTCGAGGTGATCCCGGGGATCTCCTCGGCGGTCGCGGTGCCCGAGCTCGTCGGCATACCGGTCACGCATCGTGGTGTGTCACAAGGGTTCTCCGTCATCTCCGGGCACGTTCCCCCGGAGCATCCCGAGTCGACGATCGACTATGCGGCCCTCGCCGCCTCGGGCACGACGATCGTCGTCCTCATGGGGGTGCGGACGCTGCCGGCGATCACGGCTGCGCTGCTGGCCGGCGGGCTCGACCCGACGACGCCCGCGGTCGTCGTCGCCGACGGGACGACCCCCTCGGAGCGGACGATCGCCGCGACCCTCGCCACGGTCGCCGACGCCCCGACGGAGGCCGGCGTCGGCCCGCCCGCCATCACCGTCGTCGGCCCGGTCGCCGGGCTGACCCTCCAGCCGCCGGCGCCCGACGCCCACCCGAGCGCCACGATCCCGGCCGACCCCGCTCCCCCTGCCCCACTCACCGCCGTGACCCCCGCCACGACAGGAGACGTCCGATGACCCCCTCGCTCCCCGACGACCCCCGGATCGCACCACCGTCCGCCGAGGTGCTCCAGGAGGCCCGGGCGCGCCTCGCCGCGCTCGCGACGCCGACCGGAGCGCTCGGGCAGCTCGGAGAGCTCGGCGCCTGGCTCGCCGCCGCCCAGGGCTGCGTGCCCCCGCGTCCGGTGACGAACGTGCGCGCCGTCGTCTTCGCCGGTGACCATGGCGTGAGCGACCACGGGGTGTCGGCATACCCGAAGGCCGTGACACCGGCGATGGTGCGCGGCTTCGTCTCCGGCCACGCCGGGGTGTCCGTCCTCGCCCGGCAGCACGGCGTGTCGCTGCGCGTCCTCGACATCGGCGTCGACGACGACCTCGAGGGGCTGCCGGCGGACGTCACCGCGTTCAAGGTGCGCCGCGGCTCCGGGGCGATCCACCTCGAGGACGCCCTGACCCTCGAGGAGACGCGGCAGGCGATCGCCGCCGGCGAGACGGTCGCCGCGCAGGAGATCGCCGCCGGCGCCGACCTGCTCATCAGCGGGGACATGGGGATCGGCAACACGACCCCCGCCGCGGCGCTCATCGCCTCGTCCCACGGCCTGCCCGCGGCGGAGGTCACCGGTCGGGGCACGGGGGTCGACGACGCCGGGTTCGCCCACAAGACGGCGCTCGTGCAGCAGGCCCTCGACCGGGTGGCCGGCCGCGACCTCGACGCGGTGGAGACGCTGGCCGCGCTCGGCAGCGCCGATCTCGCGGCGTCGGCGGGCTACCTGGCGGCCGCGGCCCGGTCGGGCGTGCCGGTGCTGCTCGACGGGCTCATCTGCGTCGCGGCGGCGGTCCTCGCCGACCGGCTGACCCCGGGGGCCGCGGCCTGGTTCGTCGCCGGCCACCGCTCGACCGAGCCGGCCCAGTCGATCGCCCTCGACAAGCTCGGCCTCGTCCCGCTCCTCGACCTCGGCATGCGGCTCGGCGAGGGGAGCGGGGCCGTCGCCGCAGTCCCCCTCGTCCGCTCGGCCGCCCTGCTCCTCGCGGAGGTCGCGCTGCTGGCCGACCTCACCTGAGCCCGGCTCCTCGATCGGGTATGCCGTCCGCACGCGCCGTCGGTCTCGTGGCCGGCGTCGTCCTCGACCGGGCTCTCGGAGACCCGAGCCGCTTCCACCCGGTGGCCGGGTTCGGCTGTGTGGCAAGCGCTCTCGAGCGACGCCTGTACGCCGACAGTCGTCCCCGAGGCGCGGCGTTCACCCTCCTCCTCGTCGGCGGGGCGGCGGGGGCGGCCGGCATCGCGCAGTGGGCGGTCAGCCGCCGCCGACCGTGGCTCGAGGCGGCCCTCGTCGCCGGGACGACGTGGGCCGTCCTCGGCGGGCGCACCCTGGGCGGCGAGGCGGGCCGGGTCGCGACGCTGCTGACCGCGGGCGACCT
>JBDIAL010000353.1:0-3172 GCA_039812405.1 Nostocoides sp.
TGGTCATACGACTTCAAGCGGATGCGGATCTTCTGTCCCGCCATGTCGCGTGCGTCTCTCTCTCGGCGTCCGTCGTCTGTGGTCCCGCTCCGACCCCCGCGGTCGGGTGTGTCGCGCCCGCTCCACGGCCCGGCGGCGCACTCTCGTGCCCGTCGGTCGGGTTGGTTGCCGGTGGGACCGGCCGCCTGCGCTTCCCCGGAGTGTCGCCCCGCGTCACGCGGTTCGAGGAGTTGTCTTCGGGGGCGGCGGACCGCATACGGATGCGGCCTGCGCGTCAGGCAACCCCCCTAGTGTGCCAGAGCGCCCGGGCGCCCTCCAAATCGCCCGCGCCACCGCCCGGCCCCTCGACACGGCCGGTGCCCCGCCGGTCCGGGGACCGACGGGGCACCGGGATCGCGGTGCGGCGTTCTCAGCCGCGACGAGCCAGGGCGACGAGGAACGAGACCCCGTTGGGCGTGCCGACGCCGGTCACGTCGTCGTAGCCCTTCCGGGTCCAGATCGTGCCGGTCTGGTTGAGCGTCCGCAGCGAGGTGACGGTCCCGTCGCTCGCGTCGAAGCCGTTGGCGTAGTCGACGCGGACCACTCCGTCGGTGACCTTGCGGCCGTGGTTGACGTCGTGGACCGCGCTCGTGCCGACGAGCTGGTACAGCCTCGGGTTGAGGAAGCCGAGCGACCCGCCCCGGACCTGGTCGGCGACCGCGACGACGCCCGCGAACAGCGGCGAGGCGAGCGACGTGCCGCCGATGCGGTACTCGGAGTACTTGATCTTCCCGTTGGGGAAGGTCTGGCTCTGCCCCATGAGGAAGCCGGTCTGCGGGTCACCGTCCATGGCGATGTCCGGCACGGCGCGCTTGGCCGAGCCGAAGCGGTTCGCGATGCCCGCGGGCACGACGCCCTTCTGGTATGCCGGCTGCGCGACGACCCGGCTCGTGCCGCCGCCGCCGCCGTAGACCCAGGCCGGCGTCGAGGGCGACCAGGCACCGCCGGACAGGACGGACTTGCCGGTCCCCCAGCCCTGCTCGAAGCCGTAGCCGTTGCTCGACGTGACGGCCAGCGAGGTGCCGCCGACCGCGGTGACGCTCGGGTCGTTGGCCGGGGCGTCGACCTGGCGCGTGCCCGACGACACGATCTCGTCGCCGTCGTCACCGGAGGAGAAGAGCAGGGTGATGCCCTGCGCCGCCGCCTGGAGCGCCGTCTGGTGCGTCATGGCATACGCCGGGGCGCCCTCCGCCTCGGTCTCGCCGTAGGAGTTCGACACGACCTGGGCCAGGGAGTTGTCCACGACGGTGTTGACCGCAGCGTCGAGGTCGTCGTCGGTGCAGCTCGACGCCCCGACGTAGAGGATGTTCGCCCCCGGAGCCGTTGCGTGGGCCGACTCGACGTCGAGGGTCTCCTCGCCGTACCAGCCGGCCGCGTCACACTCGTCGACGTAGCGGTAGCTCGCCGGCAGGTTCTGGGAGAACTGGTAGGAGCGCAGCGGGTGGCTCGAGTCGTGCTTCGCCGCATACGTCGAGGCGTCGGAGTAGATCCACCGGGACGCGTAGGCGTCGACGATGGCGATCGTCGCACCCCGGCCGTCGTAGCCCTGCGACTGGCTCGCGGAGAGCCCGTAGGCGCCCCGCAGCTGGGACGGGGTGTAGCCGCACGGCACGTCGGTCAGCCGGTCCTTGAGGATCTGCGGCACGCCCGTGGCCTTCTTCTGCCCGTAGTAGGTCGAGCACGGCCCGGCGTTCTTGAAGACGGCCTCGGGCGGGGGCAGGGCCGAGCTCGACGCCGGCTTGGCCGCGCGCGCGGCGAGCTGCTTGGTGGTGTCGGGTGAGCCGGCCCGGTTGCCCGTGCTGGTCAGCGGCGTGGCCAGGGCCGAGGTGTCGAGGCCGGTGACCCCGGCGACGAGCGAGGCGACCGAGTCCGGGACGGAGACGCTCGTCGTCGGCGCCTGGACCTGCTTCCCGCCCTTGTCGAAGAGACCGAGGGTCGTGGCGAGGGCCTTCTCGGTCGTGGACGCGGGGGCCGTGACCTCGAGGTAGCGGTGGTTGGCCGGCATCGACACGACCCGGAAGCCGTTGGAGGTCAGCCAGTCCCGGACGACCTTGACCTGGGCGTCGGTCGGCGCGAAGCGGGCCCGCCACTGGGCGGCCGTGACGTACTTGCCGTACTGGGCGTTGCCCGGCGTGGAGACGGCGGTGGCGAGCGCCTCGGCGCCGGCCTCGTCACGCAGGTTGAGGATGACGGACAGGTGCTGCGTCGCGCTCGACGAGACCCTGCCGAGATGACGGGCACCCGCCGTCCAGCCGGGGGTGGCCCCGACGACGTGCCGTCCGTGGGCGTTCGAGGCCTGGGCGAGTCCGGGGGCGGCGAGCGTCAGTGCGACGCAGCCGGCCACGGCCAGCCCGGCCCGGCTCCTTGTGAGAGCACTCATGCAGTGATGACCTCCAATAAACGATGGCAGCCCGCGAAGCGAGGGCCGCCGTCACCCTGCCAGGCTTCCGCGGTCTCCACCCATGGCAAATGTCATGGGTTCGGGTCACGATTCTGCGGCTCAGCGGTTCCCGGGAGGCGGTTCCTGCGGCGATTCGACGGGTTCGGGGTAAACCCGCCGGATCTCGGCCGAGACGGCCACGTCCCCGCCGACGGCCCCCGGAAGGTCGCCGATGCGGTTGTGCATCGGGACCCTGGTCCTGAGTCGAAGACTCGCGGATCTTCCCTCCCCCACGGCGGGCCCGAAGCGCCCTGGGCTGCCGGTGTGGAGGTTACCCAGGAGTATTCGTCGGCCCGCCAGCCAATACTCCTGGGTAACCTCCACCCCAGCGGTGCCTCCGGGGAGCGCCCGGGTGGGACGGCTCTACGCGGCGGACCGGGGGATGGAGCCGACGACCACACCGACCGGCCGGGTGGGCGGCGACGCGACGGCCGGGGCGGGGACGCGCCGGCTGGGGCGGGGACCAGCGGGCGGGGACCAGCGGGCGGGGAACCAGCAGGCGGGGAACTAGCAGGCCGGGGACGGCACAGGGTCCGTATGCCGGGTGGCATACGGACCCTGTGTGCTCGGGCCGGGAGTCCGGCCGTCAGGTCACTTGTTGATCTTGGTGACCCGACCGGCGCCGACGGTGCGGCCGCCCTCGCGGATGGCGAACTTCAGGCCCTCCTCCATCGCGATGGGCTGGATGAGCTC
>JBDIAL010000354.1:0-3154 GCA_039812405.1 Nostocoides sp.
TAGGTGCAGGGTACGGCGCCCTTCTGGCGCATCCAGGCCACCGCCACGGAGGTGTCGAGACCTCCGGAGAAGGCGATACCGACGCGCTCGCCGACGGGCAGGGTGGTGAGGACCTTGGACATGGAGCAATCATGCAGGCGAATGCATGACCATGCAAATCAAGCTGGCCACTTGCTGGGACTTGTCCGGGGACAGAAAGGGGCCCGCCATCGTGGGGAATGGCGGGCCCTCTTGCACAAGAGTGCAACACCGTCGCGCGTTCGATCAAGGAGCCGGCACTTCAGGTTCTTGCATTGCACAAACATGCGGGTGCCCCGGGAATGGATCCGAAGGGAGGCTTGTTCCGAGTAGTTGAACTATCAACTACGGTCTCGACCAGGAGCACACATGAGCATCTTCAACCGGCAGAACGAGGACTTCGACGCCCCCACGGCGGTCCTCGAGGACATCTCCGGAGACTACGTCCTCGACCCGACCCACACCCGGCTCGGCTTCTCCACTCGGCACGCCATGGTCACCACCGTGCGTGGCCAGTTCACCGAGTTCAGCGGCACCGCGCACGTCGACTCGGCCGACCCCGCCGCCTCCAGCGTCGAGGTGACGATCAAGGCCGCCAGCATCGACACCGGTGTCGCGGATCGCGACGCCCACCTGCGCTCGGCCGACTTCTTCGACGCCGACCAGTTCCCCGAGTTCACCTTCCGCTCCACCGAGGTCGCCGTCGAGGATGGCGACTGGGTGATCACCGGCGACCTGACCATCAAGGACACCACCCACCCGGTGACGATCGCCTTCGAGCCCACCGGCTCGGCTCGCGACCCGTTCGGCAACGTCCGCATCGGCTTCGAGGGTGGCACCACCGTCAACCGCAAGGACTGGGGCCTGACCTGGAACGCCGCACTCGAGACCGGCGGCGTGTTGGTCTCGGAGAAGGTCAAGTTCGACTTCGACATCTCCGCCATCCAGCAGCAGGGCTGACACCCAACCCGCCTGGCGGGGGCGACAGCGGGGCGTTCGGCATGGATTCACTCCATCCCGGACGCCCCGCTTTACGTCTCCTGCCAGCGCGTTTGTCGCATCGAGAGCGGCACCCCGCGGAGCGCGGTGGATCAGGGAGCGACGGCGATGGCGCGGTTGACCCAGGTGTCGATGACCACCATCCCGACCTTCTCGTAGAGGCCGAGTGCGCCCGTGCGGGAGTCGGTGCCGAGGCCCGACGCGACCGCGCCGTGTTCGCGGGCGACCGCGAAGGAGTCGACCAGCAGCGCCTGGGCCAGCCCCCGCCGCCGTTGGTCGGACCTGGTCGCGAGGCGGGTCACCACCGCCTCACCGCTATCGGCCATCACGATGATCGCGGTGGCCACCACCTCACCGCCCGGGTCGGTGACGACACGGATCTGCCATGGCTCGAAGCCGGGCCGCCTCATCACCCCCGCCTCGAAGTCCGCGAAGTCCTCCCGGTCCCTGACCGACCACTCCAAGAACGCGTCTTCGACTACGTCGTGCACGGTGGGGTACTCCGCCGGCTCCGCGGTGCGAACGGCGTACCCCTCCGGGAGTGGACGCTGCGCGATGGTCGCTCCCTCGGGCAGCTGCAGCACCCAGCTAGTCCATCGGATGTGATAGCCGAGTGCGGCGAGCAGTCGGTCGGCGTCGGAGCCTTCGGGCACGGGCATGCCGATGACATCCATCCCACTCGCGGCGGCCTTCGCCTGCATCCAGCGCGCCAGGGCGGTGCCGATGCCACGGCCCTGGTAGTCCGGATGCACCGATGCATCCCCGCGGCCGCCCAACCCGACCTCGGCGTAGCCGACCAGCCGATCGCCGTCGAACACCCCCACCGTGCTGTCCGCGATGTCGAAGCTGGGCCGTTGCCAGTCCCCGACGATGTCGGCCTCCTCGATGTCCACCCGACCAAGTTGGGCCTGCTGCTCGGCAGCCATCACCTCCGTCACGCCGCGAGCGTCGGCCATGCCCAACGCTCGTGAGCTGAGCGAGTCGGGCAGGTCGAGCGAGAGCGGCGCGGGCATGCGGGACATCCAACACCGGACGGCCCGACCCTGTCGCGGCAATATCCTCCCGGCCTCCCGACCTCGGGTCTATCGGTCCGCTTGCTGAACCACGGGGATCGCAGTCAGGTGGCCTCGCTGGACGAGGCTGGTGGTGGCCGCGCGGTAGCCGACCGTCTCCCGCCGTCAAGGACCGTCGCTGCGCTCCGGCCGCTGCGCGGCGCCCTTCGGGCGTCCTTGACCGCGGGGCCCTGACGGCCGGCTAGGGGGCGCGGTTGTCGGCCCGGGCTCCGCCCGCGCCGCCGCTGACGCGGCCACCCCAGGTCGAGCTCATGCCCGTTCGAGGAAGCCGGCGAACACGCCTCCTTGAGGCGCCCATGGGCCCGTCTGCTGCGGTGTTGTTGCGTCTCCTGCTCCCTTATGAGTGCTGAGTGCCCGGTCTACCAGACACTCAGCACTCACAACCGCGCACCAGACGGGTGAGAACACCCATAGACCCGCGGGAGATGGGTGCTCGGCCCCGACAAGGGGCGCGGGAGACGGGCTCCGGCAGGTCGAGGGGTTGCCGTTTGGGCCCAAACCGCAATCGGGGACGGGGCGGCATGCAGTTTGCGGCCAATCGATGTGCCGTTTCGGGACAATCGACGGGATTTCGCCTGATCCGGAGCCAAGACCCCACCGATTGGGCACAAACGACATCGAAAACGCCCTGCGGCATGTCGTTTGCGCCCAATCGACGACCCCTTCTCGCCCGGACACGCACCTCCGGTCACAACAGTCACATGGGCCGCTGCGACCACCGGCGACCAGCAACCCCGATAGCTGCCCTGTCGATCAGCACCACCGGTCACCAGCAACCCGGCCGACGACCCGCACCACCAACCGCCTCTCCCCGTAGAAGCCCTATCGGCCGCAACCCCACACCACCGGCGACCCGGCGACCCGGCGATCAACCCAAGCCCGAGCAACGCTCGCCCGACGAACGCCCCCTAGCCGCGCAGCTCTGGGAACTGATCGTCGCGCCACTCGCCGGGGTGTTCCGGCTGCTGGGCAGTGTCCTCTTCTCGCGCCCGCAGCTCGACGCGGCGGATCTTCCCGGAGATGGTCTTGGGCAACTCGGCGAACTCGATCCGACGCACGCGCTG
>JBDIAL010000355.1:0-3132 GCA_039812405.1 Nostocoides sp.
GACGCGCGCACCGGCCTCCCAGGCGGGCACCCCGGCCCCGACCCGCTCTCCGGCGACGGCGAACACGTCCTTGACCGCGACCGTCTCGCCGGCGAGCGGGCCGAGCCTGCCGAGCGCCGGCGGCGCGACGAGCGGGTCGCCGACGACCCGCCACACCGTGCCGTCGACGGGCGGTGGGCCGGGGTCGGGATCGGGGTCGGTGGGTGTCATGGGCGGGCACTCCCCTCTTGGCTGGTCACCGCGCCGGGGCCCGGGCGGACGAGGGTGTCCCGGGTCCGCAGCCACGGCAGGATCGCGAGCAGCGTGACGACGCCGGTCACGACGAACGCCGACCCGTAGCCGACATGGTCGACGAGCAGGCCGGCGACGAGCGGCCCGACGATCGACCCGCCGTCGGACGACATCTGGACGGCGGCGAGAGCCGGACCGCCGTTGCGGTCGCGCCCGACGACGTCGGCGACGGCGGCCTGCTGGGCCGGGTTGAGCGTCCCGGCGCCGACGCCCGCGACGACGCAGACGAGCAGGAGCAGGGTGAGCGAGGTGGCGAGGCCGGTGACCAGCGTCGCGAGCCCGCTGACGAGCAGCCCCGCGATGATGAACGGCCGACGCCCGACGCGGTCGGCCAGCCGTCCGGCGCAGGTGAGCCCGAGGGCGTTGCCCGCCGCGAAGACGGCCAGCGCGGTGCCGGCCACCCACGGCTCGTCGAGCACCGTCGCCGCGGCGAACAGCGGCAGGATCGCGTTGCGGACACCGAAGTTCGACCAGCCGTTCGCGAAGTAGGAGGCCAGTGCGGACCGGTAGGCCGGCACGACGAGACCGTCGCGCACCGTCATCGTCGGGCGCACCGGCTCGTCGGGCGGGGGCCGCAGCGCCGTCCCCGGGATGGCGACGGCGACGATCGTCGCGGCGATCACGAGGGTGACGGCATACACGATGAACGGCACCCGCAGCCCGAGCCCGCCGAGCGTGCCGCCGACGACCGGGCCGCCGATGCCGCCGAGGAGGAAGGCGGAGCCGTATGCCGAGGACACCCGGCCGCGGATCTGCGCCGGCGCGAGCCGGACGATGAGGGCGACCGCCGAGACGGTGAACATGACCGAGCCGATGCCGCCGGCGCCGCGGAAGAGGAGCAGCTGCCAGTACGACCCGGCGAAGGCCGTCGCGCCCGTGGAGACGGCGACGATGAGCAGGCCGGCGAGGTAGACCGGTCGCTCCCCCCACCGGGCGATGAGCCGTCCCCCGCCGGGGGCGAAGCAGAGCCGGAAGAAGGCGAAGGCGCTCACGACGACCGACGAGGCCGTCGCGCCGACGCCGAAGCTCGTGGCGAACTCCGGCAGCACCGGTGTGATGAGCCCGAACCCGAGGGCGATGACGAAGCCCGCCGCGATGAGGACCCAGATCTCCCGGGGGATCCGGGTGGGCGGAGCGGCCGCGGGGACCGGGGCGGTCGCGGAGGCCGGGGGCGTCCGGGACGGTGCCGGGGCCGGCCGGCCGGTGCACGCCGCGGGGGCGTGGGGGAGCAGGGCCGCGTCGGGGTCGAGGTCTGGGATGGGATCGCTCATGGCTGGACCCGAGTATGCCGCGACGGCACCCCGCCCCGCGGCGCGCTCCACCCGTCGGGCGTCGCCTCCGGTGGCGTCCCGTAGCGTTCGGGAGGTGATCGGCACGGTGGCGGACACCCGGCTCGCGGCATACCTGCCGGGGGTGCTCGTCGACTGGATGAGGACGACGCCGGCCGCGCGGCACCGGGCCGTCGACGGCACGGTGGTCCTCGCCGACATCTCCGGGTTCACCGCCCTGACCGAGCGGCTGGCCCGCGCCGGCCGGGTCGGGGCCGAGGAGACGAGCGACCTGCTCAGCGACGTGTTCACCGACCTGCTGCGCGTCGCCTCCGGCCACGGGGGACGGCTCGTCTCGTGGGGCGGCGACGCGATCCTCCTGCACTTCGAGGGCGCCGACCACGCGGCCGCGGCCGGTCGGGCGGCCTGGGAGATGCGGGCGACGCTGCGCCGGCCCAGGCGGACCTCGGCGGCGGCCGGCCCGGTCCGGCTGCGGATGTCGATCGGGGTGCACACCGGGCGACTCGAGCTCTACCTCGTGGGCAGCGTCCACCGCCAGCTCGTCGTCACCGGGGCCACCGCCGGGCAGGTGGCCCGGCTCCAGTCCCGGGCCGGCACGGGCGAGATCCTCCTCAGCCCGGCGACCGCCCGGCTGCTCGACCTCGGCGCCGTCGACGCGATGGGCCGGCTCGCCCGGCATCCGGCCGGCTCGGGCCACGCTCCGGTGCTGCCCGAGCAGCCCGGACCGGCCGGGGCGGGTGCGGTGGCGGATGCGCTCCCCGCCCTGCGGCCCGCCGCCTTCCTGCCCGCCACCCTCCGCGACCTGCTGGGCACCGGCGTGCTCGAGGGCGAGCACCGGCGGGTGGCCGTCGGGTTCGTCGAGTACTCCGGTGTCGCCGCGGTGCGCCGAGGGCACGGCCGCCACGGGGTCTGGGAGGCGCTGCAGGACCTCGTCGGCCTGACACAGGAGGCCTGCGACCGGCAGGCGGTCACCTTCCTCGAGACCGACATCAGCCCGGACGGCGGCCGGATCCTGCTCGTGGCGGGAGCCCCGCGCAGCCAGGCCCACGACGGCGAGCGGCTCGTCGACGTCGTGCGCACCGTGCTCGGGCACGACGGGAGGCTGCGGCTGCGGGCCGGGGCGAACGCCGGGCGGGTGTTCGCCGACGAGCTCGGCCCTCCGCAGCAGCGCACCTACTCGGTCAAGGGCGACGCGGTCAACCTCGCGGCCCGGGTCATGCAGCACGCCCGGCCGGGCCGGCTCCTCGCGACGGAGAGCGTGCTCGGCCCGCGCGCGACGTCCTTCAGCTGCGTGCCGGTGCCGCCCTTCCGGGTCAAGGGCAAGTCCGCCCCGGTGACCGCCGTCGAGGTCGGTGCCGCCCGGCCCGGGGGCGCCCACCCGCGACCGGACGTCGACGAGCCGGCCCTCACCGGGCGGGCGGTCGAGCTGGCCCGGCTGCACGACCTGCTCGCCCGGTGCCGGGAGGGTCAGGGGTCGGCCCTGCTGCTCTGCGGCCCCCCGGGGATCGGCAAGTCCCGCCTGGCCGCCGCGCTGGAGGCCGGGGCCGACCGG
>JBDIAL010000356.1:0-3094 GCA_039812405.1 Nostocoides sp.
GCGAGCGCGTCGTGCGCCCGTCCGTCACCTGACCGGCCCCGTCCGCGCCCCGGCCCGGGGCGCCGGACGGGGCGGCCGGCCGTCCGGCGGTCAGCCGCCGAACAGCTTGATCGCCGCCTGGACCGTCTGCGCGACCCCCCAGGCGAGGGGGATGCCGACGACGAGCCAGGAAGCGACGATCCGCGTGGTCTGGCTGGTCGTCGTGTGGTGGGCCGGGTCTGGCATGTCGGTGCTCCTTGTCGGGTGCAGGTCGGGTCGGCCGGGGTCGGTCGGGATCGGTCGGGATCGGTCGGGTCGGAGGGCGCCTCAGTGGTGGGCGGCCTCGACGGCGTCCACGACGGGCCCCTGCTCGTGGAACCGCTCGGACACCGGGCGGATCGCGAGGTTGGCGACGAAGCCGACCGCGAGCACGCCGACCATGGTGAGCAGCGCCATCCGGTAGTCACCGGCCTCCAACGATCCCGGCTTCTTCCCGGACGAGTCGAGGATCCCGTTGACGATGAGCGGACCGAGCACCCCCGCGGTCGACCATGCCGTCAGCAGCCGGCCGTGGATGGCACCCACCTGGTAGGTGCCGAAGAGGTCGCGCAGATAGGCCGGAGCCGTCGAGAAGCCGCCACCGTAGAAGGAGATGATCACCGAGCAGACGAGGACGAAGACGCCGACGCTCCCCGCGCCCACCGTGGCGAGCAGGACGTACAGCGCCAGGCTGCCGCCGAGGTAGATCATGTAGTTGACCTTGCGACCGAGCAGGTCCGAGATCGTGGACCACACGAAGCGCCCGCCCATGTTGAAGATGGACAGCAGACCGACGAACCCGGCCGCGACGGCGCCGATCTTCGTGGGGTCGGACGTGAGGGACGAGGTCCCGTCGGCGTGGCGGAAGAAGTCCTGGATCATCGGGCTGGCGTTCTCCAGGATGCCGATGCCCGCCGTCACGTTGCACAGCAGGACGACCCAGAGGAGCCAGAACTGCGGAGTCCTGATGGCGTTCGACGCCGACACGTTGGCGGTGGTCACCAAGGGCCTCGCCGTGACCGTCGACGGGTCGAAGTGGTCCGGCTTCCAGCCCGGCGCGGGGACCCGGACCGTGAACACGCCGAACATCATCACGACGAAGTAGACGATGCCGAGCGTCACGAAGAGCTTGGACACCGCGCTCGCGTCGTAGATGCTCAGGGCGAGGTTCGGCGTGGTGGTCCCCGGGACCACGGGATGGGTCGCCGGGCCGAAGGCGGGCAGCAGCGTGGCGGCCAGCGGCGAGGCGATCATGGCGCCGCCGCCGAAGCCCATGATGGCCATCCCCGTGGCGAGCCCGGGCCGGTCGGGGAACCACTTCATGAGCGTCGACACCGGCGAGATGTAGCCGATGCCGATGCCGATGCCGCCGATGACGCCGTATCCGGCGTAGACGAGCCACAGCTGGCCGGTGGAGATCCCCAGCGCGGCGACGAGGAAGCCGAGGCACCAGCAGCAGGCGGCCGTGAACATGGCCTTGCGCGGCCCCGACCGGTCCACCCACGTGCCGAAGACGGCGGCCGACAGGCCGAGCATGACGATCGCGAGCGAGAAGATGTAGCCGATCGCCTTCTCGCTCGCGTCGAAGTCCTCGATCAACGACGTCTTGTAGACGCTCGTCGCGTAGACCTGTCCGATGCACAGGTGGATGGCCAGGGCGGCCGGCGGGATGAGCCACCGGCTGTAGCCCGGGGGTGCGACCGAGTGGGCGCGGTCCAGGAACGAGAGGGATGCCATGCACGCCTCCTTGGGTGCGGTGTGGTGTCCGACCTCGTGCCGCTCCATGGCCCGAGGGGGCCCGGGACGCCGGTCCGGCGGAGCCGTTGCTCCGGGTGGTCCGGCTCCCAGCAGCACATCAGGTGACCCGGGTGGCAGGCCTCACCCCGCGGGGTGACGGAGGGGGTGGTCGACGCCGACCGGACCCGACGGTCCCGGTGCCCCGTGCCCCACGGGCTCGGGGCCGCGGGCTCAGGGCCGCGGCATACCCCCCCAGCTGCTCGGCGACCGCCCGGTCGAGCGCGCCGGCCAGGTCCACCTGGCGAGCCGTCTCGGTCAGGGCCTTGGCGAGGAGCGATCCCCGGTGGGTGCCGGCCAGGACGAGCCCGACGTGGAAGGCCCGCCGCGGCGGTGACATGGCGATGACGCGGGTGCCGGCGGGCACGCCGAACCCGCCGAGCCAGGTATGCGGGATGACGCTCGACAGCCCCATCGACGTCACGTGGGCGTAGACGGCCGAGATGGTGTCCGTCTCCACGACAGGCTGCGCCTCGACCCCCGCGTCGGCGAAGTGCCCGTCGAGGATCCGCCGGTTCTGCATCGCCGGGGTGAGGAGGCACAGCGCCGTGGACGCGGCCTCGGCCCAGCGGACGGTGCGCCGGTCCGCGAGCTGGCCGTCGGTCGGGGTGAGGAACAGGTACCGCTCGCGGTAGAGCGGCACGACGCGGACCTTCCCCAGGGGCTCGCCATCGACGTACGTCATGCCGACGTCGATGTCGAAGTCGTTGAGGCGGCTCACGATCTCGCGGGACGACATCGCCTGGAGCGAGAACCGGACCAGTGGGTGCAGCTCGCGCACCGGGGCGGTGAGCAGGGAGGCGACGCTCAGCGCCGTGGGGATCGCGCCGATGCGCAACACCCCCGACAGCCCGTCCCGCATGGTCGTCAGCGTCTGGCGCAGGGCCTCCTGCTCGGCCGTCACCCGCTGCGCCCACCGCAGCACCTCGACCCCCTCCGGTGTGAAGCCCTCGAACCGCTGCCCCCGCCGGACGATCTGCACGCCGAGCTCCGCCTCGAGCTTGCGGATCCCGGCGGACAGCGCGGGCTGCGACACGTGGCAGGCCTCGGCGGCCCGCGCGAAGTGCCCTTCGCGGGACAGCGCCGCGAGGTACTCCAGCTGGCGAAGCAACATGCGAGATTGTTATCCCAGAACCGTTGGGGACGAAAGCCGCGGGCTCCCGGGACGTGGCGAGGGCCGGTATGCCGTCCGGCATACCGGCCCTCGCCGTCGGCCTCAGCCCTTGGCCGCGTTGACCGCCGCGGTGGCCTGGGGCAGGACGTTGAACAGGTCGCCGACGAC
>JBDIAL010000357.1:0-3084 GCA_039812405.1 Nostocoides sp.
CCGAGGAGCCGACCAACTGGTCGCGCCGCTACAAGGCCAACCTCGAGAAGCTCGCCTCCGGCGACGTCATCAAGGTGGCCGAGGTGGTCCGCGACCTGTGGCGTCGCGACAAGGACCGCGGGCTGTCGGCCGGCGAGAAGCGGATGCTCTCCAAGGCCCGCCAGATCCTCGTCTCCGAGCTGGCGCTCGCCGAGAAGACCAACGAGGACAAGGCCGAGGCGATCCTCGACGAGGTCCTCGCCTCCTGACGGAGCCCGCCTCCGCTCTGACCTCCCGTGACCCGGTCGGCACCCGCCGGCCGGGTCACGGCATGTGTCCTCCGCCCCTCTCCCTGCATGAGAC
Organism: Nostocoides sp.; assembly: GCA_039812405.1. Taxonomy (GTDB): domain Bacteria; phylum Actinomycetota; class Actinomycetes; order Actinomycetales; family Dermatophilaceae; genus Nostocoides. The sequence continues at coordinate 343 of JBDIAL010000357.1, forward strand.
TGTCCAAATGGGTCGGATCCATGCAGGGAGACCGGTCCGGGCTTGCATGAGACTGTCCGATTGGGTCGGATCCATGCAGGGAGACCGGTCCGGGCCTGCATGAGACTGTCCGAATGGGTCGGATCCATGCAGGGAGACCGGTCCGGGCTTGCATGAGACTGTCCAAATGGGTCGGATCCATGCAGGGGTCGGGGATCTGCTTGGATGACCGGCATGTCGGCTGATCCCCGGGCGGGCGCCCTCCCCCGACTGCCCGTCCCCCGCGTGGGGATCGGGACGGACGTCCACGGGTATGCCGTGGAAGGCTCCGGGCGCGAGCTGTGGATCGCCGGGCTGCGCTGGCCGGGCGAGCGGGGCCTGGCCGGCCACTCCGATGCGGACGTCGTGGCGCACGCATGCTGCGACGCGCTCTTCTCCGCGGCGGGGATCGGCGACGTCGGGGCCCACTTCGGGACGAGCGAGCCGCAGTGGGCGGGGGCGTCCGGCGCGACGCTGCTCGCCGAGGCCGCCCGGCAGGTGCGGGCGGCCGGCTTCGAGATCGGCAACGTCGCCGTGCAGGTCGTCGGCAACCGGCCGCGGATCGGCACCCGCCGGGCCGAGGCGGAGCACGTCCTGTCGGCCGCGGCCGGTGCTCCGGTGTCCGTCAGCGCGACGACGACCGACGGGCTCGGCCTGACCGGCCGGGGCGAGGGCATCGCGGCCGTGGCGACGGCACTCGTCGTCCCGGCCTCCCGCTCGACCGTGTCTTGACCCGTGAGGGAGGGTTGCCCGCGCCTCGCGCACCTAGCAGAGTGTGAACCCTCGCGCGGCCCGTCGCCGTGCGCCCTCGCATACCGCAGATCGTCGCCTAGGAGGCACCGTGTCACAGACCGTCAAGGGAGTCATCGCTCGGAGTAAGGGGGCGCCGGTCGAGTTGGTCGATGTGGTGGTGCCGGATCCGGGTCCGGGTGAGGCGGTGGTGGCGGTCCGGGCGTGTGGGGTGTGTCACACCGACCTGCATTACCGTGAGGGCGGCATCAACGACGATTTCCCGTTCCTGCTGGGGCATGAGGCGGCGGGGGTCGTCGAGGCGGTCGGGGAGGGGGTGAGTGAGGTCGCGCCGGGGGATTTCGTCATCCTCAACTGGCGGGCGGTGTGTGGTCAGTGCCGGGCGTGTGCCAAGGGCAAGCCGTGGTACTGCTTCGCGACCCACAACGCCACGCAGCGGATGACGCTGACCGACGGGACCGAGCTGTCGCCGGCGTTGGGGATCGGCGCTTTCGTCGAGAAGACGCTGGTGGCGGCCGGGCAGTGCACCAAGGTGGCCGATGCTGACGCGGCGGTCGTCGGGCTGCTCGGGTGCGGGGTGATGGCCGGTTTCGGGGCGGCGGTGAACACCGGTGGTGTGGGCCGGGGTGACTCGGTCGCGGTGATCGGCTGTGGCGGGGTGGGTAACGCGGCGATCGCGGGTGCGAGGCTGGCTGGTGCCACGACGATCGTGGCGGTCGACGTGGACGACCGGAAGCTGGAGGGTTCTCGGGCGTTCGGGGCGACGCATACGGTCAACTCCGCGGCGGCGGATGCCGTCGAGGCGATCAGGGAGGCGACGGGCGGGTTCGGCGCGGACGTCGTCGTGGAGGCGGTCGGCCGGCCGGAGACCTACGAGCAGGCTTTCTTCGCGCGGGATCTGGCCGGGACGGTCGTGCTGGTGGGGGTGCCCACCCCGGACCGGCAGGTCACCTTGCCGATGATCGAGATCTTCGGCCGTGGTGGGGCGCTGAAGTCGTCCTGGTACGGCGACTGCCTGCCCTCGCGGGACTTCCCGATGCTCGTCGACCTCTACCAGCAGGGCCGCTTCCCGCTCGAGGCGTTCGTGTCCGAGCGGATCGGCCTGGGCGACGTCGAGGCGGCCTTCGACAAGATGCACAAGGGCGAGGTGCTCCGCTCCGTGGTCGAGCTGTGAGCGACGGTATGCCGGACCTGCCCACCTCTCCCGGTGGCGTCGGGATCCAGCGGGTCGTCACGTCGGGGACCTTCGAGCTCGACGGCGGCTCGTGGGAGGTCGACAACAACGTGTGGGTCGTCGGCGACGCGGAGGAGTGCCTCGTCGTCGACGCCGCGCACGACGGCCGGGCCATCGTCAAGGCGATCCCGAGGGAGCGCACAGTCGTCGGCATCGTCCTGACCCACGGGCACAACGACCACATCAACGGCGCGGGCGAGCTGGGCTCGATCACCCGGGCACCCGCATACCTCCACCCGGCCGACCGCATGCTGTGGGACGAGATCTACGACGTGGCCCCGGACCGAGAGCTCGCCGACGGCGACGTCCTGACGGTCGGCGACGTCGAGGTCCACGTCCTGCACACGCCCGGGCACACCCCCGGCGCGGTGTCCCTCCACGTGCCCGCGCTCGGAGTCGTCCTCACCGGCGACACGCTCTTCCGGGGCGGCCCGGGTGCGACGGGGCGGTCGTTCAGCGACTTCCCGACGATCGTCGACTCGATCCGGGACCGGCTGCTCACCCTCCCGCCCGAGACCGTCGTGCTCACCGGTCACGGGGACAGCACGACGATCGGCGCCGAGGCGCCGCACCTGCAGGAGTGGATCGACCGCGGTCACTGACGCGGGGGTTTCCTCACCCACTGCACCCGAGAAAGGGTCACTCCGCGGGAGAAGCCTTCCCCCGCGACGTGACCCTTTGTCGTGGAACCCGATAAAGGGGCGGCGGGGTGGGCATGGCGGTGGGGCGCCGGGACGGGG
>JBDIAL010000358.1:0-3073 GCA_039812405.1 Nostocoides sp.
GGCGACCCGGACGTGTCGTCCGTATGCCGCGAGCACCGAGGTGAGGCAGGCCGGCCCGCAGTCGACGTCGCTCAGCTGGGGGACGTGGGGGGTCCTCATCGGGCGGCCGTCCCCGTCCGGGCCTCGGCGCCGGCATCCGGGCGGGCGTCCGGGTCGGCGCCGGCCCAGCCCCGGCCGACGAGCACCGGCACGTGGGTCGGCGTGTGGAAGCTGATGTCGCTGCGCCACGAGATCCGGGAGGGGTCGGTGACCCGGACCCCGAGGGGGCGCAGCGCCTCGAGGGCGAGCTCGCACTCGAGGACGGCGAGCATCGCCCCGAGGCAGCGGTGGGTGCCGTGCCCGAAGGTCTGGGACAGGGGACGGGTGCCGGGCCGCCACGCGAGGGGGTCGGGGAAGCGGTCGGGGTCGACGTTGGCCGCGGCGTGGGCGAGGATGACGGTCGCCCCGGCCGGGATGACGAGGCCGTCGCCGAGGTCGAGGGGAGCGGTCGTCACCCGCATGCCGAAGGGCAGGGGCGCCGCGAGGCGCAGCGACTCCTCGATGAGGTCGCGCGTCGCCACCGAGCCGTCGAGCCAGGCCCCGCGGGCGGTCGGGTCGGTCTCCAGCGCGAGGACGAGGTTGGTGAGCGAGGCGGCGACGGTGTCGATCCCGGTCATGAGGAGCAGGAGGAGCAGGCTCGTCGCCTCCGCCGCGGTGAGGTCGCCCCGGCCGACGGCCCGCCGCAGCGTCGCCGTGAGCGTGTAGTCGGCGGCCGGGCCGTCGAGCAGCTGCTCGACGCGGGCGCGGACGTCGCGGAACTGCGCGTCCGTGATGGGCTGCCCGAGCGTCTCGAGGTGCGGGAAGCTCGTCGCGATCCGGGCGAGCATGCCGTGGCCCGCGGTCGACAGCCAGGGCCACTCCTGCGGGGGGAGCCCGAGGAGCAGGCCCATGGCCCGCACGGGGATCTCGTCGCTCACCGCGGTGACGAGGTCGACCTCTCCCCGCCCCCGGGCCGCCGCGTCGACGACGTCGGCGACGACCGGGCGCAGGCTGGGCCGGATCGCGTCCACGCCGCGCGGGGTGAAGTGCTCGGACATCACCCGGCGCAGCCGGTGGTGGGTGTCGCGGTCCTGGAAGCTGAGGCTGGAGGTGAAGAACGCGACGAAGTCCGGCATCCGCGCCGCGGTCGACGGCGGGAAGGCGACCTCCTTGATGACGACCTGGGTCGCGGCGCAGGCGCGGCGGACGAGGTCGGCGGTCGTGAGGAGGTACATGTTGAGGGGGAGCCGGACGACCGACGCGGCCCCCGGGAGGTCCTGGAAGAGACGGGCCGCGCTGCCCCCCTCGGGCCGGCGGAGGTGGGCCACGACCCGCTGCGCGATCGCCGACTCGGGTCCCGCGACGACGAGCGGCCGGCTCCCACGGGTGGGCGCAGGAGCGCGGCGCGGCGAGGGGCCACGGGGTGTCGGTGTCATGGTGCTCGTCATCGGCGGCGCCGTCCCTTCTCTCGCGCTGTCGGCTGGGATGCTGGTTCGGCCGGGTGCTGGTGGTCGGCCGGGGTCGGGTATGCGCTCGGCTTCCGCCGGCGACGTCGGTGGCGTACGGTGGGGCCACGGGCGGTGCCCTCTCGTCGTTCCGGTACGAGAGAACACCGCCCGAGACGTGTCCCGGCGGGGCCGGGCGGTGGGCTCAGCGCCTCACCAGCAGGCCGCGGTGCCGAAGGTGGCCGGGCACGAGGCGGTGCCCGCGCTGCTCAGGGTGCCGGCGCCGGCCTCCTCCTGCAGGTCGTCGACCTGGACCTCGTCGGTCTCGGTGGGCTGGATCTTCTCCTCGGACATGTCCTTCTCCTTCTCGTGGGGGTGGGCCGGCTCAGTGCGAGCCGAAGGTGGCCAGGGACGACGGGCAGCCGAGGGAGCTCGCGGTGCCGAGCGTCGCGGCGCCGCCCTCCTCGGTGAGCTCCTCGAGCTCGATCTCGTCGACGCTGTCGGGGGTGGGGACCTGGTCGGCCATGACGGTTCCGTCCTTTCCGTTGTGGTGCGGTGGTGTGGGATCTCTCCACGGGCCGGGTGACCCGCGGTTCCGCAGCGTTTCGTCGTGCGTGGTGGCTGCGGGCACCGGTCTAGGTGAAGCAGAACGCCGAGGCGACGGTGGCCGGGCACGACACCGAGCCGACGGTCAGGCCCTGGGCGGACTCGATCCACGAGCGGCCGTCGTCGAGGCTGAAGAGGTCCTCGACCTCGATGAGGGCGATCGCCTCCGTGGTCTCGGTGTCCTCGGGGCGCGTCATCGTCGCCTACCGCGAGCGCCGGCGTCGCGCGGAGGCCCGGGCGGCGCGGGGCTCCCAGGTGAAGAAGGCGCGGAAGAGGACGTAACCGACGGCCGACCAGGCGATGAGGACGCCGAGGGGCTGGTGGATCGCCGAGAGCGCCTCGCCGAGCCCGAGCCGCGGGTGGGCGGCCAGGCCGTGGGCCACGTAGTCCTGGCCGAAGTAGCCGGTCCGGACGATCTGGACCACCGCGGTCGACGGGAGGTAGTCGGCGACCCGGTCGACGACCGACGGCGAGCCGGAGGCGACGCTCATCGAGCCGCTGAGGTACCACATGACGATGACGAACGGCGTGATGATCCAGGTGGACAGCTCACCCGCGGGGAGCAGGCCGGAGACCCCGAAGGTGAGCAGCGCGATGGTGACGGCACCCCCGACGATGCCGAGGGCGACGAGCGCCCAGTGCACCGGCAGCGGCACGTGGAAGACGCCGACGGCGACCGCGGCGACGACGACGCTCTGGACGAGAGCCGGGAGGGCGGCGCTCACCGCCTCGCCGCCGAGGATGGCGCTCGCCGGGATGGGCGTCGCCCGCAGCCGCTTGTAGGTCCGCGTCTCCCGGCGGCGGGCCGCGGAGTTGATGACGGCATACGCGATCCAGATGACCGAGACGCACATCCCGGACGCCGCGAGGAGGTCGACCGGGCGCAGGCCGCCCGCCATGGGCGGCAGGTCGCGCACCTGGACCATGGGGAAGATCCCCATGGCGACGGGCATGACCGCCCCGACGAGGGCGAAGGCGATGTCCTGCCAGTAGACGCGCTGGGA
>JBDIAL010000359.1:0-3067 GCA_039812405.1 Nostocoides sp.
GTGGTCCTGCGCCATCAGCCGGCCTCCTGCCCGCGGGCGGAGGGGCCGCGCAGACTGCGCACGAGGTCCTCGAACGCCTCACGCGTCGTGTAGCGCGGCTCGAACCCGAGCACCTCGCGCATGGCCGTCGTGTCGAGGCCCCGGCCGTAGGAGAGGAACCGCAGCTGGTCGGGGGAGAAGTCGGCGATGCCGCTGCGCTTGACGAGCGAGCCGACCGGACCGGTGGCGAAGGAGGGCAGGGGAACGAGGGGACGGCGCAGCATACCGGCCGCCTGGGCCACCGTCATGACGCCGTCACCGGCGATGTTGACGATGCCCGAGACGTCGCCGAGCGTCGCGGCGACGAGGACGTCGACGGCGTCGTCCTCGTGGACGAACTGCATCCGCGCCTCGTGACCCATGGGCGCCGGGAGGACGGGCAGGGCGAAGTAGTCGGTCATCGAGGTGCGGATCCCGGGGCCGATGATGTTGGCGAAGCGCAGCATGCAGATCGAGGTGTCCGGACGCCGCCGGGACAGCCCCCGGACGTAGCCCTCGACCTCGACCGAGTCCTTGCCGAACCCGGTCCGCGGCAGCTCCCGCGCGGTCATCCCCTCGGTGAACATCGCCGGGTCCTTCGGCGAGGAGCCGTAGACGGCGGCCGAGGACTTCACGACGAGCCGGGTCACCGACTCCGCCTTCTGGCACGCCGCGAGCAGCTGCATCGTGCCGATGACGTTGATCTCCTTCTGGGAGGTCCGCCCTCCGGCGAAGGTGGGGGTCGCGATGACGTTCATGTGGACGACCGTGTCGACGCCGGCCTGCTCGATGATCCGGCCGATCATCGGGTTGCGGATGTCGGCGCGGACGAACTCGGTCGTCCCGATGTCGTGGGGGGGCGGGATGACGTCGACGCCGACGACCCGGTCGATGTCGGGGTGCGCCGACAGCCGCACCGCCACCCGACCGCCGAGGTACCGGGACACCCCGGTCACGAGGACGACGGAAGCCACCAGGTCACTCTCCCCACACGTACGGTCGTGCGGCCCAGCCTATGCCGCCCGCCGGGTGACCAGGAACCGGCCCGGGCGCCCACCGCGCCCGCCCGCGACGAGAACGGCCCCCGACCAGCGGTGCTGGTGGAGGCCGTCGGCTCACTTCTTGTTGCGACGCTGGTGACGCGTCTTGCGCAGCAGCTTGCGGTGCTTCTTCTTGGCCATGCGCTTGCGGCGCTTCTTGATGACCGAACCCATGGGTGTCCTCTCCGTGTCGCAGTGGTCGTCGTGTCGACGGGACACGGAACCACGCACCACGTCGAACAGCCGTCACAGCCTACCGCCGCACCTCCGGGCGGCCCAAACACGCCCCCACGCGGCAGACCCTCCCCCTGGGTCCGGCCGTGGCCATCCTGTCGAGGGAGCCGGTCAGGCCGTCTCGATGAAGGAGCTGCGCAGGTAGGTGTCGACGGCGTCCTCCGGCACCCGGAAGGACCGGCCGACCCGGATGGCGGGCAGCTCCCCGGCGTGGACCATGCGGTAGACCGTCATCTTGGACACCCTCATGATCTTGGCCACCTCGGCCACGGTGAGGAACCGCACCTCCGCAAGCTCGCGATCGCTCATTCCTGCACCCCTGGTCCTCGTCGCGTCCGCGCATCACCGGGGAGACGGCCCGGTGGACGCTACGCGGATGCAAGAAGCAACCATAGGGGCAGTTGTGACGAGTGTGGAAGTCCAACGACAGATTTCTTCCCGGCGTCCAGCCGACACGCCGAGAATGGGCCGATTCCCGCAGCCGGCTGCCGAGGCCGTCAGTCGAACCAGGGGTCCAGCCCGTGGAGGGGGAAGACCGCCTGTCGCGTGGCCATGATCGCCCGGTCCACGGCGTTGTCCGGGTTGTGGCCCATCGACCACGGCTGCACCCAGATGGGCAGCTCCGCGGCGGGGAGGTCTCCCATCCGGGCGGGACCGGGCCGGCCGAACCGCCGCTGGACGTCGTCGCGCCACGCCTGGGGGATCGCGACGTCGGCGGCGACGGGGTGGTGGGCCGCGATGGCCGTGACGTGGGTCCAGGCGCGGGGCACGACGTCGATGAGCTCGTACCCGCCCCCGCCGAGCGCCACCCAGCGCCCGTCACTGACCCGGTGGGCGAGCTGGTGGACGACCTCTGCGGCATACCGCTGCGCGTCGACGGTGATCGCGAGATGGGCCAACGGGTCGTCGCGGTGGGTGTCGCACCCGTGCTGGCTCACGAGCACCTGCGGCGCGAACGACTCGATGACCGGCACGGCGACGGCGCCGAGGGCGCGCAGCCACGCGCCGTCCGTCGTGCCGGGCGGCAGGGCGACGTTGACGGCGCTGCCCACGGCCCGCGCGCCGCCGACGTCGCCGGGCCAGCCGGTGCCGGGGAAGAGGGTGCGGCCGTTCTCGTGGATGGAGACGGTGAGGACGCGAGGGTCGTCCCAGAAGGTCTGCTCGACCCCGTCCCCGTGGTGGACGTCGAGGTCGAGGTATGCCACGCGCTCGGCCCCGTGGTCGAGGAGCCAGCGGATGCCCACGGCGATGTCGTTGTAGACGCAGAAGCCGGCCGCGCTGTCCGCCTTCGCGTGGTGCAGGCCGCCGGTGAAGTTGACGCCGTGCTCGGACACCCCCGTCCAGACCCGCTCGCACATCCGCACCGTGCCGTCGACGACGCGGGCGCTCGCCTCGTGCATCGCGGGGAAGGCGGGGTCGTCCTCCGTGCCGAGGCCGAACCGCGGGTCGGCCGCCGCGGGGTCCGCCGCCGCGGCCCGGACCGCCGCGATGTACTCCGGCGTGTGGACGGTCTCCAGGACCTCGTCCGAGGCGATGGCGGGGCAGACGACCTCCATCGCGTCGAGGACGCCGAGGGAGCGGGCCAGCCGGGCGGTGAGGTCGAGCCGGAGCGGCCCCATCGGGTGTCCCGGACCGAAGTTGTACTCCGTGACCGAGTCGTCCCAGACGACACCCGTTGTCCCCATGGCCCGAACGGTACCGCCCCTGCCCGGCCGGCCCGGCCACCAGGTGAGCCATTCCCCGGTGGGGTGACCGGTGTCGGTGCGGTGGTCCTC
>JBDIAL010000360.1:0-3062 GCA_039812405.1 Nostocoides sp.
TCGTTGAAGGGCATCAGCGCCGCCGAGGAGCCGGCCCGGGACTCCGACCAGTCGGCGGAGGTGGGGGAGAAGTGGTCGCCGGAGCCGCGGTCACAGTCGGCGGCACCGGTCCAAGGTCGCCCAAAATGCATCGCCGTCCGCGACCTTGCAAATCCGGGCTTGGTGGTCCGGCCGCGATGCCCCGGCCGGAGCTGAGCAGCACCCGGAAGCCGTCGCGCTGCTAGCCACCTGGGTGATCGAGCGGGCCCGGGAGCGCAGCACGGTCACCGAGCTGATGACCGCCGGTCGATCGGTGCTGGCTCGGGAGCAGGTGATGGACGGGGTGGCCGAGCTGATAACCGAGGTGCAGATGGAGGCCACCTCACCGGACGGCCGAGATCCCGGTCGTGTTGGGGCTCCACGCGGCGCACGACTCCGGCTTCCCCTGCCCGCAGCATGAACCCGGCACCGAGTCTGCCGCACTCGACCGGTGCACGTGCCGTCATGTCGACTGAGCCATACGGAGGAACCGGATCCAGCTACGACGGACGTGCGGGGCCATCCAACGGCTCGTTCACCAACGGATGGCAGTCGAGGGGCCATGGCCGCGAACACAAGAACCAGAGCGGTGTGGAAAGAGGCCCGCGGGTGTGGATGGACGGAGATTGCCGTCTTCGGTTCACGTAGGCTCAGAGCACCGAATGCGCAGGCTCAGGAAGGTGTTGAAGCCACGGTGAATGAAGCGGTGATCGAGACCGACGTTTCACGTGAAACACCGACCGCGGCGTTCGATGAGGACACCCCGATCGCGCGGGCGGCTCGCCAGGCCCTCGAGGTTCGCCAGGGCGACCTCACCATGCCGAAGCCGCGTCACCGCCGGGTCTTCAGTGTCGCGAATCAGAAGGGCGGGGTCGGGAAGACCACCACCACCGTCAACATTGCGGTGGCCTTGGCCCTGGCCGGCCTTCACGTCCTGGTCATCGACCTGGATCCGCAGGGCAACACCAGCACCGCCCTGGGTGTCGAGCGCGTCACCGGAACGCCTTCGATCTATGACGTGCTGCTGGGCGAGATGGAGGCGGCGGAGGCGATACAGACCTGCCCGCAGGCCCCCCGGCTCGGCTGCATCCCGGCCACCATCGACCTTGCCGGCGCCGAGATCGAGCTGGTCTCGATGGTGGCTCGGGAGTCGCGGCTGAAGAACGCCATCGACGGCGTCGACGCCGAGTTCGACTACGTCTTCATCGACTGCCCACCATCCCTGGGCCTGCTCACCGTCAACGCGATGGTCGCCACCCACGAAGTGTTGATTCCGATTCAGTGCGAGTACTACGCCCTCGAAGGGCTGGGGCAGTTGCTCCGGAACATCGAGCTGGTGAAGCAACACCTGAACCCCGGTCTCGACGTCAGCACCATCCTGCTCACCATGTACGACGCCCGCACCAAGCTCGCCGATCAGGTGGCCAACGAGGTGCGTCAACACTTCGGGGAGAAGGTGTTGGAAACGGTGATCCCTCGTTCGGTCAAGGTCTCCGAGGCCCCCGGGTTCGGTCAATCGGTGATGACCTACGACCCGGGCTCACGCGGTGCCATGAGCTATTTGGACGCGGCCCGCGAGATCGCAGAAAGAGGAGCACGGTCATGAGCAAGTCCAAGGGCGGGCTGGGTCGCGGACTGGCCGCGCTGATTCCGACCGGCCCGGCCACCAGCACGGTGACCGACGTCTTCATGGCCGGACCGCCGAAGACCGAGCCGAAGCAGGAGCCGACCGCAGAGGCGAGCGGCGGCACCGTCGCGGAACGACTGGCGAGGCACGACGGACCGCGGTTCGACGAGATCGCGGTGGACCGGATCAAACCGAATCCGAAGAATCCGCGCACCGTGTTCGACGCGGACTCGCTGGCGGAACTGGAACACTCCCTCCGCGAGTTCGGCCTGTTGCAACCGATCGTGGTCCGGCCGGTCGACGACGGCTATGAGCTGGTGATGGGGGAGCGGCGCTGGCGGGCGGCCCAGCTCGCCGGCCTCGACACCATCCCGGCCATCGTGCGGCGCACCGAAGACGCAGACATGTTGCGGGACGCCCTGTTGGAGAACATCCATCGCGCCAACCTCAATCCGCTGGAGGAGGCGGCCGCCTACCAGCAGCTGCTCGAAGAGTTCGAGGTGACCCACGACGAACTCGCGGCCCGACTCGGCCGGAGTCGTCCTGTCATCTCCAACACGATTCGTCTGCTCAAGCTCCCGGTCGTCGTGCAGCGGCGGGTCGCCGCCGGGGTCCTGTCCGCCGGCCACGCCCGGGCGCTGCTGTCGCTGGAGGACGCGAACGACCAGGAGGAGCTGGCCACCCGGATCGTCGCCGAAGGATTGTCGGTCCGCGGCACCGAAGAGGCTGTGGTGTTGCTGGGGCGGGGCACGAAGCGCGCCAAGCGGACTCCCGCCAAGAAGGTGTCGATGCCCAGCCTCACCACGCTGGCCGGCGCGTTGTCCGACAAGTACGACACCCGGGTTCGGGTCGAACTGGGACGGCAGAAGGGTCGGGTCATCGTCGAGTTCGCGACCGTTGACGACCTGAACCGGATCATGGGGATCATGGCGCCCGAGCTGCTACCCCAGTCCAGGGCGGGTGCCGGGGAATCCTCGGCAGAGCCCAAGTAGACCCCCGGCGACACGTCGCTGACCGCCGCCGGTCAGGCGCCGGGCGCTCCGTTCGCCACGGAGCGAGACAGTGTGTCTCCCCGTCGGCCGCCTACAGCGCCGGCACGTAGCTTGAACTTCCCGCCGCGCCTCGCGGTCGGCCGCACCAGCGGGCCGCTCGCGACGCCCTGGCACGTATGCCACCCTGCCGCAACCGAACACGGAAGCTCGAGTGCCTGTCCCCGGTGACGACCATCAGGTGGAGACCCGGCCCGACCGCCTCACGTCACCTCCGGCCGTCCTTCGGCGCGGATGGTTCACCGGCAGTGTGGCGATGTACCGCCGCTCACGTCGCCGGAAGTTGCTGCTCGGTGACCGAATCGGTGAGCACCTGGGCGAGGAACCACTCCATCATCTCCTCACCCGCCAGCACGCCGGGGGTGGAG
>JBDIAL010000361.1:0-3049 GCA_039812405.1 Nostocoides sp.
CTCGGGGGTGTGGGCGTAGTCGACGACGGCGACCGGCGCCGGGCCCCCGGACTCCGGCCGGGACGGCCGGACCCGCTCCATCCGGCCCGGGACGTGGGGGTCGGTGAGGACCGCGCGCTCGGCGTCGGCAGGGGGCACCCCGAGGTGCATGAGGACGAGGGCGGCCACCGCCGTGTTGACCCGGTTGAACTCCCCCGGCAGGGCCGAGCGCAGGGACAGCTCCCCCCAGGGGCCCACGAGCGCGAACCGCTCGGGGTCGTCGGGGTCGGGATGCAGCTCCCAGTCGGCCGCGATCCCGGGCTGCGAGGCGAGGGTCGTGACGGGCACCGCCGCCGTCGCGGCGAGCTCGCGGCCCCAGGCGTCGTCGACGACGACGATGCCGTGCCGCGACCGCTCGGGGGTGAACAGCGACGCCTTGGCCGCGAAGTAGTCCCGCATCGTCGGGTGGAAGTCGAGATGGTCCTGGGAGAGGTTGGTGAAGACCGCGACGTCGTAGACCACCCCGTCGACCCGGTGCATGACGAGGGCGTGGCTGCTCACCTCCATGACGCAGGTGTCGACGCCGCGCTGCGCCATGACGGCGAGGAGGGCGTGCAGGTCGGTCGCCTCCGGTGTCGTCCGGATGCTGGGGACCCGCTCGGCCCCCACCCGGGTCTCGACGGTGCCGATGAGGCCGGTCTGCCGCCCGAGGGCGTCGAGGGCGCAGGCGACGAGGTAGGCGGTCGTCGTCTTGCCGTTGGTCCCCGTGATGCCGACGAGGCGCAGCGGCAGGCCGCCCGTGGCATACACCGCCCCCGCGACGTCGCCGAGGACCTCCCGGGGCCCCTCGACGACGAGGACGGGCAGGGTCACCCCGGCCGCCCGGACCAGCTCCGCCCCCGCGGCGTCGGTGAGCACCGCCGTCGCGCCGAGACCGGCCGCAGCCGCCGCGAAGGAGGCCCCGTGGACGTTGGCACCGGGGATCGCGGCGTAGAGGTCGCCGGGCCGGACCGTCCGGGAGTCGAGGCTGACCCCGGTGACGACGACGCCGGCGTCGCCGTCGACGACGGCCCCGGACCGGCCCGCCACCGCGGCGAGCAGGTCGGCGAGGCGAGTCCGGGTCGCGGGCTCGGGGCGCGGGAGGGCCACGGTGTGCGAGCCTACCCAGTGCCGTGGGGGTACTTGTCGTACAGCACGCCGGGCTGCCCCGCGACGGGCTTGGTCGCCGGCACGAGGCGCAGCGGTGCGCGCTTGGTGTCCGTCGGCGGGATCCGCAGCTCCTGCAGCGCATACGTCATGACGTCGTGGAAGATCGGCGCCGCGACGGCCCCGCCGGCCGTGTTGCCGCGCAACGGCCGCTGGACGATGACGGAGACGACGACCTGGGGGTTGTCGGCCGGGGCGTACCCGATGAAGCTGGCCGTCACGCCGTTGCCGGTGTAGACGCCGTTGACCGCGCGGTTGGCGGTGCCCGTCTTGCCGGCGACGCGGTAGCCGGGGATCTGGGCGGCCGGCGCGGTGCCGTCCTTGCTCACGACCCCCTCGAGCATCTGGGACAGCTCGGTCGCCACCGTGCCCGGCACGACCCGCTCGCTGCCCGGGCTCGCGGTCGGGACGAGCGTGCCCTTGTCGTTCGCGACGGCCTGGACGAGGCTCGGGGTGATCCGGACACCGCCGTTGGCGATCGTCTGGTAGACCGACGTCGCCTGGATCGCGGTGACCGACAGGCCCTGACCGAACATCACGGTGTACTTCTGCGCGTCGTTCCACGTCCGGTAGTTGGCGAGCAGGCCGGCCGACTCGCCGGGGAACCCCGTCCCGCTCACCGCGCCGAGGCCGAACTTGCGCAGGTAGGAGTACATGACCGGCGAGTGGACCGTCTCCCCGACGAGCATGGTGCCCATGTTGCTGGACTGGGCCAGGACGCCGGCGACGGTGCGGTCCTCCACGCCGTGCGACTCGGCGTCGTGGAAGACGGTGTCGTCGCCGCCCCGGATGAGCCGCCGCGGGATGATGACCGGCGTCGAGGGGGTGACCGTGCCCTCGGAGAGGGCCGCGGCCATCGTGACGACCTTGCCCGTCGAGCCGGGCTCGAAGACGTCGGTGAAGGCGAGGTTGGACAGGCTGCCCTTGGCCTCGCCCACCTTGTTGGGGTCGTAGGTGGGGTAGGAGGCGACGGCGAGCAGCCTGCCGGACCGCACGCTCTGGACGACGACGGTGCCGGACAGGGCGTGCGTCCGCTGGACCGCCTGGGCCAGCGCGTTCTGGGCATACCACTGGATGTTGGAGTTGATCGTCAGCTGCACGGCCCGGCCCGGCACCGCCGGGACGAGGCGGTGCTGGCCGTCGGGGATGGGCGTGCCGTCGGCGCCCTTCTCGTAGCTGTCGCTGCCGTTCTTCCCGGCGAGGACACCGTTCTCGAGCAGCTCGATGCCGCCGCCGGGCGTCCCGTTGTTCTCCAGGAAGCCGACGAGGCTCGCGGCGGTCGTCGACAGCGGGTAGGTGCGGACCGCCGTCCGGTCGCCCCCCGCGACGAGGACGCCGGGGATGTCGAGGTCCTGCACCCGGCGCCATGTCGCCGCGCTGACGCTCTTGGCGATGATGCGGTACTGGAGGTCTCCGGTCAGCTCGGGGACGAGGGTGCCGGTCGGTATGCCGAGCACGGGCGAGAGCGCCGCGGCGGCCTTGGCCACGGCCTCCGGCGCGGTGCTCGCGTCGCAGATCTGCTTGCCCGTGTCGTAGGTGCACACGGCCTGCTGGTTGGCGCTGATCGTGAACCGCTCCTCGCTCGAGGCGAGGACGGCCCCCGTGCTGTCGAGGATCGACCCGCGGATGGCCGGGATGACCGCGTGGCCGAGGCGCTCCTTGAGGGCCGCCTCGGACACCGAGCCGGAGTCGAAGCCCTGGATCCGCACGAGCTGGGCGGCGAAGATGCTGAAGACGAACAGCGTCGCGAGGACCATGACCCGCATCCGCCGCCGTGGGTTGGCGACCGCGGCGATCCGCCGGGGCGGGCGCCGTCCACCGCCGGGCCCCGACGTCCGACGGGCCGAGCCTCCCCCGGCGAGCG
>JBDIAL010000362.1:0-3035 GCA_039812405.1 Nostocoides sp.
CTGCCCGGCCACGAGTTCGTCGTCGACGGCGGGTGGAACATCGCGGACTCGGTGTCGAGGGCATACGACCTCGAGGGCTTCGACGTCGGTGTCATCGCGGCGGGGCGCATCGGTCAGGCGGTCCTGCGGCGGCTCAAGCCGTTCGACGTGCGGCTGCACTACTTCGACACCCACCGGCTGCCCGCGGAGGTCGAGGAGGAGCTCGGGCTCACCTACCACCCCGATGCCCGGTCCCTCGCCACGGCCGTCGACGTCGTGTCGATCCACGCCCCGCTCCACCCCCAGACCTACCACCTCTTCGACGCCGACCTCATCGGCTCGATGCGCCGCGGGTCGTACATCGTCAACACGGCGCGGGCCGAGATCGTCGTCCGGGACGAGGTCGTCAGGGCCCTGGAGTCCGGGCAGCTCGCGGGATACGCCGGGGACGTCTGGTACCCCCAGCCACCGCCCGTCGACCACCCGTGGCGCACCATGCCCCACCAGGCGATGACGCCGCACGTCTCCGGCACGACCCTGTCCGCCCAGGCCCGGTATGCCGCGGGGACCCGGGAGATCCTCGAGGACTTCCTCGCCGCCCGCGACATCCGCGACGTCTACCTCATCGTCGAGGGTGGCGCGCTCGCCGGCACGGGTGCCCGGTCGTACACCGCGGACGGGGAGGCGAGTCCCGGCAGCCACGCGAGCTGAGGCATTCCATTCGAGTCCCGGTCCCGGTACCGGTCGGTTGCTGCGGCCGGCCGTTACGTCTGGCCGCTTCGGTGGGGCCTCTCCGGTGGGGCTCGTCCGCTCCGGTGGGGCTCTCTCCTGCCCGGCTTCTCCTGCCGGCTTCTCCACCGGCGTCGCCGTCCGGCTCCTCTTGCCCGGCCCCTCCTGCCTGACGTCCCGCCGTCCCGCCCGCACTCCTCCCGAGCCGCCTCGGGAGGAGTGCCTATCGTGGGGGGATGCAGGAGCCGTACGAGTCTCCCGTGGACCGGGCGATCCGCGAGGCCCGGGAGCAGGGGGCGTTCGACAATCTGCCCGGGGCCGGGAAGCCGCTGCCGGGCCTCGACGGCGACGACCCCGACTGGTGGGTCAGGCGGTATGCCGAGCGCGAGCACCTCGACCTCTCCGGCGCCCTGAGTCCGGCGCTCGCGCTGCGCAAGGAGAAGGCCGGCTTCCCCGGGTCGCTGGTCGACCTGTCGACGGAGGAGTCGGTCCGGACCGTGCTCGAGGACTACAACCGGCGGGTGAAGCGGGACCGGCTGCGGCCTGCGGTGGGCTCCCGGTCGCCGGTCCTCGCCGGGCTCGTCGACGTCGACGAGATGGTCGGGCGATGGCGCGTGGTGCGGACCGAGGCGATGGAGGCGAGGCAGCGAGAGATGGCCGAGCGGCAGGCGGGGACCGCGGTCGGGGCGGCCTCGGGGGTGGGGAGCCCGGTCACGGGGGCCGGGAGCCCGGCCGAGGCGTCCGATGGCCGCGAGTCGTGGTGGCGCCGGATGGTCCGGCGGCGACGACCGCGGACGAGTGCCTGACGGCGCTGCGCGGACGAGTGCCTGACGGCGCCGGCCGTCGGTTGTCGACGCCGTTCGCCGGTGCTGTTCGCCGGCACGGTCGCCGGTCTCGTTCGGTGGCCCCGCCGTCCGTGCTCGACCCAGGTGCCGCCGGATGGGAGGGTTCCGCTCTGCCTTGCATGCCTCCCCCTCGGGTTGGGGACACCACGATCGACCATTCATCAGTATCGAATCATCAGTATCGAACACTTGTGCTAGTTAGAAAGAGAGCATAGAGTGTACGTATGTTCGATACACGATCTGGGGTTGTCGAGGTGGGGGAGCTGTTCACCCACCTGGGATCCCCGGGCGCGCCGGCCCGGTCGCTGGAGGCGTGGGTCGACATCGTGGCCCAGTGCCAGGAGAGCATGAACGCGTTGGCGGCGGTCCAGTCCTACGCCGTGGCGCGGGTCGCGGCCTTCGAGACCGAGCCGCGTGAGGACGGGACGGTCGTCGAGGTGCCCCGGGCGTTGGGGTACCGGCGGCTGGACGCCCCGTCGTTGGTGGCCGACGCGCTGGGAGTCAGCGAGCAGGCGGCCGCGACGTGGGTGGAGGACGCGGTGCGGCTGGCGACCTGCCTGCGGCCGGTGCTGCAGGTGATGGCCGCGGGCCGGGTGGACCGGTGGCGGGCGGCGGTGGTGTGCGCGGAGCTGCAGGACGCCCCGGACCAGGTGGCCCGCCGGGTGGCGCAGGCGCTGGCGCCCCGGTTGGGGTCACAGACGGCGGGTCCGTTGCGGCGGCGGGTGGTGCGAGAGCTGGCGGCCATCGACCCCGAGCTGGTCCGGGCCCGGGCGGCCCGGGCCCGGGCCGAGCGGTCGTTGCGGCGGGTCACCGACTACCTCGGGGTGGACCGGTGGGAGGCGGCCCTACCGATCGAACGGTCCCGGGACGCGTGGGCGGCCATCGACACCCTGGCCCGGCAGTACATGGGCCAGGCACACAACCCGACCTTGGAGCAGGCCCGGGCCGATGCCATGGTCGACCTGATCCTCGGGTCGTGCACCGGCTCCTACGAGCTCCAGCTGGCCGTTCCCCACGATCTGGTCGATGGCCTGCTGGCCGACCTCGCCGCCGCCCGCGCTGACACAGCACAAGACCACCATCCCCGCGAGACGACGGGCCCAGACACCCCCACGGACCGGACGACAGCCCCGGACACCGGTCAGGCGACCGTCACGGTTCCGGCTGGGGCGACAGACCGGGGACAGGCGACCGGTACTGGCACCGGCAAGGCGACCGGCACCGGCGAGGTCCTCGACGACCCCGTGACCGGCTCGGAGTCCACCGATCCGGCAGTCGAGCTCCAAGACCTCGCCGGACACCAGAGGACCGCCGGGCCTGGTCCGGGCGAGCCGGCCGAGCAGGAGGTGACCCAGCCCATCCTGGGCCAGCTGGCCGAGCTTCAAGACCCCGCTGGATACCGGACGACCGCCGGGCCTGGTCCGGGCGAGCCGGCCGAGCAGGAGGTGACCCAGCCCATCCTGGGCCAGCTGGCCGAGCTTC
>JBDIAL010000363.1:0-3027 GCA_039812405.1 Nostocoides sp.
GGGCGGCGGCCCAGGCGAGGAAGGTGTCGGTGCTCATGAGGCGCACCGCTCGTCCTCGTCGTCGGCCTGGATCCAGCGGACGACAACACCGGCAGGCACGTCGACCAGGCCGCCGAGCCTGTCCATCCGGGCGGCGCGACCCGAGCCGTGCGGGCCGAGCGTCCCGATGGACCGCATCGCCCGGAACAGCCCGTCAGGGGTGAGCGCGCGGGCCTGCTCCTCGTGTAGGCGCAGCCAGTCCATGACAGCGATGAGCTCGGTCGATGGGTACTCGCCGGTGATCGTGACGGTCCCGGCCGATCCCATCGGGACGACGACGCGGCGGCCCCTGATGCACACGATCGACCAGATGGCTGCCATGAGGTCCTGCAGCTCTGGTGAGCGATCGGTGACGGAGGGACACGCGGCCAGGGCGTCGGCAAGGTGCTGGTATGCCGCCGCCCCGGTGCACGGCCGTGCCGCGGTGGTCATGCTGCCCTCCTCGTCTCGTGGCCGCCGACCGAGTGGCCCGCCGCCGGCACCTACGAGGTTCCGCGATCTACCGGTCGGAGACGAGGACGGTCCGGGTTGCTGTGGACGGCTCGGTGGCCGGTCGGGGTTGTCCACAGGGTGGGTTCCGGCGCGCACGCCCGGTCCATGCGGGGCGATAGTGATGGGGAGACCGAGACATGGGAGGTGGTCCGGTTGCCGCGTGCAGAACGGGTCGGTGCGCGGTCGCGGGTGTGCGACGCGCTCTGCGGATCTCGTTGCGGGAGAGTCTGTCTGGGTCCGGTCTTGTCGTCATGCCTGCCAGTCAGTCAGCGCACCGGGCGTCGGAACATGAACCGGCAATGCACCGGCAGTGCACTGCCCTCGCTCCCACGCCGGCGCCCGGGGGCGGCCGTGGGTGACGTCGTCCTGGAGTGGACCGGGGCCGATGCGACCTGGCTGCAGCAGGCGCTGCGGTTGACCAACGAGGCGTTCGCCGAGCGTCTCGGCTGCTCCCCGCGGGCGGTCGCCAAGTGGCACGCCGACCCCGGGATCGTGCTTCGCCTGGAGATGCAGCAGGCCCTCGACATCGCCCTCGCGAGAGCGGAGGCCGACGAGCGGAACAGGTTCGACACCCTGCGCGCCCCACCGTCCCAGCCCGTCGACCTCGAGGGCGCCGCGATTGAGGAGTGGGGACGTCGACTCGCCGAGGCGCGGCACCTCCACGGCGCGATCCGATGGCTGAGCGACCGCGGCGACGACACCGGCCCGCCGGTCGCCGAACGGATCATCGCCCAAGCCGCGCGACGGGCCCGAGGTGTGACCGCATGGCATACCCATCCCGCCGCAGCGGAACCGGGACGGAGCGCCGTCGAGTGTCTCCGAGCGTTCTACCGCAACGGGATCGGCGACCACGGCTTCCTCGACGTCACCGTCGGCGGCACGACCCTGACCACCTCGATGCTCGTCCACGACGCCTGGCTCCACCTCGCCCAAGACCTCGACGGGCGGCGCGACCGGTTCCGCTACGACCCGAGCCCACCGCCGGAGCCGCCCTCCAGTGCCGACCTCACCGCGGCGGCCGTCGACCGGATCGGCGACGTCCTCGTCGACGACACCCGCTTCGTCGACGGCGAGATCTACCGCCTCACCCGCCTCGACGTCGGACCCGACGGCCTGGAGGCCGACTTCGGCACCGGGTCGTTCGCGCGGTACGCCCTGACCTGGGACCTGCTGGAGTCCGAGACCGCCACCGCCGCCGTCCTCCCCCACCCGCAGGCGAGCCTCCCGCTCCGCGAGCACCTGCTCCCCGACGTCGCCTCGATCCTCAACCCCGCGACGAGATTGTGCATGGGCGGGGTCCTCGCCCTCGCCGCGTTCGCGCGCCCCGCGACCAACCGGCACCCGGCCGACTACGTCCTGCTCGTCCAGGAGCGCGGCGAACGCGTCGTCAACGCCTCCCGCCGCCTGGCCGTCGTGCCCAAGTGCTTCCACGAGCCGGCCGGCGACCCCGGCGAGGATGCCGACATCCGTCAGTCCCTCGTTCGCGAGCTGGAGGAGGAGCTGCTCGGCCGCGAGGAGCTCGACACGACCGTGGGCGCGCCGGCCCTCGCCGTGCCGCTGCACCCGACCCGGCTCACCGAGCCGACCCGCTGGCTGCTCGACCATGACGCGATGCGGCTGGAGCTGACGGCGTTCGGGTTCAACGTCGTGTCCGGCAACTTCGAGATGCCCTGCCTGGTGCAAGTCACCGACGACGGGTTCTGGACGGCATACGGCGGCTCCGTCGTCGCCAACTGGGAGGTCGCTCGGCTGCGGCGCGTGTCGAGCATGGACCCCGACGCGCTGGCGCGGCTTATCGAAGACCCGGCCTGGTCCAGCGAAGGGCTCTACGCTTTCGTGGCAGGCCTGCTGCGGCTCGCCCACCTCGACCCGGCCCGGGTCCGACTACCGCCCCTCACGATGGGAGTCACGCGGTGAGCATCGCGACGGGAAACGCCTTCGACGATGGCGACAAGCACCGCGGCTGGCTCGTCGGCCACTTCATCGATCCCGCCGACAGTGTCGCCAACTCCTCCGACGTCGAGATCAAGTGGGGCGTCCACGCCGCCGGCGAGGAACGCGCAGACTGGACGACCGGCGAGACCCGCACCTCGTTCATGGTCCTCATCTCCGGCCACTTCGTGCAGCGACTGCCCGACCGCGACGTCGACCTCGCCAAGCCCGGCGACTACATCATATGGGGACCCGGCGTGGTTCACGCCTGGCGCGCCGTCGAGGACTCCGTCATGCTCACCATCCGCTGGCCCTCCACCTGAGCCGCGTTCGTCTTCTCCGCTCGCCGGATCCGGCGGCGCAGTTCGGCCGGCTCGAGTTCGAGGAGGTATGCCGCCCGCTCCAGTCCCGAGGCCGCGGCCACCGCCGCTTGGGCCTGGGCGAGCGCGAGGTCGGCCGCATCGAGCCTCTCCTGCGCTCGGTCTCTGACCTGAGTTTGTTCATTTGCTTAGTGCGTGAGTTTCGGACCGTGGATCGCCTCGAGGACGGCCTGCTGCTGCGCGG
>JBDIAL010000364.1:0-3019 GCA_039812405.1 Nostocoides sp.
TACCCGGCCTACCTGCGGGTGTACCCGACAGGAGTCGTCTCCCTGACGTCAGCGGCACCCAGTATCACGATCACGACCGGCAGCATCCTGTGGCTGCACTTCAACTTCCCGACCCCGGCGTCCTGATGCCCATCGTCGCCCCGGCCCCGTCGAGGCCCACGCCGCCCGCCCCATCGCCGGAGTCGACCGCGCTCGCGTCGGCGCTGGCCCGATTCATCACCACATCGTCCTGCCCGGCCTACCTGCGCACCGCGGCGCAGGCGTGGCTGCCGACCGTCACCACATAGGAGCACCCTGTGGGCACCTTCTCCTCCACCCTCGACACGGCCGCTTTCATCGAACTCGGCGGGGACGACTCGGGCACGGGTGCCGTATTCGTCGCCGGAACCAACGTCCCGGACCGGCCGGACGGGTTGACGGGGATCACGACGATCACGTTCCTGGGCCCGGACGGATCCGTTGCGGGCACGGCCCCCGTCCGGCAGGGCGGCTTCTTCAAGGCCGTCCTCGATGGCGTGGACGTGGTCCGCTGGTCCGTCGACGGTGGCACGACCGTCGGCGGTGTTCTCCTCTCAGACGAGTTCCGCGCCAGCATGGCTAGCCTCGTCGACAACATCAGCTCCGCTACGGCGACCATGAACACGGCAGCGGCGCAAGCCTTGCAGGCCGTGTCGGACGCGGCGGACGCCACACAGGCCGCGAACGCGGCGGCGCAGACCGCGCAGACCGCGGCCCAACTCGCGCAGCAGGCGTCCGCGTCGTCCGCGTATTTCACGATCACGATGGTGTCCGGGTCGTACCCGGCGCGGGGCCGCACCACCGGGGTGTGCAACTGGCGCGGCCCGACGAAGCCTCCGATCACGACGGGGTACGCCCAGGCCGGCGACGAGTGGACCCGGACGGCGTCCTGATGGTGGACGCTGTCCCGGGGCTGCCGTACATCCTCAACTCGGGCAAATCGCAGTGGCAGTGCTACGGCCGCCCGGACGTGGCCGCGGCGGGCGGGACGACCCCGCCGACGCCGGGCTCGTTCTGGGTGACCGGCGAGGTCGGCGGCAACGACGCCCGAAAGAACGCCAACGGTGGGCAGCTGTACGGCAAGAACGGCCTGTACGACGTCACCACGAAGGCCATCGGCCGCGACCTGGGCGGCCGGTTGAAGTTCTTCGGCGGTGGGGGTGGCACGATCGCGCAGGCCGTCAACAACCACCTCGTCGCCACGAGCCATTCGCTCGAGCCGCTGCCGGTGTACTGCTTCAAGAGCTTCACGGCGAAGCAGCTGACGGACCGGCTCGACGTCATCACCGAGCCCGAGGTGTGGGTGTGGCAGCACGAGTTCTACTCCGCGTCCTCCACCGGCTGGACGAACTACAACAACGGATGGAGCAGCATCCGGACGACGCTGGCGGCGCACCGCAACAAGGATCTGGTGTCGCTGCAGGCGGCGTCGGCGACGTACCCGGAGCGGCAGAACCCGGGTGGCTGGGCATTCCTGGACCCGGCGAACCTCGACGCGTTCGGCGCGGACGCCTACTCCTCCCAGTCGGGGAAGATCCTCGACGCCGCAACAATGTTCGGGCCGCAGCACGACGCGTGGGTGACGATGAAGGCCACCAACCCGAACCTGAAGTGGGTCGTGTCGGAGTACAACGTGTCCCGGCTGAAGACCACGACGGCGCTGTGGTCGTACGACGAGTGGACGACCGCGGTGCAGGCGCACATGGACTACCTCATCGCCAACGGCTGCAGTGGGGTCACGTTCTGGTGGGCGGACAACACCAGCGAGACGGTGATGCACGACTACTCGATCGACAAGACGACCGACCCGTCCGGCAAGGCCACCGACATCGACACGCGCCGCGCCGCGTGGATCAAGGCCCTCATGGACAAGTACCCGCTGTGACCCGACCTGCTGGAGGCTTCGTATGGCTGTCCTGACCCCGACCGTCGGCACCCCGGTCGAGCGGACCGCGGAGGCCTCCACGGGCGTGCCGTACCCGAGCGTCGTCAACGCCGGGGACTACCTGCTGCTCATCGGGTCGGTCACGTCGACGACGGCCGTCACCGTCCCGTCCGGGTGGACGCAGCTCACCAACTCGACGGCGATCTACTCGACGGCGGCGAACATTCCGACCCTTTTCGTCGCGGGGAAGTTAGCGTCCGGGTCGGAGGGCGGCACCAGTCTGACGGTGACGCACCCGAACAACATCTCCGAGTGGCAGATCGTCGCCTTCGGTGGCGTCAACGCGACGACCCCGATGGACATCACGCCGGTCCTCGTGCAGCCCGACGCCGCCGCGGGCGGGTCCACCGCCGACGTGACGTTCCCATCGCAGTCCGTCGTCACCTCCGGGTCGGCGCTGGTGTACGCCGTCGCCGCGACCGGCTCCTCCACGATGACTCCCCCCGCGGGGTTCACCGAGACGATGGACCTGTCCACCGGGTCCCGCCCCACCAGCGCCGGGTACAAGCTGGGCGCCCCGGCCGGCGCGACGGGTGACGTGACGGTCGACCTGTCCGGGCTGGGCCGCATCGTCGGGCTCCTCATGGTCCTGCGCCCGGCTGCCGCGACCTTGTCCGCGACCGTCACCCCGGCCCAGAACGTCACCGGCGGCGCCGGAGTGACGGCGAAGGTCGTCCCGTCAGGGCCGCCGGTCACCGGCTACGCATGGTCGGTCGTGGCCGGCTCCTCCACGGCCACCCCGGCCCTGACCGGGGCGGCCACCGACACGGTGACCCTCACCGCCCCCGCCGCGGGGAACCTAATCACGCTGCAGTGCGTCGTGTCGTCCTCGACCGGGTCGGTCACTGTCACCACCGAGGTGCGGTCGGTCCTGCTCGACGGGGAGATCGACTTCCTGCCGCTGGCCGGGCAGGGCGGCACCGGCTGGACCAACGTCGGCGGCGCCGCGTCGGAGGGGGCCGCCTTGTCCGACGCCCTCGACACCACCTACGTGGAGTCCGGCGACTACGCCGCGTCGGAGTCGGAGCGGCGCTGGCGCTACCAGCCGTCGACGCC
>JBDIAL010000365.1:0-3019 GCA_039812405.1 Nostocoides sp.
CGCACGATCGGGACGACGTCGCGGCCGACGGCGGTCAGCTGGAGCCGCGAGCCGACCCGACTGAACAACGTGACGCCAAGGTCGCGTTCGAGGTGGTGCAGCTGGCGCGAGATCGACGGCTGTGCGACATGCAGCTGCTGGGCAGCGCCGGTCACGGTCCCCTCGTCCACGACGGCGAGGAAGTATCGCAGCAGCCGGAGGTCCATGGCCCGAACCTATGACGCTCGCCTATGGGCGAACGACGTTCCAGGCATTGGACGGCACCGAGACACGGCGGTGAGACTTGGACAGTTCGATGGTCGAAGCCGGAGGGTGGTTCGCATACGCCGGGGATCCGCCGGCCCGATCGTCGAGCATTCTCGTCGACACGATGCCGAGGTTGCCGAGGGTGCCGGCTCGGCTCGACAGGGCCGTGACCCGCCCACCTCCGCGTCCAGGAAGGGTGGGCCATGCGACTCGACACGATCTTCACCAACGGGCGGTTCCACACGCTCGACGACGCGCGGCCGACGGCCACGCGGATCGGGGTGCTGGCGGGCACGATCGTGGCCGTCGATGAGGACCTCGACGGCTGCTCGGCGCGCGAGACGGTGGACCTCGGCGGCGCGACGGCCGTGCCGGGTTTCAACGACGCCCACCATCACCTCAGCATGCGCGGCCAGCGGCTGAGCCAGCTCGACCTCGGGTCGACGTCGGTCGACTCCCTCGACGCGCTCTACGCCGCCGTGGGCAGGTACGCGGAGCGGCTCCCCGCAGACGCCTGGCTCATCGCCTTCGGGTACGACCAGAACAAGCTCGGAGGTGAGCATCCGCGCCGTGATCGGATCGACGAGCTGACGGGTGGCCGACCCGCCTTCCTCGGTCACACGTCGTGCCACATGGGGGTCGTCAACACACCGGCGATCCGAGCGATGGGCTATGCCGACCCGAGGCTGCTCCCCGACGTCGCCAACGGGCACGTGGGACGCGACCCCGACGGTATACCGACCGGCCTGCTGGGTGAGCAGGCGCAGAACCTCATCTACGCGGTCATCCGCCCGGCACCCGTCGCGGACTTCTGCGCCGGGCTCCGTCTCGCGTCCGACGCGGCTCTGGCCGAGGGCATCACGAGCATCACCGAGCCCGGGCTGGCCGGGCAGCTCGCGGGCAACGGTCCAGCCGATGTCGCGTGCTACCAGCGGGCGCTCGAGGCCGGTCAGCTGCGCGTGCGGGCCACCGTCATGCCCGAGTCGAACGCCCTGCATCCGCTCCCGGGCGTCGAGCACGGCACCGAGTGGCTGGGGCTGGACCTGGGGATCCGCTCCGGCCTCGGCGACGAGTGGCTGCGCGTCGGAGCGGTCAAGGTGTTCGCCGACGGCTCCCTCATCGGTCGCACGGCGGCGATGTGCTGCGACTACGCCGACTCCCCCGGCAACCGCGGCTTCCTCCAGACGCCGGTCGACCAGCTGACGGCCACCATCGTGGAGGCCCACCGTGCCGGATGGCAGGTCGCCACCCACGCCATCGGCGACGATGCGGTGTCCGCGGTCCTCGACGCCATCGAGCTGGCACAGCGCCGCTACCCGCGCGTCGACCCCCGGCATCGGCTGGAGCACGCGGGCGTCACGTCGACCGAGCAGGTGGCCAGGATCGCCGAGCTCGGCGTCATTCCCGTGCCCCAGGGCCGGTTCATCACCGAGACCGGTGACGGCTTCCTCGCCGCGCTCGGGCCGGACCGGGTCGCCCTCGCATACCGGCAGAAGTCGTTTCTCGACGCGGGCATCGAGGTGCCGGGCAGCTCGGACTGTCCCGTCGTGGCGAGCGCCCCGCTCCTCGGCATCCACGCCATGGTCAACCGGACGACGGCGAGCGGCGAGGTGCTCAACCCGGCGGAATGCGTCTCCCCGGCGCAGGCGCTGCGGGCCTTCACCGTCGGCTCGGCCTACGCGGAGCACCAGGATCACCGCAAGGGCAGGCTCGCCCGCGGCATGCTGGCCGACTTCGCCGTGCTCTCCGAAGACCTTCTCGCGGTCGACCCCGCGACGATCGACCAGCTCGAGGTCACCTTGACGGTGGTCGGCGGGGAGGTCCGCTACCACCGCTCCTGATCGGAGCGGGACCCCGATGGACCCGGGCGGCCCACCACCGCGCCGGTGCGGCTCACCCCCGGGGCGCGCGCCCTCAGCCCCGGCACGCGCGGCCTCAGGCACGCCCGCTCGACAGGTCGTGCTCGGCGTCCTCGGGTCCGGGCACCGCGAAGATCGTCGCGACGAGGGCGACGACCATCATGACGAAGACGAAGCCGAGCGACACTCCGGCGCCGAGGTTCCAGGCATGCTCGAGCGCCTGACGGTCGGCGGTGCTCCCCGCGGCCGGCCAGTATCCCGTGGCGATCGTCAGGCCGATCGCGAGGCCGATGCTCGCGCCGAGCGAGGAGGCCATGTTGAAGATCCCACCGGCGACACCGGCCTTCTCCTCCGGCGCATTCGCCATCGTGGTGTCCACGGCGGGCGTCGCGAAGAAGCCCAACCCGGTTCCGAAGCAGGAAAATCCGATGAAGGCCGCGACGAGGTAGGCCGTCGGCGGAAGCCAGCTCTGTGCGTTGACGCCGACCCCGAGGCCGAGGAGGCAGATGCCGAGGATCATCGGCTTGCGCGCACCAAGACGCTGCATCGTCCGCTCGCCGACCCGGATGAAGCAGAGGATGCAGATCGTGTACCCCACGAACAGCAAGCCCGACTGCAAGGCCGACAGGCCGAACTGCGGTGCCTCCTGGACGTATGCCGGGACGATCGCGATGGCGGCCACCGCCGTGTTCACCATGAAGTCCGCGAGGATCGCTCCCGAGAAGGCCCGGCTCCTGAACAGCTCGAAGGACATGAACCCGTCGGCATGGCCGATCTGGGAGCGGAAGAAGATGACCGCGAACACCGCACAGACGAGGACGAGGACTCCCGTCGTCACGCCGAAGACCGGGAAGGTCCGTCCGGCGTAGTTGATCAGGATCGTCAGGGCGACCACTCCGACGAGGAACGACACG
>JBDIAL010000366.1:0-3004 GCA_039812405.1 Nostocoides sp.
ACTCTCCCTCCGGTCCTGGACGCCCAAGGTCTCGCATCGTCACGTTTTCGTCGTCGACACAACGAACTTCGGACCGTCACATACCCGACAGGGCGCAGGCCTCGAATGTTCTCGAAGCGACGACGGACACCGGTCGAATAGTTACGATAGAGATGTTCAGGGGAGGGGATTCCGCCGTCCTCGAGTGAGCGTCTCGCCGCCGTCGAGTTGGAGTGAAGCAGTGACCAGAGCAAGCCTGTTTGGGCGTTCGCATGCCCAAATCGAGGACCTGTTGTCGGCCCGTGCCGTGCGTGTGGCGGTTGTGGGCTTCGGCTATATCGGCACAGTGATCGGCGGCGTCCTCGCCGACCGAGGGTGGGACGTCGTGGGGATCGACGTGCGCCCCGGCGTCGTGGCAGAGATCGGGCAGGGACGGACGAGCGTTCGTGAGCCGGGGCTGGACGAGGTGATCGACCGGGTGGTCTCGAACGGCCGGCTCACGGCGACCTCGGACTACGCGGCCGTGGCGGAGTGCGACGTCATCATCGTGACGGTCGGCACTCCTCTCGGCCCGAACTACGACCCGATCACGAAGGACATCACCGCCGCCGCCGAGGG
Source organism: Nostocoides sp. (assembly GCA_039812405.1). GTDB lineage: Bacteria > Actinomycetota > Actinomycetes > Actinomycetales > Dermatophilaceae > Nostocoides. The sequence goes on from JBDIAL010000366.1 coordinate 598, forward strand.
AGTTGCCGGGCACCTGCGTCCCGGGCATCTGGTGATCCTCAAGAGCACCGTTCCGCCGAACACGACGACCGGACTGGTGCAGCCGATCCTGGAAGCCGGGGGACTGCGGGCAGGCCGAGACTTCGGCCTGGCCTTCTGCCCGGAGCGTCTTGCCGAGGGCAGAGCCATCCGTGACCTCGTCTCCATCCCCGTCGTCGTCGGGGGCGTCGACGACGAGAGCTCCGCGCTGTGCCGACAGCTGTGGACCCACGCGCTCGGCGTCGACTCCACGGTCGTCGACTCTGCGCTCGCCGCGGAGCTCACCAAGCTCGCCGACAACCTGTGGATCGACCTCAACATCGCCCTGGCGAACGAGCTGGCGAAGGTGTGCGACCATCTCGGCGCCGACGTCATGCAGGTCATCGAGGCTGCGAACACCCTGCCGAAGGTCGGGTCCAACGTCAACATCCTCATGCCGAGCATGGGGGTCGGCGGCTACTGCCTGACCAAGGATCCGTGGTTCGTCGACCACCTCGGCACCCAGCTCGGGCTGGAGCTGCGCACGCCGCGCGCCTCGCGCACGGTCAACGACACGATGCCCGCGTACAGCTTCGGTCTGTTGGAGAGCGCGCTCGCCGGCGCCGGCCGAACGTATGCCGAGAGCAAGGTGACCGTCATGGGCGTCGCCTTCAAGAACAACACGGGGGACTGCCGGCTCACGCCGACCAGGTATCTCGTCGAGCTGCTGGAGTCCTCCGGGTGTGAGCTCGCGGTCCACGATCCGTGGGTCACCGAGGAGGAGTTCTCCACGGTCACCCAGGTCGAGCCGACCGCCAGCTGGGAGGAGGCGGTGAAGGGTGCGCACGCCGTGGTGTTCCTCACCGGCCACGACCAGTTCCGGAGGATCGACCTCGACGAGCTCAAGTCGCTGACCGAGGAGAACTGCGTGTTCTTCGACGGACGCAACGCCTTCGACCCGCGCGTCGTCGCGGCCGCCGGCTTCACCTACAAGGGGGTCGGCCGATGACCCCGCCGCCCGAGCAGGGGCGCAACGTCGTCATCACGGGCGGTTTCGGCTTCGTCGGATCGCACCTCGCCGAGCAGCTCCTCGCGCGAGGCGACCGGGTGACGATCGCCGATCTCGCCCCCAACACCGTCGACACGAGCATGCTGTTCCGCGAGGATCCGCGGTTCTCCTTCGTGCGCACCGACGTGACCGACCCCGACTCCGTCGACGCGGTCGTCACGGCCGACGTCGACATGGTCTTCCACCTGTCGGCCGTCGTCGGGATCACCCACTACGTCAACGACCCGCTCCGGGTCCTCGACGTCAACGTCAACGGCACCCGCAACGTCCTGGAGGCCTGCCGACGCACAGGCTCACGCGTCCTGCTGACGAGCACCTCCGAGGTCTTCGGCAAGAACCCCTCGACGCCTTTCGCCGAGGACGACGACCGGGTCCTCGGCACCACCCGTACGGCGCGTTGGAGCTACTCGACGAGCAAGGCGATGGCCGAGCACATGGCGTTCGCCATGCACGACGCCTATGGGCTTCCCATCTCGATCGTGAGGTATTTCAACGTCTACGGCCCGCGCCAGAACCCCTACTTCGTCCTGTCCCAGAGCGTGGCGCGGTGCCTGCGCGGGGAGCGTCCCTACCTCTACGACTCGGGAGAGCAGACGCGCTGCTTCACCTTCGTCGACGATGCCGTGCGTGGAACGATCATGGCATCGGAGGATCCCCGAGCCATCGGCGAGGCCTTCAACATCGGCAGCATGGTGGAGTCGACGATGTCGGAGGTGGTCGACCTCGTCATCGACACCGTCGGCCATCCTGCCGTGACCAGCGCCGAGCCCGTCGACACCCGTGAGCTCTACGGCTCCAAGTACGAGGACATCCCCCGTCGCATTCCCGACACGGCGAAGGCGGCCGAGGTCCTCGGGTGGCACCTGGAGACCGACGTGGTCGAGGGCGTGCGCCGCACCGTGGAGTGGGCACGCGCCAACCCCTGGTACTGGCAAATCTGACGAAGGACCCATACCGGTCACGGCTGCGCCGTGACGTGTTCGAGGCCGAATCGTTGCGGGTTTGACATCTTCCGCAGGGGTGCGCATCATGGTCGGGCCGTCGGTCAGATCGACCACGGTCTGTTGGTCCCTGGTCGAGCAACCCGCTCGACACCCCTGACTCGGCGATGTCCGCCGGGTGCACCATGTACGCCACGTATCGGGGTTTCCCCCCTGCGGATCTGCCGTTGCCCCGGTGTGTGGTGAAGCCGTGTCCATTCCCCCTGGGCGCCTCATGGCGCCGACACGCGGAGCTGCGCTTGGGGTAGTGCTGCGTCCGACGAGGAGCTCCCTCATGCCCCCCCTGTCCCGAACCCTGCCGCGTCCCCTGCGCCGGCCGCTGGTCCTGCTCGCCACCGTC
>JBDIAL010000367.1:0-2991 GCA_039812405.1 Nostocoides sp.
AGGCTTCGCTGACGAGCCAGTTCCCAATCTCTCCGTGGCGAACGTAGGGGCGCCGTCGGAGCTGGACGCGCCCTTGCTCGAGGTCCAGGTCGAACCACGCATCGACATCCGTATCGAACACGGGCTCGACCGAGGCAAGCACGAGCGGAGAATGTGTCGCTGCGATGAGCTGTACTTGAGAGCCGTGCTCGCCGGTCAGTGCGTCCATCACCTTCAGCAGCGCGGGCACGATGCGACGCTGCCACTGCGGGTGCAGGTGGCCCTCGATCTCGTCGAACATCGCGCCCTTGACGCCGGAGACGTCCATGATCGGGCACAGCTCCTTGACCTGCTCCGGCGTGATGAGGTGCACGGTGTCGATGCCGAGGGTCTGGTAGACCGCCCACTGCGCCTGCAGCCACTCCCAGCGCTCCGGGGTGCCGGCGATGCTCACGCCGCCCGGCATGTGCAGCCCGCAGGACTGCCCGGTCTCGGCCTCGAGCTCCTTGTACAGGTTGATCGTGTAGGCCTGCAGCGCCGCGACGTTGGGGTCGGCGTTGAGCGCGTGGAAGCCGGCCGCGGCGTGCCAGGTCGAGCCCGCGGTCAGCTCGGACCGCTCGATCAGCACGAGGTCGGTCCAGCCGAGCTTGGCCAGGTGGTACAGCACGCTGGCGCCGACGACACCGCCGCCGATGACGACGCAGCGGTAGTGGGTGTTCTTCATGCTGCTGCTCCTGGTCACGGGGGCGGTTCGGGGGAAGGGTCGGGAGGGGCTGCGGCGCAACGGGTTCCGACGTCAGCCCATGACGGTGAAGCTGCTGTCCGCGTTGACGACCCGACGCCGGCTGAACGCCGACAGGTCGACCGTCTGCCCGCTGTGCTCGAGGTGGACGGTCACCGGGTCGGCGTCGTGGTCGTGGCCGTTCTCGCAGGCGTCGATGATCCGCTGCAGGTAGAGCCCGGCCATCGGGGCGTTCTTGAACTGGTTGCCGCTGGTGCCGATCGCGACGTAGAAGCCCGGCAGGGCGGTCCGGTCGTAGATGGGCGTCCAGTCGTCGGCGACGTCGTAGACCCCGGCGATGCCGCGGGGCCGGTTGGGCACGGTGAGGTCGGGGAACCGGCGCGCGGCGCGCGTCACCTGCGCCTCGAACCGCTCGAGGCTCGGGGTCACGTCGACGGCGTCGGGGTCGTCGACCCACTCCAGGGGGTCGCACTCCGGCTCGGTGCCGCCGACGAGCAGATGGCCGCCGGACTCCGGCCGCATATAGGTGCCGAGGTCCATGTCGGCGATCGCGGGGAAGGTGGCACCGGGCGCGAGGAGCGGCGCCGGGGCGGGCACGTGGTGCACCTCCTGCCGCATCGGCGCGACGCCGATCGTGAAGTCGGCCCCGGCCCCGGCGAGCGTGTTGACCCGGCTCGACCACGGGCCGGCGCCGTTGACGACGACCGGCGCCTCGGCCGTCTCGTCCCCGTCGAGGGCGACCCGCCAGGTGTCGCCGGTGCGGGTCAGGCCGGTTACCGTCCGGCGGTAGGCGAACCGCGCGCCGTGGTGGGCGGCCGCGGCGGCGAGGTTGGCGGCGGCGAGGCGGGTGTCGTCGACATACCCCCCGTCCGGGGTGTAGATCGCGCCGAGCGACCCGTGCGGGTCGGCGAAGAACTCCTCGGAGTCGACCCGCTTGGGCGGGAAGAACGCCCCGGTGTCGATGCCCGGTATGCGGGCCGCGAGGGTCTGCGCGTCCCACTCCTCGTAGGGGATCCCCGCCCGCTCGAACAGCCCCGCCATCCGCTGCCGGGACACGACGGGCACGTCGAGCACGACCTTGCCGCACCGGTGGTAGCGGGCCATCCCGCCCGGGTCGCGGAAGCCGAGGTGCTCCTCCCACGCCTCCCAGCGGAACTTCGACTCCCACGCGATCGCCACCCCGGCCCAGGTGGAGTAGTTGAACCGGATGACGCCGCTCGAGGCGCTCGTCGACCCCATGCCGGCGGCCCCGGCCTTGTCGACGACGAGCACGTCGAGCCCCCGCCGGGCCAGCTCGAGGGCGGTCGACGAGCCGACGATGCCGGCGCCGACGACGACGACATCCGCGGTGAGGGACACGATGGGCTCCGTTCGGTGAGGGGTGGGTCGGCCCCAGTCTCCCGCAGGCTCCTGGGCGGGCTCGCCCGGGGGAGTGCGCCGTCCGCCGCGCTGGGCGCCGGCCCCGGCGAGGACGACGAGGGTGACCCCGAGGACCTGCCCCGCCGTCGGGGACTGGTGCAGGATGAGGAACCCCAGAGTCGTCCCGATGGCGGGCTCGAGGGCCATGAGGGTGCCGAAGGCGAGGGGCGTCAGGTGTCGCAGGGCGACCATCTCGCAGGCGAGGGGGAGCACCGGGAGGAGGACGGCGAGGCCGAGCGCGGCCGCGAGCACGCCGGCGCCGAGATGGCCGGCCGCCTGCGGTATGCCGAGGGGCGCGGTCGTGAGCGCGGCGACGGGGATCGTGAGGGTGAGCCCGGAGATGCCGTCGAACCGGTCGCCGACCTGGCGGGTGAGCACGATGTAGGTCCCCCACCCGACGGCGGCGAGGGCGGCGAAGCCGAGGCCGGCCAGGTCGAGGTGGCCGTGCCACGGCTCGGTGAGCAGGGCGACGCCGCAGGCCGCGAGCGCGGGCCACCCGAGGGCGCGCCGGCTGTGGCTGCGGGTCGTCGCGACGGTGAGCGGTCCGAGGAACTCGACGGCGACCGCGGTGCCCAGTGGGATCCGGTCGATGGCGGCGAGGAAGCACATCGTGATGAGGCCGGTCGTCACGCCGAGGCCGAGGAGGGGCGCGACGTCGGGGCGGCGGACCTGCCGCAGCGGAGGCCGGGCGAGCAGCAGGAGGATGAGCGCGCCCGCGGTGAGGCGCAGCCACGCCGTGCCGGCGGCGCCGACCGTCGCGATGAGCCGGACCGAGAGCGCCGCCAGCACGAAGCGGCCGCCTGCACGCTCGATCTGGTACATCGGCCCGAAGCGCGTCAGCACGCCATGCG
>JBDIAL010000368.1:0-2987 GCA_039812405.1 Nostocoides sp.
GGAGCGCGGTCTCCTCGCCGCAGATGTAGGCGCCGGCGCCGGCGTGGACGGTGATGTCGAGGTCGAACCCGGAGCCGTGGATGTTCGTCCCGAGGTGACCGGCGGCATACGCCTCCTCGACCGCCCGCATGAGCCGGCGGTAGACGTGGACGACCTCACCGCGCAGGTAGATGAACGCGTGGTGGCAGCCGATGGCGTAGGAGGTGATGACGCAGCCCTCGATGAGGAACTGCGGCGCCGCCAGCATGAGCGGGATGTCCTTGCAGGTGCCCGGCTCGGACTCGTCGGCGTTGACGACGAGGTAGCGGGGACCGCCGTCGGGCGGGGGCAGGAAGCTCCACTTCATGCCCGTCGGGAACCCTGCGCCGCCGCGGCCGCGCAGTCCGGAGTCCTTCGTCATGGCGACGAGGTCCGCGGGATCCATGGCCAGCGCCTTGTCGAGGGCCCGGTAGCCGTCGTGGCGCTCGTAGGTCGCGAGCGTCCACGACTGCGGGTCGTCCCAGAACGTGGTGAGGATCGGCGTCAGCGTCGTGCTCATCACGACTCACCCTTCCCGTCCGTCTCGTCGGAGTCGGTCCGCGCGCCGTGCAGCGCGTCGGTGAACCCGGCCGCGGCCGCCGCCTCGGCGTCGCGGAACCACACGTCGGCCTTCGTCCGCCGGTACCACGGCGAGTCCTCGGTGTGGAAGACCTTCGCGTCGGCCTTGCCCTTGACCGTCCAGCCCTCGGGACCCTTCCCGTCGGGCCCCGGACTGGCCCAGCCGTCGCCCGCCGCGGGCTCGGTGCCCGCGGGCGGCTCCTCGCCGGTGGCCGCCCGGGCGGCCACGCCGGCCGCCACCTCGTCGAAGACGGGCAGCACCGGTGCCGCGGAGGCCCCGACGGCGTCGGCGTAGCTCCCCGCCGGGGCGGCCGCGTCCTCGAGGATCGCGTCGTCGTCGGGCTCGAGGACCGGCTCCGGCTCGGGGGTGGGAACGGGTCGCCCCGTCGCGGACTTGGACTCCAGCTGGATCTCCGGCGGCTCGACCGCGGCGACGGCGGCCTGGTCGACGGCGCGCTCGTCGACGTGCGGCGGGGGCAGGAGGGCGTCGTCGGCGGGCGCCTCGTCGCCGCTGGTCGGGGGGATGGCCGGCACCTCGTCGGGGACCGGCACGGCCTCGGGCTCGCTGCCCGGCTCGCCGGGGGCGACCCAGCCGCGCTGGTGCGCCAGCTCGAGACCGACGAGGGAGGCGGGGCCGGCGCCGACGCCCTCGTCGGCGAGGCCGTCGGAGAAGCCGGCGAGGGTCCGTGAGACCTCCTTGAAGGAGCAGACCCGGTCCGGCCCGCGCGTCGGGCGGACCGGGTTGCCGGCCCGCAGGTCGTCGACGAGCTGCTTGGTGGACTGCGGGGTCTGGTTGTCGAAGAACTCCCAGTTCGCCATGACGACGGGCGCGAAGTCACAGGCGGCGTTGCACTCGACCCGCTCGAGGGTGATCCTGCCGTCGGGTGTCGTCTCGTCGTGGCCGATGCCGAGGTGCGCGGAGACCTCGTCCCAGATCCGGTCGCCGCCCATGATGGCGCACAGCGTGTTGGTGCAGACCCCGACGGTGTACTCGCCGTTGGGGTGGCGTTTGTACTGGGTGTAGAACGTCGCGACGCCCGAGACCTCGGCCGTCTCGAGGTCGAGCAGCTCGGCGCACAGCTCGATGCCCCGGCCGCTCACGTAGCCGTCGACCGACTGGACGAGGTGGAGCATGGGCAGCAGCGCCGACCGCTTCTGCGGGTAGCGCGCGATGATCGCCGCCGAGTCCTCGCGCAGCTGCGCCTCGACGTCCGCGGCATACGGCTCCTTGGACTCCGCGGAGACCGTGAGGTGCCCCGAGGCCGTCTGCCGTCCGAAGTTCGTCGCCATCAGCGGTCGACACCTCCCATGACGGGGTCGATGGAGGCCACCGCGACGATGACGTCGGCGACCTGGCCGCCCTCGCACATCGCGGCCACGGCCTGCAGGTTGTTGAACGAGGGCTCGCGGAAGTGGGCCCGGTAGGGCCGGGTCCCCCCGTCGGACACCGCATGGCAGCCGAGCTCGCCCTTGGGTGCCTCGATGGCGGCATACGCCTGGCCGGTCGGCACCCGGAAGCCCTCGGTGACGATCTTGAAGTGATGGATGAGCGACTCCATCGAGGTGCCCATGATCTCCCGGATGTGGTCCGGGCTGTTGCCCTGGCCGTCGCTGCCGACCGACAGCTGGGACGGCCAGGCGATCTTCTTGTCGGCGACCATGACCGGCCCGGGCGTCGCCTGGAGCCGGTCGGCGCACTGCTCGACGATCTTCAGCGACTCGTAGATCTCGCCGAAGCGCACGAGCAGGCGGCCGTAGGCGTCGCACGTCGTCTGGGTGATGACGTCGAAGTCGTAGGTCTCGTAGCCGCAGTAGGGCTGGTCCTTGCGCAGGTCGAGCGGAAGGCCGGCCGAGCGCAGCACCGGACCGGTGATGCCGAGGGCGATGCAGCCGGTGAGGTCGAGGTAGCCGACCTTCTGCATCCGACCCTTGAGGACGGGGTTCTCCACGAGGAGCAGCTCGAGCTCGTGGGTGCCCTTGCGGATGAGCGGCACCGCCTCGCGGACGGCGTCGATCGTGCCGTGCGGGATGTCCTGGGCGACACCGCCGGGACGGATGTAGGCGTTGTTCATCCGCAGCCCGGTGACCATCTCGAAGATCGACAGGATGCGCTCGCGCTCGCGGAAGCCGATGGTCATGACGGTCGTCGCGCCCATCTCCATGCCGCCCGTGCCCATGCACACGAGGTGCGACCCGACGCGGTTGAGCTCCATCATCATGACCCGGATGATCTGGGCCCGCTCGGGGATCTCGTCGCTGATGCCGAGCAGCCTCTCGACGGCGAGGCAGTAGGCGGCCTCGTTGAACAGCGGGGTGAGGTAGTCCATCCGGGTGCAGAAGGTCACGCCCTGGGTCCAGGTGCGGAACTCCATGTTCTTCTCGATGCCCGT
>JBDIAL010000369.1:0-2973 GCA_039812405.1 Nostocoides sp.
GAGCCCGGTGCCGCGCAGGAGGCCCGCCTCCCGCGCGTCGGGCACGACGGCGATGCGCAGCCGGGCGCCGTGGTCCGCCGCGGCGGCGAGCGAGAGGCTCCCCGACTTCCCCGCGCCGCCGAGGACGAGGACGGACGGCGGACGCCCGCGGGCGGCATACTCCTCCACGACCCGGGCCACGAGGGCGGGGGCCCCGCAGACGTCCATGACCATGAGGGACAGCTGCGGCGGGAGGTCGCCCGGGAGCACGGCGGCGATGGACCGGCCGAAGAGCACGGCATATCCGTGCGCGGGAGCCCGCTCGGACCGGCCGTCCCATCCGGCGAGGCCGTCGTCGAGGTGGAGCGGGGTGAGCGAGAGGGAGACGAGGGTCGCGACGCGGTCGCCGACGGACAGCCCGAGCGGCGAGCGGGGGCCGACCTCCTCGACGGTGCCGATGAGCATGCCGCCCGAGCCGGTGACGGGGTTCTGCAGCTTGCCGCGCTCGGCGACGATGGCGAGGACCGCGGCCCGCACGGCCGCGCCGTCGACCGTGCCGTCGGGTCCCCGGTGGGCCTCGGCGAGCTGGCGGTAGGAGGCGGCGTCGAGGTTGAGGGTCTCGACGGCGATGCGCACCTCGTCGGGCCACAGGTCGCGGCGCGTGTCGAGACGACGGGCGGCCTGCGGGAGGGCGGCGCCTGCCGGGTCGAGGACGCGGTGCATCCCGACCGGTGAGGAGGGGGTGGTCGGCGGCCCGGACGGCTCGATGGCTGTCACAGAAACTCCTGTCTTGTCACCTCGTGCCGAAGATCCTACGGCTGGTTTCGAGTATCTACGAAAGGTCTTGCGTACACTGTGAAGGTATGGGTCTTGCACAGCCATACTCCTACCGTCGTCGGGAGCTCGTGGAGCCGGACTGGCGCCGCATGCCGGGCTGGCGCGCCGTCACCGAGGCGGACTGGGCGAGCGTCCAGTGGCAGCGGGCGCACTGCGTGAAGTCGGTCCGCCAGCTGCGCGAGGTGATGGGCGACCTGCTCACCGAGGGCTTCTACGCCGACCTCGAGCGCGACCAGGCCGAGCGGGCGACGATGTCGATGCTCCTGCCGCCCCAGATGCTCAACACCATGGTGCCCGCGGTGGCGACCCCGACGCCCGCGGCCGGCATGGCATACACGACCGCCTTCTACGCCGACCCGGTCCGCCGCTACATGCTCCCCGTCCTCTCCGACCGCCGCTCCGACTGGCCCTCGCACCCGTATGCCAGCCGTGACAGCCTCCACGAGCACGACATGTGGGCCGTCGAGGGACTGACCCACCGCTATCCGACGAAGGTGCTCGCCGAGCTGCTGTCGACGTGCCCGCAGTACTGCGGCCACTGCACCCGGATGGACCTCGTCGGCAACTCCACACCGCAGGTCGCCAAGCTGCGCTTCGACCTGCGGCCCGTCGACCGGCAGACGGCGATCCTCGACTACCTGCGGCGCAGCCCGCAGGTCCGCGACGTCGTCGTGTCCGGCGGTGACGTCGCCAACCTGCCCTGGCACACCCTCGAGTCGTTCCTCATGCGGCTGCTGGAGATCGAGAACGTCCGCGACATCCGGCTCGCGACGAAGGCCCTCATGGGGCTGCCGCAGCACTGGCTCTCCCCCGACGTCGTCGAGGGGGTCGGGCGGGTCGCGGCGGTCGCCCGGGAGCGCGGGGTGAGCCTCGCGATCCACACCCACGTCAACTCCGTCGGCTCGCTCACCCCGATGGTCGTCCGCGCCACCCGGGCCATGCTCGACGCCGGCATCGGCGCCGTGCGCAACCAGGGGGTGCTGCTCGGCGGGGTCAACGACGACGTCGAGGCGCTGCTCGACCTGTGCTTCGCCCTCGAGGACGAGGGGATCACGCCCTACTACTTCTACATGTGCGACATGATCCCCTTCGCCGAGCACTGGCGGATCTCGCTCGCCCGGGCCCAGGAGCTGCAGCACGCGATCATGGGCTACCTCCCCGGCTTCGCGACCCCGCGGATCGTCTGTGACGTGCCGTTCGTCGGCAAGCGGTGGGTGCACCAGGTCGACGCCTACGACCGGGAGCTCGGGATCTCCCACTGGCGCAAGAACTACCGCACCTCCCTCGAGGCCGACGACGCCGAGGCGCTGACCCGCGACCACGTCTACTACGACCCGATCCACACCCTCCCCGAGTCGGGCCAGCAGTGGTGGCGCGAGCACGCCGACGCCCAGGCGCTGAGTGCCCCGGTGACCCTGGGTCCGCTGGGTGCCTCAGGTGCCCCGGAGGCGCCACTGGGTGCTCTGGCAGCCGTGGCGGCATCCGCCTGACGGGCCCGTCCTCCGGAAGTGGGATGGGGACACGCCCGGTCGAGCCGAGCCTCCTACGAGGACGTCACCGGCCAGGGCGCAGCAAGGTCTTCGTCGGTAGACTGGGGGATCAGCCCGACAGCCCGACCCCCTGAGGAGGTGCCCAGTGACTGTTCTTCCGGTCAACGTCGATGACGACCTGATCGAGCTGTTGGACGCCCGGGTGGCCGAGTCGGGCCGGTCGCGCAATGAGGTGCTGGCTGCCGCGATTCGTCGAGGTCTCGGCGGAGGACGTCTGGCTGAGACTCTGGCGGCCTACCGCACCGGCGAGGAGATCTCCGAAGACGACGCGATGGCTCTCGTGAAGGCCGAGCTCGCAGCAGCCCGCGCCGAGCGGCCCACCGCGTGAGCGGTGGACTTCCGCACCGGGTCGTCATCGACCCCAACGTGTTCGTCTCGGCCACGATCACACCCCACGGCGCACTCGGGCCGATCATCAACCTGATCGACGACGGAACCCTCGTACCGGTCGTGACCCAACACTTGGTGAATGAGGTCGTTGACGTGCTCAGCCGACCGAAACTGACCAAATACGTCAAGCCTGGCGCCGGCCCTGCGTTCGAGGAGCAGATGCAGCGACTTGGTGAATGGCACACAGACCTCGTCGATCCACCTGCGGTCACCCGCG
>JBDIAL010000370.1:0-2968 GCA_039812405.1 Nostocoides sp.
GCCGGCCATGCCCGGGTCTCCACCACGCCGTCCGCTCCCCGCGTGGCCGCCTGGGGCGACCCGGCGGTCATCGCCCGGTGCGGCGTCGGCGCGCTCGGCCCGACGACGGACGAGTGCATCGCCGTGAGCGGCGTCGACTGGGTCGTCGAGACGCTGAGCGACGGCGCGAAGTTCACGACGTTCGGCACCTCCCCGGCGCTCGAGGTGCTCGTGCCCGACGCCTACTCCCCCGAGCCGCTGCTCCTGCCCGCCTTCGCCGCCGTCGCGAGGTCGCTGCCGCGCAACGGCCTCGCGTGCCGGTAGCCGAAGCCCTGCGCCGGGCGTCCGGTGCCGGCCCGCTCGGCACCGGCCCCGTCAGCGCAGTCCGACCCGGCGCTCGAGGGCGAGGGAGACGAGCTCGTCGATGAGCTCGCTGTAGGAGATGCCCGACGCGGCCCACATCCGGGGGTACATCGAGGTCGGCGTGAACCCCGGCAGCGTGTTGACCTCGTTGATGAGGACCTCGCCGTCCGGGGTGTAGAAGAAGTCCGCCCGCGCCAGCCCCTCGCAGCCGGCCGCCTCGAACGCCCGGGCCGACATCTCCCGGACACGCGCGGCGATCTCCGGCGGCACGTCCGCCGGGCAGCTGAGCCTCACGTCGTCGTCGGCGAGGTACTTCGCCTCGAAGTCGTAGAACTCGTGGCCCTTGACGACGGCCGGCTCCCCGAGGGCGCTGGTCCGCGGGGCGTCGGTCCCGTGCCCCTCGAGGACGCCGCACTCGATCTCCCGGCCCACGACGGCAGCCTCGACGACGACCTTGGGATCGTGTGCGCGCGCCGCCTCGATCGCGGGGCGCAGCTCCTGCGGCCCGTGGACCTTGGCGATGCCCATGCTCGACCCGGCCCGGGCCGGCTTGACGAAGACCGGCCAGCCGAGCGGCTCGACCGTCGCCATGGCAGCCTGCGGGTCGCGACGCCACGCGCGGTCGGTGATGACGGCATACGGACCGATCGGCAGCCCCGCGCTGGCGAACAGGACCTTCATGAGGTGCTTGTCCATCATGAGCGCGGACGCCGCGACGCCGGAGCCGACGTAGCGGATGTCGGCGAGGTCGAGCATCCCCTGGATCGTCCCGTCCTCCCCGAACGGCCCGTGCAGCAGGGGGAAGACGACGTCGACCCGCCCCAGCGTCCGCGGCACCTCGCCGGGCTCGAGGACGGTGAGGTCCCTCGCCCCGGTGCTCGTCGGGACGACGACGGCGGGCCGGCCCGCGTCGACGGCGGGCTCGTTGGTCGGGGTGAGCCGCAGCGGCTCGGGCTCGTCGGGCATGAGCACCCAGTGCCCGTCGGTCGCGATGCCGACCGGGACGACGTCGTAGCGGTCCCGGTCGATCGCGGACAGCACGCTCGCCGCGGTCGAGCACGACACCGCGTGCTCCGAGGAGCGGCCGCCGAAGACCACGGCGACGCGGATCCTCCGGTCGGGGTCGGGTGCTGAGTGGTCGCTCGACATCGGGAGCGACCCTACCCGGCGGACCCCCCGCGGCCCGTGACCGACTCGGATGCGGACCGGCCCGTATGCGGTGTGCCCGGTGACCGGTCCCCGGTCGCCGCCGCCCGGGTCGGGCCCACGTCGCTACCCTGCAGCCGTGACCGCGTCCGACCACCCGTGCGACCTGTCCCCCGCCACCCGTGTCGTCGCCCTGGGCCGCGTGCCCGCGACGCCCGGGGGCGACCTCAACGCACCGCTCGTCCTCAGCTCGACCTATCACGCCGACGGGCCGGTCAACTACGCCCGGGGCGGCAACCCGACGTGGACCGCCTTCGAGGACGTCCTCGGCTCCCTCGAGGGCGGCCGGGCCCTCGTCCTGTCCTCGGGGATGGCCGCCGTCGACGCCGTCCTCGCCCTCGTCCCCGTCGGCGGGACCGTCGTCGCGCCCGCCGGTGCCTACAACGGCGTCGTCGTCACCCTCGCCGAGCGAGCCGAGGCCGGCGAGCTGACGGTCCGGTTCGTCGACCAGCAGGACACCGGCGCGGTGACCGAGGCGCTCGAGGGCGCGGACCTCGTGTGGCTGGAGAGCCCGACCAACCCGCTCCTCGACGTCATCGACCTGCGCGCCCTCGCCGATCTCGCGCACCGGGCCGGCGCCCTCGTCGCGTGCGACAACACCTTCGCGACCCCCCTGCTGCAGAGGCCCCTCGACAGCGGGGTCGACCTCGTCGTCCACTCGGTGACCAAATACCTCTCCGGGCACAGCGACGTCCTCCTCGGGGCCGTCGTGACCCGCGACGACGAGCCCGGCCGCGGCCTGCACGCCCGGCTGGCCCGCCATCGCCAGATGCGGGGGGCGATCGCCGGCCCCGCCGAGGTGTGGCTGGCGATCCGCGGCATCCGGACCCTGTCGGTCCGGCTCGAGCGCGCCTGGGCCAACGCCACGGTCCTCGCCGCCCGGCTCGAGACGCATCCCGCCGTGTCCCGGGTCCGCTACCCCGGGTTCGGGGCCATCGTGTCGATCGAGGTGGCGGCGGGCGCCGAGGCGGCCGAGCGGGTCGCCGCGAGCACGCGGATCTGGGTCAACGCGACGAGCCTCGGCGGGGTGGAGAGCCTGCTCGAGCGCCGCCGCCGCCAGCCGGGGGAGCCCGAGACGACGCCGGTGAACCTCGTGCGCCTCTCCGTCGGCATCGAGGACGTCGAGGACCTGTGGGCCGACCTGCGTGACGCGCTCGACGCGCAGGCCGATCCGGAGGCTGCGCTGGACGGAGGCATCTGACGCCCTGCGGTGGCCCTCGACCGGCTGAGGGCTGGGCTGGGTGGAGGCATCCGATGGCCCGCCTGGTCCTCGCATACCTCGAGCCGCCGGAGACTCGCGCCGACATCCGCCACCGCCACCCCCACACGGTCCGGATCCCCGGCTAGGGCGTGTCTCCTAATAGTGTTGCCCAGGTAAGGGCGGCGTGGAGGACGGCTCCGGCGCGGTAGGTGATGGCGA
>JBDIAL010000371.1:0-2966 GCA_039812405.1 Nostocoides sp.
TCAGCGCGACCGCGGCGTGCGCGGCGAACACCGCGGCCATGGTAGGGGCTTCCTCGTCCTGGACGAAGTCCAGGTTCCGGCTCATCAGGCTCAACACGCCCAGCCGCCGCCCGGCCGCTTCCATCGGGGTGCAGATGATCACCCGAACACCCAGCTCGGTGGCCCGGGCGGCGAACTCCGGCCATCGTGGATCGGTCTGCAGGTCGCCGGTCATGACCTGCTTGTTGTCCCGCAGCGCGTCCAGGCAAGGGCCTTCGCCGCTGGTGTTCTGGGCATCCATCACGGACCGGGCCACCGCGTCACCTTCGGCGATCGGAGCGTGCAGCAGACCCTGCCGGTCGAGGTTCTCCACCGCGGCGGCGGCCGTGCCGGGGATCACCAGAACGGCGCCGGCCACGATCTGCTCGACCAACGTCGGCACCGGCCCGGAGCGGGTCTCGTTCAGGAACGACAGCGCGGTCTGGGCCACCAACTCGGCGAACTCGTTAACCCCAGCGGCCTCCAGCCGGTCGTCCGCTTGCTCCTGATGGATCCATGGCCTACTCCCTCGGTCAAGCACCGGTCGCCGGGCGGGCGAGCCCGCCCCAGCGTAGAAGGCAACCTCGGGCCCAAATCTGGCTGCGACCAAGGCCCCGGTTTCGGCGGCAATGCCACCGTGCGGGACAGCCCGACGGTGGGGTGAAACTGCGGAGTTTGTTGGTCACTGCCGCTACACCCATTGGGGTGTTATTTGTTGCAGCTGGCTAACCTGCTAACAGGTGGGGATTGCGGGTGGTGCGGCGACTCAACAGGCGCTTCGTGAAGCCGCGTCGTGGGGATCCGCGTCGTCCGAGCGATGGGTCGACGATTCCCGGCGGTGCAGAAGCCAGCGTTGCACCGCCGGGGTTCCCACCTCCGAGAATCGTCGAGTTTGAGGGAGTGTCATGAGCGTCAACACCGAGCCGTACACGAACGGGGCCGCGCGGGCCCGGCAGGCCACCGAGCAGTCGGTGGACACCTGGAAGCGGGGCGTCAAGGCGCTCACCGACCGGGCCGACCTGGTGACCCGGTGTTGACCACCGCTCTGGATGACGGCCGCTGACCTGTCTTTCGTCATGGGTGCTGCCGACGAACGTGCGCGGGTGTGCGGTCAAGCCCAGCTGAGTGGTGTACGTGACGAGGTCCGGCCGCCGGTGATCTTCGTTGGTCAGGCGGCGGTGGTGATCGCGGGCGTGGTGCTGGTGTCCTCCTTCGCGTCGGGTCCGTTGGCGGTCTGGGAGCGGGCCAGGACGTCGATGCCAAGGTAGCGGCGGCCCTCGGTCCATTCGTCGTGCTGTTCGGCCAGGACGGCGCCGACGAGGCGGATCAGAGCGCCCCGGTCGGGGAAGATCCCGACGACGTCGGTCCGGCGGCGGATCTCTTTGTTGAGCCGTTCCTGAGGATTGTTGGACCAGATCTGCCGCCAGATCTCCTTCGGGAACGGGGTGAACGCGAGCAGGTCGGCCCGGGCCTGGTCGAGGTGATCGGCGACCGCGGGCAGCTTCTCGGCGAGCGTGTCGATCACCCGGTCGAACTGGGCAGCCACGGCTTTCGCGTCGACCTGGTCGTAGATCGAGTGCAGCATGGTCCGCACCCACGGCCAGCTGCTCTTCGGGGTGATCGACATCAGGTTCACCGCGTAATGCGTGCGGCATCGCTGCCACGAGGCACCCGGCAGGGTCGCGCCGATCGCGGCGACCAGGCCGCTGTGCGCGTCGCTGGTGACCAGCCGGACCCCGGACAAGCGCCGGGCGACCAGGCCACGCAGGAACGCCAACCAGCCGGCGCCGTCCTCGCGGCTGGTCACGTCCAGGCCCAGGATCTCGCGATGCCCGTCACCGTTGACCCCGGTCGCGAGCAGGGCGTGGACCTGCACGACCCGGCCGCCCTCGCGGACCTTGAGGACCAGCGCGTCGGCCGCGAGGAACGTGTACGGGCCCTGGTCCAGCGGCCGGGTGCGGAACGCCTCGACCTGCTCGTCCAGGTCGCGGGCCATCACCGACACCTGCGACTTGGACAGCGACGTCACGCCCAGCGCCTGGACCAGCTTCTCCACCCGCCGGGTCGAGACCCCGAGCAGGTACGAGGTCGCGACGACGGAGACCAGGGCGCGTTCGGCGCGGGTCCGCCGTTCCAGCAGCCAGTCCGGGAAGTACGACCCGGACCGCAGTTTCGGCACCGCGACGTCCAGGGTGCCGACCCGGGTGTCGAAGTCCCGGTGCCGGTACCCGTTGCGGGAGTTCACCCGGTCCGGGCTGCGTTCGCCGTAGCCGGCGCCGCACAGGGCGTCGGCCTCGGCGCCCATCAGCGTCTGAATGAACGTGGACAGCATCGAGCGGAGCAGGTCCGGGCTCGCCGACGCGAGCATGTCGCCGACCATGGTCGTGGGGTCGTTAGGCTGCGCAGTGGTCATCGCGTGATGTCTCCTTCGACAGACTGTGAGAGGTCCTTCGAAGCCTCACGCGGTGGCCGTCCTCGTCCCGGGACCGACACGCCCCGACCTGCCTGGTCAGGGGGTCAAGGTCGATCAGTGGTCGTACACCACTCTGGTGGACTCAACTGGGGAGATCGCCCGTCACGCTGCCAGATGAAGTCGCCGAGCTGACGGGCGTGCATCGTGGAGCACTGTGAGTGAGCACCCGAACCACCATGACAGCGCCGGTTAGAAGCAACACGCCCAGCTAAGGGACCTTCCCGCGCAAGCGGCCTTTATCGGTTTACGACCCTGAGGACTGGGATTCGATGCGAGAAAAGGCCTCCGGAATGCTTGTGTGTCCAGTCTGTCGCAAGCCCTTTCAGCGACCTGCCGGCGAGACCGGGGGGTCTGGTGTGTGCGGTCTTGGGGGCTGCTGGTGTGCCGCGGTCGGGGGGTGGGGGGGCCGGCTGCGGCGAGGTGTGACCGGCGGTCCGGAGGGGTTGCTCGAGCGTGGATTTGCGGCCCTACGGTA
>JBDIAL010000372.1:0-2964 GCA_039812405.1 Nostocoides sp.
GACGGGCGGCTCGCCGTGGCCGAGCGGCACGGTGACGACGACCGACCCGGAGACGACGCCCTCGACGAGGACGCGGGCCGCGCCCGCACGAGCCATCATGACGCGCCGGCCCGGCGGTACTCGGCGAGGGTCGCCGTGACGACGGCGGGCCAGTCCTGCGGCGGTGGGACCGTCGCGTTGTGGCGCGCGATCGCGACGCGCAGGCTCGTGTCGGTCGCGAGCCGGACGAGGGCACGGGCCAGGCCGTGGTCGTCGGGGGCGAGCAGGCCGTCGACGCCGTCAGTCACGAAGTCCTCGACCCCGGTGCCCGACCGGGCGACGACGGGCAGCCCCGCCGTCCGGGCCTCGAGGGCCGCGATGCCGAAGGCCTCGAGGCGGGCCGGCGAGAGGTACACGTCGGCGGCGTGGTGGGCCGCCCGCAGCTCGTCCCGGCCCACCCGGCCCCGCAGGTGCACCCAGGAGGACATCCCGCGAGCCGCGAGCCGCGACTGCAGGACGGGCCGCTGCGGTCCGTCACCGAAGATGTGCGCCTCGAGGCCCACCGTGTCCGGCAGCAGCCGGCGCGCCTCGTCGAGGACGTCGACGATGGCGCCGGGCCGTTTGCGCCGGGCCAGGCGGAGCGCCGAGGTGACCCGGACGACACCGTCGGCGGACGGCACCCGCGGGGCGGGAGGGGCCCAGCGGGCGGCGTCGATCCCGTCGCCGAGGACCCTCACCTCGGCCCCGCCGGCGATGCTCGAGACCCGCTGCGCCGCCATCGAGGACACCGCGCTGAGCGCCGCCCCGGCCCGGGCCCACCGCCGGGCGCTCCCGAGGACCGTGAACAGCGGCCGCGACACGCCGAGGACGCAGTGCCACGTGACGGCCGTCGGCAGGCCGACCGACAGGGCGACCCGGGCCATGTCCGTCGCGAACGGGCTCACGACGCCCATCTGGACGTGGGCCGCGTCGAACCCGCCCGCCGCGAGCCGGCGCCGCACCTCGGGCGGCGCGATCGGGTTGACGGGCACGCCGCCAGGCAGCGCGAGGGCCATCCGGTGAACCGTCACCCCGTCGACGACCTCGGTCGCGCCACTGCGCTCACCCCCCGGCCCGGGGGTCGCGGTGAACACCTCCGCCTCGTGCCCGGCCGCCCGCAGCCGGCCCGCGAGGTCGTGCACCTGGACCTCGATCCCCCCGAGGCGCGGGAGGTAGCAGTCCGAGAGGAGGGCGACCTTCACGGGCCGACAGCCTGCCATGAGACAGGATGGAGACCGATGAGCCGGACCCTGGTGGCCTTCCACGCCCACCCCGACGACGAGGCCCTCCTCACCGCGGGCACGATGGCACGCGCCGCGGCGGAGGGCCATCGGGTCGTGCTCGTCGTCGCGACCGACGGCGACCTCGGGCTCGTCGACACCGAGACCTCGGCGTCCGGCGACCTCGGCACCCGGCGGCTCGACGAGGCGCGGGCGTCCGCGGCGGCCCTCGGCGTCGCGCGGGTCGAGTACCTCGGGTATGCCGACAGCGGGCTCGACGGGCCCGTCCCCCCCAACCCCCCGGGCCGGGTGCGGTTCGTCCGGGCTCCGGTCGAGGAGGCGGCCGAGCGGCTCGCGGCGATCCTCAAGACCGAGCGCGCCGACGTCCTGCTCTCCTATGACCGCCGGGGCGGCTACGGCCACCGCGACCACGTCCGCGTCCACGAGGTCGCGGCCCGCGCGGCCCAGATCGCCGGCACCCCGCGGGTCCTCGAGGCGACGATCCCCCGCGACACCCTCGCCCGGGCGGTCCGGCTCGCCGCGCTCGTCTACCGGTTCCCGCCCGAGTTCGACCTCGAGGGGTTCACCGCGTCCTTCAGCGCCCGCTCGGAGATCACCCACCGCGTCGCGGTCCGTCGGTATGCCGCGGCGAAGCGGGCCGCGATGCGCGCCCACGCCTCCCAGGCGACCGCCGACTCCGGCGACCGGACCCTCGCGGCCTTCCTCCGCATACCGCGTCCGCTCTTCGACCTCGTCTTCGGCCGGGAGTGGTTCCGCGACCCGGCCCTGCCCGAGGGCTCGCCGATCGAGCGGGACGTCTTCGAGGGCCTGCCGTGACCGCTCCCGTCGCACCGGCCGCGCGCGGGCGCTCGGTCCGCGTCCGGCAGACGCTGCAGATCGTCGTCGGACTCGGCTGTGCCGTCGTGCTCCTCGTGTGGGCGCTGCCGCACTTCGCGCACACGACGTGGCCGGAGGTGTGGCACGTCATCGTCGACCGGGTGCCGGTCACCCATGCCCTCGGCTACCAGGCGATGATGCTCGTCGGCCTCTACTGCTACACCTTCACGATCACCGGCGCGATGCCCGGGATCTCGCACCCGAAGGCGCTCATCCTCAACGTCTCCGGCTCGGCCGTGAGCAACGTGCTGCCGGGCGGCGGGGCCGTGGGGCTCGCGGCGACCTACTACATCTGCCGCACGTGGGGCTTCGACGCCAAACGGGTCTCGACGATGGCGATCGTCACCGGCGTCTGGAACGTGCTGTCCCGGATGACGCTGCCCGTCATCGCGATCCTCGCCCTCTACGTCGGCAACACCGGCCTGCCCAGCATCCTCTCCGACGCCGCCCTCGCCGGGAGCATCACGGGCGTGGCGATCATCGCCGCCTTCGTCGCGGTGCTGTGGTCGGAGCAGGCGGCTCGCACCATCGGGCACCTGCTCGACCGGGTCCTCCGGCCGCTCATGCGACGGTTCGAGCGGACCCGCACGCTGTCGGTCGAGAAGATCACCATGGACCTGCGGGCCCGGACCTCCGACCTCATCCGCGACCACTGGCTGAGCCTCACCCTGGGGCTCGTCGGGTTCTTCGGGGTCTACTACGTGCTCTTCGTCCTCATCGCCCGCGAGGTCGGTGTCGACCTCCCCCTCGGGATGCTGTTCGCCGCGTATGCCATCGGCCGGCTCCTCACGGCCGTCGGCATCACGCCGGGCGGGATCGGGGTCACCGA
>JBDIAL010000373.1:0-2961 GCA_039812405.1 Nostocoides sp.
GCTCGCGGCTGTCCTTGTACTTGTGCGGCGACCGGATGACGACGAAGACGTTCTTCTCCGTCGGCAGCGGCACCGGTCCGACGACCGTCGCGCCGGCGCGCGTCACGGTGTCGACAATCTTGCGCGCCGATGAGTCGATGACCTCGTGGTCGTACGACTTCAACCGGATGCGGATCTTTTGTCCCGCCATCGCTCGTCAGACTCTCTCTCGTCGTTCTGTTACTCGGACCGGCTCTCACCCGACCCACGCGGTCGGGCGTGTCGCCTACCGTCCAGCTGGCGGCGCACATGCCAAACCCCGCCTATCCGTCTCAGATCCCCTGCGGCATCCGATCTGGCGTAGTCGGTGGTCGTGGAACCGGAGCTTGCGCTGCCACTGAAGCGGCTACCGGTTCCGCGGTTCGAGCCCTGCCCTGGCGGGCGTCGACCCTTGGGTAGACCCTGGCCGATCTGGGCGAATCCGCGGTGCTAGTAACCTCGTTCGAGGGACTGTGGTGCAGGCATCAGGCCTTATCCACGCGTCAAGCAACCGCTCTATAGTGCCAGACGGGCAGGGCTCGCAACAAATCGAGGCTCAGGACTCCCCCGAAGCTGCCGATAGCTGCGGATCCGTCCCGCTCAGCGCAGGAGTTCCGCCGGGACGATCGTCATCGGCCAGGGGCGTGCCACCCCGAGCGACTCCTCCCCCGCGGCCGCGCCCCCAGGCACGTACACCTCGTCCGCGAGGTCCCAGACGCGGATCGTCGCGCCGGCCGGATCGACCACCCAATAGTGCGCGCAACCCGCGGCTTCGAGCCGGGCCTTCTTGAGGTTGAGGTCGATGAGCATCGTGCTCGGTGAGGCCACCTCGACCGCGAGGACCGGCGCAGCGGGCAGGTTGCGCTCGGTGAGGTCGGCCCGCCGGGCCACGACGAGGTCGGGTTGGAGCACGGTGTCCCGGGCCAGGACGACGTCGGTCGGGGCGAGGAAGACCTCGTACTCCGCCGGCGTGTCCGCGCGCAGCAGGAGATGCAGGTTTCCGACGGCGCGCTGGTGGCGCGTCAGGGGCGCCGGGCTCACGATGAGCACCCCGTCGATGAGCTCGTAGCGATGCCCGTCGTCGGGCATCGTCGCCAGATCCTCATAGGTCAGAGGTCGCGAGCGTGGCAGGGTCGTCACAGGCTCCATCGTGCCTCTCCTTCGTCATGAGGTCCATCATGGCCGAGCGGGCGATCGCGTCCGGAGAGTTATCCACAGGCGCGGCGCGAGCCTCCGCCGGCGCCCGACCGCTACCCCAGGTCCTTGCGCTCGCCGGGGTTGCAGCCCTCGGCGACGGTCCGCACCGCGCCGACGGCCGGGCGCCACGGCTCGAGGTAGAAGGCGTCCTTGTCCGGGGCGAAGAGCACGTGACAGGCGTACTGATCCCGCATCCCCGGCACATCGGCATCGGGGTGCACGGCGAGGACCTGCTGCCACGCCGCGGTGATCGTCGCTTCGTCGACACTCCCCCGCTGCGCCGCCCCGGGGACGACCTCCAGACTGCGACGCCCGCCCCGTTCGACCCACCGCGCGCTCTGGATGAGGTCGTCGGCCGCGAGGCTGCTCCGCGCGGCCGTGCCCGACGCTCCGGCTCCCCCGGAGGCGCTCGGCGGGTGCGACGCCGAGACGGGCGGGTGCTCCCCTGCGCACGCAATGCACCCGAGGACGGCGACGAGTCCGATCGCCCCCGCCGAAGACGCTCGCCGCATGCCGAAGGGCCCCGGGGCGACCCCGGGGCCCTTCGTCGATGTGCGCCGAAGCGCAGCGATCACTTGATGATCTTGGTGACGCGACCCGCGCCGACCGTGCGACCACCCTCACGGATGGCGAGCTTGAGGCCCTCCTCCATGGCGATGGGCTGGATCAGCTCGACGCGCATGTCGGTGTTGTCGCCCGGCATGACCATCTCGGTGCCCTCGGGCAGGTGCACGACGCCCGTGACGTCCGTCGTCCGGAAGTAGAACTGCGGACGGTAGTTGTCGTAGAACGGCGTGTGCCGGCCGCCCTCGTCCTTGGACAGGATGTAGACCTGCGCCTCGAACTCGGTGTGCGGGGTGATCGATCCCGGCTTGCACACGACCTGACCGCGCTCGACGTCCTCGCGCTTGATACCGCGCAGGAGCAGACCGACGTTCTCGCCCGCACGACCCTCGTCGAGCAGCTTGCGGAACATCTCGATGCCGGTGACGGTCGTCTTGGTCGACGCCTCCTTGATGCCGACGATCTCGACCTCCTCGTTGACCTTGAGGATGCCGCGGTCGATCTTGCCGGTGACGACGGTGCCACGACCGGTGATCGTGAAGACGTCCTCGACGGGCATGAGGAAGGGCTTGTCGATGTCGCGCTCGGGCAGCGGGATCGACTCGTCGACGGCCGCCATGAGGTCGAGGACGCTCTGGCCCCACTTCTCGTCACCCTCGAGCGCCTTGAGCGCCGAGACCTGGACGACGGGGACGTCGTCGCCGGGGAACTCGTAGTCGGACAGAAGCTCGCGGACCTCCATCTCGACGAGCTCCATGATCTCCTCGTCGTCGACCATGTCGGACTTGTTGAGCGCCACGACGATGTAGGGGACGCCCACCTGGCGGGCCAGGAGGACGTGCTCCTTCGTCTGCGGCATCGGACCGTCGGTCGCGGCGACCACGAGGATCGCGCCGTCCATCTGCGCCGCGCCCGTGATCATGTTCTTCACGTAGTCCGCGTGACCGGGGCAGTCGACGTGAGCGTAGTGACGCTGGTCGGTCTGGTACTCGATGTGCGAGATCGAGATCGTGATCCCACGCTGCTTCTCTTCGGGCGCCTTGTCGATGTCGTCGAACGCGAACTGCGGGTTCAGGTCCGGGTACGCGTCGTGCAGAACCTTGGAAATCGCAGCCGTCAGCGTCGTCTTGCCGTGGTCGATGTGACCGATGGTGCCGATGTTGACGTGCGGCTTGGTCCGCT
>JBDIAL010000374.1:0-2961 GCA_039812405.1 Nostocoides sp.
ACATCGGCCTCGATGTCGGCGAGCCGGGTGTCGTCGACCGGCGCCTGCGCCTCGCCTCCGCCGCCGCCCGACCCGGTCCCGGCTGCGGCGACCGCGGACGCCTTGGCCTCGAGGTCGGCATACGAGCCCTGCAGCTTCTCGTGCTTGCCCTGCAGCTCGGAGTTGGCGCCCTCCAGCTCGCTGATCCGGGCCTGGTAGCCGGCCGCCAGCTGCTCGAGCTCCGCGGTGCGGGCGGTGAGCTGCCTCACCTCCTCGGTCGACTGCTCGCTGCCCACGTGGTCGACCGGGGGCAGCCCCCGGCCCTCGCGGCACTCGTTGAGCTGGCCGCGGACGCTGTCGTTCTCCCCGACGAGCCGCCGCAGCTCCGCCACGACCTCGTCGAGGAAGTCGTCGACCTCACGCTCGTCGTAGCCACGACGGAACTGGGTCTGGGTGAAAGTCTTTTCAAGGACCGCTTCGGGCGTGAGCGCCATGTGTACACCTCGAGGGATTCGGTTCACCGGGAGCTGCGGCCGGACGGCGCAGGCAGTTGACAACCTTAGATGATGGCACGGAGGACATAGACCGCGAGAAGCAGCACCATGAACGCCAGGTCGAGACTCACCGCGCCGATCCGCAACGGCGGGATGACGCGACGGATCGCCTTGAGCGGGGGGTCGGTGACGGTGTAGACCCCCTCGCAGAGGACGAGCACGACCCCGCGCGGGCGCCACTCCCGGGCGAAGACCTGGACCCAGTCGATGACCAGCCGGCCGAGCAGGACGATCAGGAAGAGCAGGAGGAGGAGGTCGATCACCTCCCGGACGAGGGTCATGGACGGATCACCATGACTCCATCCTCACCGATGACGTCAGGACTGGTTGAACAGCCCCCGCGCCACGGGTGCCGGCGCGGACTCCTCCGCCGTCACCTCGACGTGCGCCGGGGAGAGGAGGAAGACCTTGGCCGTGACCCGCTCGATCGACCCGTGGAGGCCGAAGACGAGCCCGGCGGCGAAGTCGACGAGCCGCTTGGCGTCCGGGTCGTCCATGTCGGTGAGGTTCATGATGACCGGGATGCCGGAGCGGAAGCTCTCGCCGATGCTCTTGGCCTCGTTGTAGGTCCGCGGGTGGATCGTGGTGATCCGGGACAGGGCACCCACCTCCGTGTCTCTCACGACGTGCGCGACAGGGGTGCGCCGGATCGGCGTCACCTCGGCGGCGTGCTCCTCCCGCTCCCGGTGGGGCGGCCCGGGCGGCTCGTCGTCGTAGGCGTCGTAGTCGTCGTAGCCGTGGTAGCGATCATCCTCCTCGGCCAGCCCGAGGTAGACCATCGTCTTGCGCAGCGCGCCAGCCATGAGGAGCTCTCCTTGACCATCCCGGGGCCACGATCGGCATGACCCTCCTAGTTCGTCATCGAAGTTACCCAAGTGACGGGCGAGTTCCGAGGATTGCGGTGCCGACACGCAGGTGTGTCGCCCCTTCCCCGACGGCGGCCTCGAGGTCCCCGCTCATCCCCGCCGAGACCCAGGTCGCCCCGGGGTGCTCGGACCGGATGCGGGCCGCCACCTCCGCGAGGCGCGCGAAGGCAGCCCCGGGGTCGCCGCCGAGCGGAGCGACGGCCATGACCCCGAGGAGGTCGAGGTGCGGCGCCTGCGCGATCCGGTCCGCCAGCGCGGGCACCTCGTGGGGCAGCGCTCCCCCACGGCCCGTCGCGTCGTCGAGGGACACCTGGACGAGGGCGCCGAGCCGACGGCCGCTCGCGGCGGCGCCCCGGTCGAGGGCGGGGACGAGCTTGGCGCGGTCGACCGAGTGGACGACGTCGGCCACCGTGGCGACCTGACGTGCCTTGTTGCTCTGCAGCTGCCCGATGAAGTGGAGGGTAAGGTCGCCGCGGACCGGGAGGTCGGCATACTTCGCCACTGCCTCCTGGACGCGGTTCTCCCCCACGTCGCGGACGCCGAGGCCGGCGAGCAGCTCGACGTCGGAGGCGGGGAAGTACTTCGTGACGACGACGAGGGTCAGCTCGTCCCGGTCGCGTCCCACCGCCGCGCAGGCGCGGCCGATGCGGTCCTCGACCGCCGCCAGGCCCTCGGCCAGCGCGTCCCGGCGGGTCCTCACGGGTGTCGCACGACGACGCCGGCGAACCGGCCCGTCGTGCCCTCCCCCCGGTAGGAGTAGAGGTCCGGGGACTCCCGGGTGCAGCCGGCAACCCACTCGTCGAGGACGACCCCCTCCGCGACGAGCTGCTCGACGGCCCCGGCGGCGACGTCGAGCGCGGGCGTGCCCGTGCGGCTCACCGACCAGGAGGCCGGGGCGTCCGCCGCGACGGCGGCGCGCATCGGGGCGGGCACCTCGTAGCAGCGGGGGCACACCGACGGCCCGACGACGGCGTGCACCTCTCGCGCCCCGAGGTCGCGCAGGGCCGTGAGCGCCGCAGGGAGGACGCCCCCGACGAGCCCGGGCCGTCCGCAGTGGACGGCAGCGATGGCCTGGGCGTCCCTGTCCCACAACAGGATCGGCGTGCAGTCGGCGACGAGGACGGCGAGCGCGAGACCGGGCGCCGTCGTGACGATGGCGTCCGCGGACGGCTCGGAGCCCGCATACGGACCGTCGACGACGAGGACGTCCGCGCCGTGGCACTGGGCCATGAACAGCAGCCGGTCCCGATCGATGCCGAGGGACCCGGCGAGCCGGGCCCGGTTCGTCGCGACGGCCGCGGGGTCGTCGCCGACGCGACCGCCGAGGTTGAGCCCCGCATACGGCCCGGCACTCACCCCGCCCTCACGCGAGGTGAAGCCGAGCTCGACGCCGGGCCCGCTGCGTCGCCACCAGAACACGGGCGCCACGCTACCCGGCGGGCGCCCCGGGACCGCGCCGGGCTACTTGAGGAAGTCGGGGACGTCGAGGTCGTCGCCGTCGTCGAAGGTCACGGCGCGGGGCGGGGTCTGCACCGGCTGGGGTGCCGGCCGCGGCGCCTCCT
>JBDIAL010000375.1:0-2936 GCA_039812405.1 Nostocoides sp.
AGAATGTAAACAGCCTCCTTCCATTTCAATACATCAGTCGCTACATCGCAAAGGATGGCCAGGGCGGGATGGGACACGCAGGGAACCGGCCGCCGCTCAGCGGCTCCGCCGTCAGCTGGCCGCCGAGGGTCGCGGCGGTCTGCCGCAGGTGGGCCAGGCCCGTCCCCTCGCCCCGGCCCGTGGGCTCGATGCAGCCGTCGTTGACGACGGTGACGACGACGGACAGCCGCTCGTTGCGGATCGTGAAGGAGCAGGTGCTCGGCCGGCTGTGCTTGAGCATGTTCGTCACCGACTCGCGCAGGATGGTGGCGACGAACCGCTCGACGGCGGGTCCGGGCAGCGGCTCCCTCGCGACGTCGAAGGTGATCCCGAGCCGCTGGCACAGGCTGCGCGCCGCGTCGAGCTCGGCGTCGAGGCTGACGATGACGGGCCCGGACGTCACGATCCGCAGGTTGGCCTGCCCCTCCTTGACGATCGCGTGGAGCTGCTCGAGGTGCCGGCGGGTCGCCTCGACGTCGCGGTCGAGGGTCCGCAGGGCCACCTGGTTGCGCAGCGAGGCGGCGACGAGGGTGCGGCCCAGCATGTCGTGCAGGTCGCGCTGCATCCGCACCCGCTCCTGGTCGACCTTGGTCCGGGCCAGCTCCTCGCGGGCGATCTGCAGCTCGCGGATCACCATGGCCAGGCGGGTCAGGGCATACATGACGGCGCCGACGGCCGCGATGGCCAGGGGCACGACGACGGAGTAGCGGACGCCGTAGCTCAGGCCGACGAAGGCGCCGAGGGCGAGCATCATGCCGAGCTCGGCGAGGACGCCGCGCCACGGTCGCAGGACGAGCAGGAGCATGGCCATGGCCGCCGGCAGCGCCGCCCACTCGTTCCCGACGATCATGGACAGCCACGCGCCGACGACGACGAGCGCGACCGGGGTGCGGAACGCCAGGGGCTCGACCCCGAGGACGATGCGCCACTGCCAGCGCAGGAAGACGACGAGCGTGACGATGGACAGGACCCAGCCCAGCACCGACCCGACGACGTTGGCCCGGGTCAGGCTGGTGATGCCACCGAAGGTCCCCTGCACGACGAGCGCCGCGGCGACGCCCCACGAGGCATAGAGCGACGCCCGCGCGTTGGCGGAGACCTGCAGGTGGGTCTCCGCGGCGGGTGCCGACATGCTGCCTCCCTCCACGACGGGCCTCACGTGCCGACGGAGGTCCGGTGACAGGGTCACCGTACTTGTCATGGGTGGCCCCCTTCCACTCCGGGAGTCTCCCGCCCGGGGGCCACGGGCATCGGGAGGCCGGCCCGCGACGTCGACGACGCGGCGACGACGAGCATCGCCTCGGCCGCGAGGAGCCCCGCCGCGCAGGCCGCCGCGCACCCGCCGAGGACCACCGGCGTGGTGCGCGCCGGGATCGCGAGGAGGCAGGCTCCCGCGATGACCGCCCAGGTCGGCACGTCGGCGATCGCCCGTTGCGCGGCCCGGAAGGACCGGGTCCGGCCGGGCCGTCCGACGCTGTCGAAGAAGGTCTGCTCGGCGCGCCGCTGGGCCGCGAGCCGCTTCGGCAGGTGCCAGAGCGGGAGGCAGGCGAGGGCCGCCGCCACGAGGACGAGGACGGTGATCGCCAGGGGCAGGCTGCCCTCGGGGGTCACGACCGCGACCACCGCCAGGCCGGACGCCACACCCGCGGCGGAGACGACGAGGTGCGCGGCCCGGAAGGGGTCGCGCCCGCTCGGGTGGACCAGGCGCCGGACCACCACGACGGGAAGGTTGATCATCGGGGACATCGTCACTCCCTCGGGTCGGGGACGGATCGGGCGGCCTCCGGGGACCGCCGCGGCAGCTGGCCGACGACGCGGCCGCCGCGCAGCGTGACCACGTCGTCGGCCGCGGCGTAGTCGCCGGGCCGCCCGGTCACGATGACGGTCCCGCCGAGGATGTCGACGTGCTCGCGGACGGCCGTCATCCAGGCCGCGTCGGGCAGGTCGGCCGGCACGCAGGCCACGATGATGTCCGACGGGCTGGACAGCCCGAGGGCCAGCGAGACGAGCCACGTCTGCTGGCTCGTGAGGCGCTGGGGCATCCAGGTCAGGACGTCCGCGCCGGTGAGGGTGGCGACGAGCGCGGTGCTCGACCCGCTCGGGCTGGCCAGGGCGAGGTTCTCCTCGATGGTGAGGTAGCCGAGCAGCGGGGCGGACCCGTCCACCCGGACGACGTGACGCTGCAGCCAGGCGATGCGCCGGGCCGTCGGCACGACCAGCAGGTCGACCCCGAAGACGCGGAACTCCTCGGCCGTGGTCGGCTGGAGGCCGCCGGAGAGGACGAGCGCGACCTCGGTCGTCCCGTCGTGGGGCGTCCCGGAGACCACCGTCAGCGTTCCGGGTGCGACCTCGAGGTCGAGGTCGCACAGACCCGGCCCCCCGTCCGCCGCCGGCGTGGAGAGGCCACGCGCGCTGACCGCCGACGTGAGGTCGATGCCGCTGCCCATCACGCCCGCCTCTCGGGTGCGTCGTGGGGTGCCGGTCGGGCGCACCCCGTGGTCCTCATGGTGTCGGTCCCGCTGTCCGTCACGGTGTCCGTGTCGGTGGTGGCGCGGGTGTCGCTGTCGGTGGGGTCAGTAGCACAGGTGGAACGCGGACACCCAGGTGAAGGACATGGGTGCGTAGCGCTCCGACTCGGGCTCGAGGTCGTGCAGCTCGGAGATGGACATCGGGGCTCCTGGGGGTGTCGGGTTCAGGTGGGGTGAGGCTCTGATCCCGGCGGCCGGAGCCCCGTGCGCGGTCTCCGTCCGCCGGTATGCCCGAGTCTGGTCGAGTGGGCACCCCCTGGGTCAGAGCCCGGCGTCAGGGAAGTCGGGTGACAGCGGTCAGGTGTCCGCGGTCGAGGGCGGCGGGGTCCCGCCCCCGCACGGCCGTGGCGGGGGGTGCGGCCGGCGGCG
>JBDIAL010000376.1:0-2936 GCA_039812405.1 Nostocoides sp.
CCAACGGAAAGGTTCCGCCCCATGAACGTCCAGTCCACCACGATCTCTCTCACCGTCGCCGACGTCGCCTCGTCTGCGGCCTTCTTCCAGAGCCACCTGGGCTATCGGCAGCAGATGGCGGCCGAAGGCTTCGTCTCGCTGGCCCGCGACGACACCGGGGTCGACGTCGTCCTCCTCCAGCAAGGCAGCGAGGCGTTGCCCGAAGATCAGCGCGATCAGCTGGTCTCCGGGCTGATCATTGCCTACACCGTCACAGATCTCGACGCCGAACTGAGCCGGCTGAACGACGAGAACGTGCCGATCACCCTGCCGCTCCAGGAGGAGGAGTGGGGTGAGCGGCTCTTCCAGGTCACCGATCCCAGCGGCGTCGTCATCCAGTTCGTCGAGTGGAGTCAAGGCAGCGGCCCGCCGGCCTGACCACGAAGTCGCTCGGGTTTCAGGTTTTCGCTCGATCTGCAGGCCGAGCGACAACCACGAACCCGAGCGACTCCAACTGTGAGTGGCCGGTAGCAATCCGCAGGCGAATCTGACGAAGTACCTCTCGGTTGCCAGTGAGCATGACGGGGAGGTCCAGTTCACCGAGTCGTTCTTGGCGTCGTACGCACTGGAACTCACGAAGTCGTGAGATTCAGGCGCGCTCGTCGGTCAGTGGAGGGGCGGCGCGGCTAGGTCTAGACGCAGCGCCGCGAGCTCTTCGGGAGTGGCGTCACCATACTGCTGCTTGAGCAGTTCGAGCATGTCCTCTTGCCGCGGCTGGCCGAAGGTCAGGCGGTAGAGCGCCACCTCCTTCTTGATCTTGGCGAGTCGGGCCTCATCGGCGCTCAGCGCATAGGGAGCGACGTGGCGTTCGATCTTGGCGTCGCCGCTGTAGACCCAGTGCGGCGCAAAGGCGCCGAGCCGAGTGTCGGCATGCTCCTGCGCAATGCGATAGGCGGCGTCCCAGGGGTCGAGGTCGCTGGCCTGCAGGATCGCCTCCGCGTGCTGCTGCGCGATGTTCAGCCGTACAGCATGGCCGTCATAGCGGTCGATCCGCCCTTCACGCTGCTCGAAATCGATCGGGCTGGCAGGGGTGTTCCAGTGCAGTAGGGAATGGCACCACCAGTGGAAGTCGATGCCTTCCTGCCCCACGCTGGTACTCGCCAGCACGAACGGCCAGAAGGGACTGTTGAACGCCTGGCGTACCTGCGGCTGGCGGGTGTTCTCTTGTTCCTGCCGGCGACCGCCATAGCGCAATGCGAAGTGGGCCGAGAGCTTGTTCGGTGACCCCGTTCGGCCGTCCGGGTCATCGGGGTTGAACACCTCATACCGGACCGGCCGCAGAGCGATGGCCTCGGCCGCCAGCTGCGCGAGCGTGAGCAGCGCAGCATCATCGAGCTCAGGTGTGCCTTGGCTGGCAGCCAGATGGTGCAGATACTCATCCATCACCGCCTGCAGGTTTCCCCACGCGCAATAGCGGAGCACCGCGCGCCAATAGATCGTGTCGGGGACGAGCTGGTCCAGCAGCAGCGTCGTCTCCGGCCGCCGGAACAGCGTCTGGAACGCCGATGCCAGATGGGCCGCGGCGAGCCAGAGGCCGGCCGGTGTGATGTCAGACTCGTGGCTGATCCGCAGCAGCGCCCGGTAGGCGACGTTGGCCGGGGAGTAGGCCGCGATCGTCGCGACATCGCGCCTGACCGAGTCGGGGACCACGCGGTCCTGCAGTGTGCTACCCGCTTGGAGAGCAAGAAGCACATGCCGTCGCAGCGTCTCGGACGGAGGGTTGCCTCCGTCAGACTCGTCGTCCGGATCCGCGGCATCGGTTCCGTGCCCCGAGAGTGCGCTTACGATGGCGCCGACCTTGTCGCGGAGCCCCGGCGGCAACGAGTCCTCCCGAGTGAACACCTCGAACCAGTGCGTGGCGTCCTTGGCTCCCGTACCGGTCGTTCGACCCTCTTCCAAGCGGCGCGCGACATCGTCGACAAGCTGATCGGCAGTCAACGGGCCAGGTGCCTCTCGGCGGAGCAGGCGTGGATCGGCGAGATTGGCCAGCCCCGGTGTCGGCCAGAACAGTGCCAGCAATGCCATGGTTGCCGGGCGCTCGTGGTCCCGGCTGTCCATCTTGTAGTTGAGCCGTCCGCGCCGGCCGCGGCGCTCGGTCTCCCGTTCTTCGGGCGTCTTCTGCGGCCACTCATCTCCAGCGGCAAGCCGGTCCGCCTCATAGCTGAGCAGGGTGGCGATGGCGGTTGGGGTCGCGTTCCACGAGGAGAAGACCAGACGCTTGGTGAAGGTGCCAGGGGTGTGCTCGGCAAGTTCCGCGTACGGTCCGCCGGGCTGGAGATAGGGCAGCGTCGGTGGCAGCCACAGAAGCTTCCACCAGCCTTGGTCGATGGTCTCCTCGGCCAGACTGCGGAGCCGCGCGTTGCCCATGTCGTGGTCGAGGGGTGCCAGCGAGGCCACCTTCTCGAAGTCGATGCGGTGAGTCTTCTCGAGCAACCTTGCGACCTGGTCCGCCAGCTCTGGCTTCTTCAGGGCCTCCTTGGTCTTGGTGGCGATCTTGTAGCCGTCCATGAAGTTGGCGAAGTAGGCCGAGGACTTCCAGTACTCGACGCTCATCGGCGCGCCGACCAGTCGCGCCAGTTGCTTGAGCGCGACGAAGCCCAGCAGCGAGTCCGCAGACGTCCCGTCGAGGCGCTTGATCGTCTCGTTCGTCATGGTCTCGGTCAACATCCGCGGACGCTCGGTCCGGCACATGAGGTCAAGCAGCTGCGATCGCAGTTGGTGGGTGAGGCCCCCTACCGGGCGCCGGGCGGTGAGCGCCGAGCGATAATCGGCAAGCAAGCTGGCGATCGTGGCAGTCGGATCGCCGTCGCTCCACTCTGCGAGCCAGGCGACGATCCGCAGGAAGTCTTGGTGATGGTCCTCGCCTTCCTCGGCGTAGGTGAACGGCTTGTACGGGG
>JBDIAL010000377.1:0-2908 GCA_039812405.1 Nostocoides sp.
CGTGACGCCGGTCGAGGTCGTCGAGGCGCTCGCCGACCTCGACCGCGCGGCCGGCGAGGCGCTCGCCGCGGTGGGCTCGCGCGCCGGTGCCTGGCTGCTCAAGGAGCCGCTCGCCCACGAGATCGTCGCGGGAGAGCCGCTCCCCGCGGACCTCGCCGCCGCGGCGTCCCTCCCGCCGTCCGCCGAGGAGGTGCTGGCCGGGCGAGTCGTCCCGATGTCCTTCTACGAGAGCCTGCGCCAGGTCGCCGAGGCCGTCCACGGGTT
Source organism: Nostocoides sp. (assembly GCA_039812405.1). Taxonomy (GTDB): domain Bacteria; phylum Actinomycetota; class Actinomycetes; order Actinomycetales; family Dermatophilaceae; genus Nostocoides. The sequence goes on from JBDIAL010000377.1 coordinate 265, forward strand.
CGCGCCGGCACCCCTCATCGACTTCTGCGCCGAGGTGACGATCGCCACCGAGCGGGGGCAGCTGCGCCCCGTCGACGCCTCCTCCGTCGCCGACCTGCCCCGGGGGCACCTCAGCCTCGCCCGGCCGGCCAGCGTCGTCCTCCACCAGCAGGCGGGGCCGCGCGTCGTCGTCAACTCCGTCATGGCGGACTACCTCGGGTCGCGCTCCCGGTGGGGCCGGCTCGAGCCGCTCCACGACACCGTCGTCCGGGACGCCGCGACGACGGCCGCGCAGCGGCATCCCGGTGCCGTCCCCTACCAGTTCTCCGCGTCGACCGACTGGACGACCACCCAGCGTCCCGGGCCGGGGCTGCCGCTCGCGGAGTGGGGCGGCGCGCTCCTCGACCACCCCGGCGCCGTCGACCTCGCCCGGTTCACCGTGCGGCTCGACCGGGAGACCCGCACTCTCCAGGTGGCCGACCCCGACGGCGCGCCCGCGGCGCTCCTCTACGGCGGAGCCATCCCGCCCCACCTGCTCCGGGGGGTCGAGGGCATCCTCGCCACGATCTGCTCCCCGTGGGCCGTCATCCCGCCCCGGCCGCGGCCCGGCGCCGTCGACGGAGGCACCGTCGCCCCCCGGCTCGAGCGGGACGGCGTCGTGTGGAGCCGGCGCACCTGGGTCCTCGACGCCGACGCGGTGCCGCTGTGGGAGCGGGGCGCCCGGATCACCGACTACCTCGCCCGGTTCGACGCGTGGCGGCTGGGGCACGGGATGCCGGAGCAGCTGTTCGTCGCGGCCTCCTCGACGCGGGGGACCCGGCGGGTCGGCAAGCCGACCTGGGTCTCCCTCGAGCACCCGCTGACCCTCGTCTGCGCCCTGCGGGGGTCGGCGGGCGCCGACCGGTGGGTCCTCACCGAGGCGCTGCCCGCGGTCGCCGGGCCGGGCCGGGTGATCGAGTACGTCTCGGTCGTCGACCATGGCTGAGCACTGGGAGTACCTGCGGGTCTACCTCCTGGACTTCGACGAGATCCCGGTCGTCCTCGAGACGGTCGTCCGGCCGTGGCTGTCCGACCACGAGGCGGACGTGGACCGGTGGTTCTACATCCGCTTCCTCGACGAGACGGGCGTGCACCTGCGGCTGCGTCTCCAGCTGGCCGACCCGTGGTCGGAGGTCGCGCCCGACCTCGAGGAGCACCTGTGGGACTGGTGCGCCCGCACGACGACCGCCGACCCCCGGTGCGTCCGGTTCGTGCAGCGGCGCCACTACGCGCCGGAGTATGCGAAGTTCGGCGGGGCGATGGGGCTGGAGCTCGCCCACCGCATCGCCTACCTCTCGAGCGAGGCGGCGACCCGGCTGCTGCCCCAGCGGGACCGCATACCGGTCATGGCGCTCGGAGCGGGCCACCTGTCGGTCATGCACGCGACCTTCGCCCCCATGCTCTCCTCGACCTTCATGTACCAGTACGGCTGGTACTGGACCGGCCGGGGCCGGATCGGCTCCGGGTGGGCGACGATGGTCAAGGACTCGCTGGCCCGGCCCGAGGCGATCCGGTTCGACGCCGTCCGCGCCGTCGACGTCGCCGAGCGGGTCGTCGAGGACGGCTGGGCCGGCCCGGTGCTGCGGGAGTATGCCGCCGCTGTCCTCGCCGAGGTCGACCGGCTCCGTCCCGAGCTCTGGTCGCACTCCGTCGCGCTCGTGCTCCACCACCACCTCCACCTCATGAACAACCGCCTCGGGGTGCTGCCGCTCCAGGAGGCCCATCTCGCCCGGATGCTCCACATCGGGCGGCAGATCCAGGCCGAGCTCGCGGCCCGCCGCGCCCTCCCGGCGGGCACCGGATGAGCCGCCGGGGAGGGGCCGGCCACGGCGCGGAGCCGCCCGGTCAGAGGCTCGACGACCGAGCGGACCGACCGCCCGGCGGGCCGGGACGGCGGGCCGACATGACACCCGTCATCCGGTCCCGGTGACGCCCGGCACCTGGAAACCGGACCCCCGGACTGGCTAGTTTCGTCGACGGCAGGCGGGAAGCCGCTGGGGTAGGGGAGGACGGATGCAGGATCGCGTGGCCTTCTACGCGATGGCCGATCGTGACTTCCTGGACCACCCGTGGGGTGGGTCCGTCCCTCCCCGGGAGCCAGCGGGCACAGGGGAGCGCCTGGCCCCGTGGGGCGGGGTCGCCCTCCCACGGGGCCAGGCGTGTCGCCAGGGGACGCGCCTGGCTCCACCGGAGGCCGCGCTGCCCCCCGGCTGGACCGTCGCCGACCGCGGGCCGTGGACCGTCTGCGCCGGGCCCGGGCCGGTGCCGTCCGACGGCTGGAAGATCCACGTGAGCGCCACGCCGGACCGGGCACACCACGTCGCGCGCGTCGTCCACGAGGCGTGCACCGCGCGCGGCGTGACCTGGAAGGTGCTGCGCACGAGCCGGCTCGTCGCGGCGAGCCAGAGCAAGTACGCCCCGCCGGAGTCCAGCGGCAAGGTCTGCACGATCTACCCGCCCGACGAGGCGGCGCTCGAGGCCCTCCTGGAGGTCCTCGGGTCCCGGCTGCGCGGAGAGCCGGCCTCCCGCGTCGTCGGCGACATCGCCGACCCGGACTCCCCGGTGTCGGTCCGGTGGGGCGCCTTCGGGATCTCCTGGCTGCGCGGCGCCGACGGCGCGCCCGTCC
>JBDIAL010000378.1:0-2907 GCA_039812405.1 Nostocoides sp.
GCAGGTGGATGATGACCTCCTCCCACACCGCCCCGCGGAACCGGTCGGCGAGGTAGTGCACCTCGTCCATGACGACGAACCCGAGCCCGGCCAGGGTGGCCGACCCGGCATAGAGCATGTTGCGGAGCACCTCGGTCGTCATGACGACGACGGGAGCCTCCCCGTTGACCGAGACGTCGCCGGTGAGCAGGCCGACCCGGCCGGGCCCGTGGCGGCGGACGAGGTCGTGGAACTTCTGGTTCGAGAGGGCCTTGATGGGGGTCGTGTAGAACGCCTTGCGGCCGGTGTCGAGGGCGAGCTGGACGGCGAACTCGCCGACCACCGTCTTCCCGGCCCCGGTCGGTGCCGCGACGAGGACTCCCTGGCCGGCCTCGACCGCCTCGCACCCGGCGACCTGGAAGTCGTCGAGCGGGAAGTCGAGGGTGCTCGCGAAGCGGCCGACGGCCGAGCGCTCGAACGCCGCTCGCCGGTCCGCCTCCGCCTTGCGCTCGGCGGGGCTGGGCATGCCACCCAGGCTATGTCAGGACGACGACCGCCTCGGGGACGACCTCGCAGGTGAGCGGCAGCGGTCCGAAGCGCTCCCCGTCGGCGTAGGCCACGATGCGGTCCGCCTCGAGTCGCACCCGCCGTCCCCGGTGGACCGTCACGGCGGGGTGGGTCACGTGGGTCCCGGCGAAGACCGTGGGGAAGACGCGGACCAGCTCCAGGCGCGAGATGGCGCCGACGACGACCACGTCGAGCAGTCCGTCGTCGAAGCGCGCGTCGGGCGCGATGTGCATCCCGCCGCCGTACGACGGGCCGTTGGCGACGGCGACGAGCATCGCGTCGGTCCGCGTCGTCACGCCGTCGATCGTCACGGCATACGGGATGGGCCGGAAGACCGGCAGCTCGCGGAGGGTGGCGAGGGGGTAGCGCAGCCGGCCCTTGGGCCACGGCCAGCGGTTGGCCCGTTCGTTGACGACGCTGTCGAAGCCGGCCGCGAGGACGCCGACGAACCAGGTGCCGCTGCCGTCCGGCTCGACGCGGCGGGCGGCGTCGATGCGATGCGGTGTCCCGTCGCCGACCACCCGCACCGTGCCGACCGCGTCGCGGACCGGCCAGCCGAGCGCGGCGGCCGTGTCGTTGCCCGTGCCGGCGGCGGCGACGACGAGCGGGGTGCCGGTTCCGGCGACGACATTGACCCCGAGGTCGGCCATGCCGTCGCCGCCGCCGACGACGAGGACGTCGAGGCCGCGGTCGACCGCGCGGACGGCGTTGGCACGGGCGGCGGCCGCGCTCGTGGCCGACAGGTCGAGGACGTCGTGACCCGCGGCCCGCAGCCCGTCCGCCACGTCGCGGCCCATCGTCGCCCCGCGCCGCTTGCCGGCCGTCGGGTTGACGACGAGCCCGACCCGCTTCACGAGGGTGACCCTACCGGCCTACAGGGCGGTCGCCTCGTCGTCGGGCGTGTCCAGCCAGTCCGGGCGCTGGCGGACCTTGCGCCGCTGGATGAGCGTGCTCACGCCGACGGCGGCCCAGAAGAGGATGACGAGCGGGATGGCGAGCAGCATCATCGAGTACGGGTCCGGCGTCGGCATCATCATCGCCGCGAAGCAGAAGATGAGGAACGTCGCCACCCGCCAGGAGCGGATCATCGCGCGGACGGGCAGGATCCCGATCATGTTGAGCGCGACGAGGAAGACGGGGAGCAGGAAGGCCACGCCGAAGCCGAGGGAGAAGCGGATGACGAAGCTGAAGTAGGTCGACAGCTGCTGGAAGTTGGCCGCGCCGTTCGGCGTGAAGTCGAGCAGCACGCCGATGACCAGGGGCAGGGACCGGTGCGCCAGGTAGATGCCGATGAGGAAGAGCGGGACGGTCGCGCCGATGAAGGCGAGCGAGATGCGGCGCTCCTTGCCGGTCAGCCCGGGCACGATGAAGGCCCAGATCTGGTAGAGCCAGACGGGGCTGGAGAGGATCACGCCGACGAACATGGACACGCTGATCTGGAGCGAGAATCCGGTCGTCAGGCCGTCGAGGGTGAGCTTGATGTCGTTGGCGCGGTCGGGGTGCGCGGCGATGTAGTCCGTCAGGGGACGGGTCAGCAGCCGGTAGACGTCGTGGTAGATCAGCCACCCGACGACGCCCCCGGCCAGCAGGGCGATGCCCGAGATGACGAGGCGACGGCGCAGCTCCCGGAAGTGGTCGGCCAGCGACATCCGCCCTTCGGGGTCGCGCGCGCGTCGCCCCCGAAGCAATGGGGCCACCGGTGCTGCGTCAGGCTGCGCCGGACGGGTTGTCCGTGCGGGGCGGGTTCTCCGAGACCGGCGACGACGCCTGCGGCGCGGTGGAGGGGTGGACCGACCCCTCACCGGGGGTGATCGTCTCTCCCTGGACCGTGGCCTGCGACGCCGAGGACTTGCTCTCCTTCTTCATCTCGTCGACCTCGGACTTGAAGATCCGCGCCGAGCGACCGAGGCTGCGAGCGGCATCCGGAAGCCGCTTGGCGCCGAACAGCGCGATGACGAGGATGAGCAGGATGACGATGTGCCATCCGTCGAACAGGCCGCGCATGAGGTCGCCTTTCGTGCGGCGGGTGAAACGGTATGCCGTCAGTCTACGCCGCATCGGCGCCACCCCCGGGACGCCCGGCTCGTCGGGCACACCCGGGTCGGCACCGTGCGCCGGGCCCCTCGGACCATGGAGGAGCCGGTCGGGAGCGCCCGGTCAGAGCGGCCGGGCCCAGCCCGGGAGCCGCTCGGCCCGTCGGCGCCGTCGGGCCGCCCGCTGCTCCTGGCGCTCGCCGAGGTACTCCTCGGCGAGGGTCAGCGGGCTCTCGAAGACGGCGAGCCGAGGCGGCTCCGCCTCCGACGGGGCGAGCCGGTCCCGCTCGGCCTCGAGCGCGCCGAGCAGCCGCTCGGCCGCCCCCAA
>JBDIAL010000379.1:0-2905 GCA_039812405.1 Nostocoides sp.
ACGGTCCGAAGTTCGTTGTGTCGACGACGAAAACGTGACGATGCGAGACCTTGGGCGTCCAGGACCGGAGGGAGAGTCCGGGGACGCCGCAGCGATTCTCCGACGGGCTCGAGACGGGTCGCCCGAGACCGGTCCGAGCGGACCGGCTGTCGAGGTCAGTAGGCGCCGTCCGCGCCGACGACCGCGCGGGCGGTCCGGATGAGGATCTGCAGGTCGAGCAGCGGAGTCCAGTTGTCGACATACCACAGGTCGAGCCGCACGGTCTGCTCCCAGTCGAGGGAGGCGCGGCCGCTCACCTGCCACAGGCCCGTCATGCCCGGTCGGACCCGCAGCCGGCGCAGGGCGTCGGTCTCGTAGCGCTCGACCTCCTCCGGGAGCCCGGGGCGAGGACCGACGAGGGACATCTCGCCGCGCATGACGTTGATGAGCTGGGGCAGCTCGTCGACGGAGTAGCGGCGCAGGACGGCGCCCACCCGGGTGATCCGGGGGTCGGCCCTGTCCTTGAAGAGGACGCCGTTGACGTCGTGCCCGGTCGTCATCTCCGCCTTGCGCTCCTCGGCGTCGGCGACCATGGTGCGGAACTTGTAGATCCGGAACCGCTGGCCGCGCGCGCCGACCCGCCACTGGGTGAAGAGGACCGGGCCCGGCGAGGTGACCCGGATGGCGACCGCCGTGGCGAGGAGGAACGGCAGCGCGATGAGCGTGAGGAGGATCGCCAGGGCCCGGTCGGTGACGACCTTGAGGACGTGCCGGAGGCCCGAGTGCATGGGGCGCTCGACGTGGAGCAGGTATGCCCCGGCGTCCGGCCGGAGCGACAGGCGCGGGCCGGCGACCTGGAAGACGCCCGGCGAGACGACGAGCTCGACCTGCCGCTCCTCCAGGGCCCAGCCGAGCTCGCGCAGCGCCCGCCCGGACAGGCCGGAGTGCCCGGCGACCGCGACGACGTCGGCGTCGGCGAAGTCGACGGCGAGCACGACGTCACGGGGGTCCCCGATGACGGGTATGCCCTCGAGCACCGGCCCGTCGAGGTTGGCCGCGGGGACGCACACGCCGACGATGTCGAAGGCCGAGTGCCCGCCGTCCCGCAGCTCGCGGATCAGCTCGGTGACCGACCCGGCCGTCCCGACGACGATGGTCCGCTGCTGGAGCCGCCCATTGGCGCGGCTGCGGGACAGGCTCGCGCGCAGCACCTTGCGCGACACGAGACCGAAGACGACGACGCTGACGGCGAGCCAGATGACGTAGGCGCGCGAGAAGTCGAGCCGGAAGGCGAACGAGCTGAACCCGACGACGCCGAGGAGCAGGGCACCGGCGTTGACGACCGCGCGGTACTCCTCCGGGCCCGTCCCGAGCTGCCGGCCGTTGTAGCCGTGGAGCAGCCCGACGCAGGCGCACCAGGCCAGCGGGATGATGAGGCCGACGACGACCATGCGCATCGGCACGCCCTCGCCCCAGCGCGAGACCGAGGCGACGAGGGCCGCCGCGAGACCGCATACGACATCGGCGGCGATGAGCCGGCGTCGGTAGACGGCCGGCCAGCCGGGAGTGGCGCGTCGCTGGCGAACGAGCGGAGCCGCCACGCTCGCCGCCAGCGACGAGCCGGTCTCCGGACGGGACGCCACGGCGTCCTCGCCTGTCCCAGCCGGTCCAGGGACGATCCCCTCGTCACGGCTGGTTCCCGCAGTGTCCTCCGCCCCCCCGGGCGATGTCTGCCCCATTGCCGCGCAACCCCCCATCGAGCATCTGTCGAGCATCTGAAGAAGTGCCTCAGATCGACGGTAGAGAGCCTGACGGAGGTCCGGACCCGTACGCCGAACATTGGTCCGTTATGACTAGTTCGCCTAGTCACAACGGGCCAACGCGCCATGGCACGCGATCCGCTTTCCGATCCCGCCCCGGCACCTGGCGTCCCGCCCCCGGCACCTGGCGCGCTCCCCTGGCGCGCTCCCGGACACATGGCTCTCCCCCGGCGCACCGGTGCATGAGACTGTCCGAATGGGTCGGATTCATGCAACCGGCCCGGACGCGCCCGGTTCCATATGGCACCCGAACGGTGGCGCCCCAACGTCCCGGGTGCATGAGCCGGGCTGCATGAGACTGTCCGAATGGGTCGGATTCATGCAGCCGGCCCGGCTCCCGCTCGCCTCGGCCCGGAATCCGGGCAATCCATGGTGGGCCGGTATGCCTTCGTCTACCCTGGGTGGCAACGACCACGGCCAGGGGGTTGCCGGGCAGTTCGTCCGTCCCCCGCGAAAGGGACACCCAGCATGACGAGCGCGGCGGATGCGACCCGCATCGGATCTGGGCGCGCGCTCACCACGGTGCTGGGGGCACGGGCGATCCGCGACCTCGAGCTCGTCCTGCTCGGGGTCCTGCCCCCCGGGCAGGTCCTCGGCGCGCCCGTCGGGCAGATGGCGCCGAGCGGGCTGACCGGGCTCCTGGCGGACCTGCCGGTCGTGGACCTGCCGGTCGCGGACCTCGACACCCTCCTGCTCGTCGACGAGGAGCAGACCCCCCTCGCCGCCCTCGAGTCCCCCGAACCGGCCGGCGACGGCGTCGTGGCCGGCCGGCTCGTGCCGCTGCGCCGACGGGAGTCGGGCCGGGGCCGGGACCGGGCGCTGACCCGCGAGGACCTCGCCCGGCCGTGGTCGCGGGTCGTCGTCCTCGGTCGCCCGCTGACCGCCGCCGAGCGCCTCGACGCCGCCGCGCAGACCGGCGACGACACGGCCGGCGTCCTCCTCCTCGTGCCGGACGACCGGACGGGGACGGACGGCATACCGGTCCTCACGATGCTCTCCCTCGCCGACCATGCCGCCGCGCGCCTCGGGGGCGCCACCGTGCGCGCCGTGCCCCTCGCGTGGCGCGACCCGGCGAGCGACGAGGCGCTGGCGAACGCGCTCGGCGC
>JBDIAL010000380.1:0-2904 GCA_039812405.1 Nostocoides sp.
TGAGCGCCAACCGGGCCAGTACTTGCGAGAGGTGCTGAACCAGAAGACGACGCCTCCCGCTACCTGTCCGACGACGCGGGACCATGCGAATGCCTCTGCTCCACCTCCGTGCAGTGCCAAGAGAACGAGGATCGGGTTGCTGACCACGAACCCGACAATCGTCGAGAGGAAGATCCGATCCTGACGGAACTCGCGAACGAGCTGAGCACCTGGGACGGCGAAGAGGCCGGTGAGCCCCACACAGATCGAGAGGATGCGCAACGGTCCAGCCGCCTCGGGCTGGCCCAGCAGGGAGGCCATGGCAGGTGCGAGGGCGGCCATGGCCAACCCCGTTCCCATCCCAACGAGGATGGATATCGAGGCAACAGTCGGCGCTATGTCTTCCGGCTCGTCGACAGAACGCGCGACCGCAGAGGCCATACCGAGCTCGGCGAGGCTCGCGATGACGAGATACACCGCGAGAGCGACGGCAAAGACCCCGAAGTCGTCCTTGGACAGCAGCCGAGCCAACAGAGCAGTGACTCCGACGCTGGCCACGCGCATCGTGAGGTTCGCCGCCACAGCCCAGGCTGCACCTCGTCCGGCCCGTCGCGCGAGCGAAGCCTCCTCTGGGGCAGCGGGCAGACCGGCCTCGTCCACGCTTACTCCGGACGGCGTGGCGGCATTCTTCACATGGCGCCCCATGTCCTCGTCACCTCAGTGCGCAAGCAAGAGCGGTTGCGACCGCTTCCTGCTGCGAAGTCTGGAGGTGGGGGAACATCGGCAGCGAGAGGATCGTGCGCGCGGCGGCCTCGGCGGCCGGGAATGCCCCGGAAGAGTACCCGAGGCCGGCGAAGGCGCGGGTCAGGTGCACGGGGTACGGGTAGTGCAGTGCGGCGCCGACGCCCGCGGCATTGAGGTCGGCGAGGACACGGTCTCGATCCTTCACTCGGATGACGTAAAGATGCCAAACATGCTCGTTGCCGTCGGCGACCGCGGGCAGCTTGACGCCCTCGACCTCTGACAGCAACTCTGCATACCGATCCGCGGCTGCCCGACGCGCCGCATTCCACACAGGCAGCCGCGCGAGCTTGTGCTTGAGGACAACGGCCTGGACGGCATCGAGACGCGAGTTGACCCCGAAGACATCGTGCTCGTACTTCTTCGCACTGCCATGATTGGCGATCACGCGCACTCGACGCGCAACCTCGTCGTCCAAGGTCGTCACGGCACCGGCATCCCCTGCTGCTCCGAGATTCTTGCCGGGGTAGAAACTCGTGGCGGCGGCGATCCCCAGAGAGCCGGAGACACGACCATGTCGAGTGGCACCCTGTGACTGCGCCGCATCTTCGATGATCGGCACGCCCGGAGCGACCGCAGCGATCTGCTCGACGGGAGCCATCTGACCGTAGAGATGGACCGGAATGATCGCGGCAGTCCGGGATGTCACTGCCGCGCCCACAGCCGCTGGATCAATGAGAAGCGTCTCCTCGTCCACATCGACCAGGACCGGCCTGGCTCCGGCCCTGACGATGGCCTCCACCGTGGCGACAAAGGTATTCGCTGCCGTGATCACTTCCGCGCCGAAACCGACACCGATCCCCCGCAGAGCGAGCTCGATGGCGTCGGTGCCGTTGGCGACACCGACGCAGTGCGACACGCCAGTGAAGTCCGCGTAGTCGCGCTCGAACTCCGCGACGTGAGGGCCTCCAACGAAGCCGGCTGTGGCGAACACCGACCGAAGGTCCGCGTCTACGGCATCCGCCACTTCGGCATGTTGGGAGACGAGATCGAGGAAGGGGACTGCCTGGGTGGTGGCGACAGTGGTCACGAGGGCCCCTTAGGCGCGAGCGGTGCGTAGGACGTCGACGACGCGAGCCTGTTCGACGTCGGTCATCTGGTGGAAGAGCGGCAGGATGAGCGTGACGTCGGTCAATCGCTCGGTGACGGGCAGCGGCCCGTGGTCGGCGTCCGCGTAGGCCGGCTGGCGATGCGTGGCCATGATGCCTCGCCGGGCGGAGATGTCGGCGTCGGCGAGGAGGGCGAGAAGGCCCTCTCGGTCGGTCGGAAACGACTCCCCCACCTCGAGCCAGAGCGACTGGAAGTTCGAGGTGCCGTATGCCGGGTCGTCGACGAGCCGCAGGCCGCGGACATCCACGAGTGCTTCGCGGTACGCAGTGGCCAGCTCACGTCGGCGCACGACGACGTCATCGAGTCGGCCGAGTTGGACGATCCCGACCGCGGCCTGCAGGTCGGTCATCCGGAAGTTGTAGCCGACCTCGACGTACTGCTCGGCAGGCGGCAGGATGCTGCGATGCCTCTCGGCGGCCGACACGCTCATCGCATGCTCGCGCAGCAGACGGACGCGGTCGGCCCAGTCCTTGCGGGTCGTCGTCACCATCCCGCCCTCGCCGGTCGTGACGATCTTGCGCGGGTGGAAGGACCACGCGGTGACTTCCGCGCCCGCTCCGACGGGACGACCCCTGTAGGTCGATCCGGCCCCGCAGGCGGCGTCCTCGATGACGGTGATCCCCAGGGGGTCGCACAGCTCGCGCACTGGATCCAGATCGACCGGGACTCCTCCTTGGTCGACGACGACGACCGCCTTCGTGGCCGGGGTCAGCGCGCCCTTCACTGTGTCGGCGGTGACGTTGCCCGTCTCGGGGTCGACGTCGCAGAAGACGGGGCGGGCGCCCACGTAGGTCGGAGCGTTCGCCGTCGCGATGAAGGAGAAAGACGGGACGACGACGTCGTCACCGGGGCCGACTCCGGCGACGACCATGGCGAGGTGCAAGGCGGTTGTGCAGCTGGAGACGGCGACGGCATACGGCACCTGCATCCGCGTTGCGAAGGCCTCCTCGAACGCCGCGACACGCGGACCTTGCGCGACCCAACCCGACTCGATGACCTCCGTGACGGCGGCGA
>JBDIAL010000381.1:0-2903 GCA_039812405.1 Nostocoides sp.
CCGGGGCAGGAGCTCGACGTCGTCGACTGCTCCGGCCCGGCGTCGGTGTTCGCCGCGGCGGCCCGCGCGGCCGGCCACCGGCCCGTCGCGTGGGACCTGCCCGACCCCAGCGCCCTGCTGGAGCGGGCCGAGCCCGACGGCGCGACCTGCGACGTCCTCACGATGCTCCACCCGGCGGACTGCGATGCCGACGAGGTCGAGGGGCTCCTCGCGCTCGCCGCGTGGGTGCTGCGCCGTGGCGGTGTGCTGTCGTTCACCGTCGCCGCGGGCAGCGCCGACGTGCCGGGCGCGGTCGCCCCCGGGGACATCCGCAGCATCGTCGCCCGCGCCGACTCCCGTGGTCTCGTCCTCGTCGGTGACATCGACAGCGACGTGACCGAGCGGCTGCGGGGGGCGCGCCTGCGCGGCGCCGGCCTCGACGCGGCATACGGCGTCGTCCGCCTGACCTTCCGGCGGAGGTGACGGCGGATGACCCGGGCCCGGCTGCGCACCCTCGGCAGCGTCCTGCGCTACGGCGCGCTCGTCCTCGTGCTCCTCCTCGTCGCGGTCTCCCTCGGGCGGAACTGGGAGAGCGTGTCCGCACAGCTCGGCTCCATCCCGCGCCGGTCGGTCGCGGGCGCCTTCGCCCTGACCGTCGTGTCCGGCATGTTCGCCATGCTGTCCTGGCGGGTGCTGCTCGCCGACCTCGGGACCCGGCTGCACATCGCCGACGCGGCCGGGGTGTTCTTCGTCGGCCAGCTCGGCAAGTACGTCCCCGGCTCGGTGTGGTCGGTCGTCATGCAGGCCGAGATGGCCGCGCGCCTCAAGGTGCCCCGGCGCCGGACCGCCGTCGCCGGCCTCCTCATCCTCGGGATGTCCGGTCTCACCGCCGCCCTCGTGGGGATCCCGGGCCTGCCGATCCTGCTGTCGCGCAACGGGCACGACGTGTGGTGGCCGCTCGTCGGGCTGTGCGTCGTCGTCGGCCTCGTCGCCCTGTCGCCGCCGGTCCTCAACCGGCTCATCGCCCTCGGGCTGCGGCTCCTGCGGCGCGAGCCCATCGAGCACGCCCTCACGGCCCCGGCCATCGCGCTCGCCACGGTGTACTCGGTCCTCTCGTGGACCTTCCTCGGCGCCGGCTGCTGGGTCCTCGCCCAGCCGATGGCGGACGACGCGCACACCGCCGGGCAGGTCTTCGTCGTCGCCGTGTTCGGGTATGTCATGGCGGCGGTCATCGGCATGATCAGCTTCTTCCTGCCCGCCGGGGTCGGGGTGCGCGACGGGGTCTTCCTCGTCATGCTGAGCGGCCTCATGCCGACGCCGGCCGCGACGGCGGTCGTCGTCGTGTTCCGGTTCGTCACGGTGCTCGCCGACGTGGTGTTCGCCCTCTTCGGCTGGCTGTGGGCCAAGGGGCACCAGCTGCTCCCGAGCGAGCAGGAGCGAGCGGAGGCGTATGCCGACGACCGGCTCGCCGAGGACCAGGACCGCCTCGCCCCCTGACTTCAACCCGCCACCCCGCTCCCGTCGCGCGATCCGGGTGGATGGCCGGTGTCCCCGGGCGGGTCCACCTCGAATCGGTGCCGGGACGCCGGATCGGGGAGGGGCGCCGGGACGCCGGAGCGGTGGTGCCGGCGCCTCGTGGCGATCGGGCCAGTAGGGTCGTCGCTCGTGACGACCGGATCCGACGACACCCCGACCTCCGGGGCCCCTGCGCAGGCCGCGGCGCCACCGGGCGGCCGAGCGCTGGCGATCGCCAAGCGGGCCGCCGAGCTCGGGCTCTGGGCGCGGGTGGGGCTGCAGCGCCGGTACGAGGCGCGACGGGGTCACCGCCGGCCCGTCCCGACGAGCGTCCCCCCGACCGGGGTCCTCCACGACGCCGCGGAGTGGGAGCGGGCCGCCGCCGAGGCCGCCCGCCTCCGGCTGCCGCTCCATCGCGACACGCCGAAGAACTGGGACGCCCTCGGAGCCGTCGCCGCGGTCCTCACTCTCGCCGACGACGGGTCCCGGACGGCGTCGGTCCTCGACGCGGGGTCGGCGAGATACTCGCCCGTCCTGCCGTGGCTGCGCCTCTACGGGCTCGGCGGGGGGCGCAGCCGCCTCATCGGGATCAACCTCGAGTTCGGCGACCCGGTGCTCCGCGACGGTGTGCTGTTCCGGGCCGGCGACGCGACGGCGACCGGGCTCCCGGACGCCGCGCTCGACGCCGTGACGTGCATGTCGGTCATCGAGCACGGTGTCCCGCTGCGACCCTTCCTCGCCGAGTGCGCGCGGATCATCCGCCCCGGCGGGGTCCTCGTCGTCTCGACCGACTACGACCAGGACCCGCCGGACACGACGGGGGTCACCGCATACGGCACGCCCGTCCACATCTTCTCCCCGGAGGAGATCCGGGCCTTCGTCGCCGAGGCGGCGGACGTCGGCCTCAGCCTCGTCGGTGACGTGAGCCCGGAGGGTGCGTTGTCGCACCCGGCCCGGCCCGTGCACTGGAGACGGACCGGGCTCGACTACACCTTCGTCCTGCTCACCTTCCGCCGGGACTGACCGACGGGAGGGGCGGCGGCCACGGTGCCGCACGGTGGGCAGGATGCCGCCCCGGGGGACATGAGCGCCGACTCCCCACTCCATTCCGAGGCACGCCCGGCCCGGGGGCCGGGGGGGCGCGAGGCTGCTGTCATGGTGCCGGGTCGTGGTCCGAGTCGGTGCGGGGACGGACAATGGCCGACGTGCCGCCACCTGTCCGCGTCCACCGACCCAGGGGGGACTTCTCCCTGTCCCAGACGCTGTCGTGCTTCCGGCACGGCGCGGGCGACCCGACCTGCCGGGTCGTCGGCTCGGAGTGGTGGCTGGGGCAGGCGACCCCGCAGGGCCCGGCCACGCTCGCGCTGCGCCCGGACGCGGCGGAGGGCGCGGTCGTGGCCCGGGCCTGG
>JBDIAL010000382.1:0-2899 GCA_039812405.1 Nostocoides sp.
ACCGAGCGTCCCACCGTCGTCCGACGGGTCGAGGCACGCTCCTTCATGGAGGGCCCGGAGCACTGTCGCGAGTATCTGCGCAACCAACAGCTGTGGTTCGGCACGTCGGTCGTTCCCGTCGGGGCTACCGGGGCCGTCGACCCGGGACATGACGGCTCATGGGAGGTCTTCTACTGCGCGGCGGGCAGGGCCGTCGTCGTGACGGGCAACACGACCTGCGAGCTCGAGGCCGGTGACGCCCTGCGCATTCCCCCGAGCGTCCCGCACCAGATCAGCAACGTCGGGGAGGAGCCGGTTGTCGTCGTCTGGGCTGGCGGTCCCGGCGAGGCCGGCTCCCCATGACGGCTCGTACCGTGCTCGCGGTGGACGTGGGAACCACGGCCGTCAAGTGCGCCCTGTACACGGTGACCGGCGAGGTAGTGGCCTCCGCCACGGCGGAGTACGCGCTGTCCACCCCCGCGAACAATGCGGTCGAGGTGGATGTCGAGGTGTACTGGGCCGCTGCCCGCGACTGCCTCGCCGCCGTCTGGAGGCGAGCAGGCGACAGTCGCGGACGGGTGGCCAGCCTGGCCCTCTCCGCACAAGGGGAGACTCTCGTCCCGGTCGACGCGACCGGCAGAGCGCTGCGACCGGCGATCGTCTGGCTGGACAACCGGGCAACGGAGGAGTCGGCGGAGCTGGCGGATCGGTTCCCCGCCGAGCGGCTCTACGCCGTGACGGGGCAACCCGAGATGCTGGCCGCCTGGCCGGCGGCCAAGCTGCTCTGGCTCAGCCGTCATGAACCCCACGTGGCCGACCGCGCAGCGCGATATCTGCTCATCGAGGACTACCTGCTGTCGCGCATGTGCGGGGAGTACGTCGTCGAGGGGTCGCTCGCCACCTCGACCTGCTACTGGGACATCACCACCAAGTCATGGTGGCCGGAGATGCTCGACGTCCTCGGCGTCGGAACACACCAACTGCCGGCCATCGTCGAGCCCGGAGCGCCGGTCGGCACGGTCCGGCCAACGATCGCCGAGGAACTCGGCCTCGACACCGACACGCTGGTCTGTGCGGGTGCTCTCGACCAGGCCTGTGGGGCCATCGGGGGCGGAAACGTCGCACCGGGAGGCTTCAGCGAGAACACGGGCGCCGCAGTGGCGATCTGCTCCACGCTGCCTGCCCCCGGCCGTGATCCTCGAGGCGTCGTTCCCGTGCACTACCACGGCGTCCCCGACACCTACATGTTCCATACCTTCAGTGGTGGGGGCATCGTCCTGAAGTGGTTCCGTGACACGCTGTGCGAACCGCAAATGGAGGCCGCCGCGCGGACGGGGCAAAGCCCCTACGACATCCTCGGCGAGCTCGCCGCCGGCGCGCCCGCCGGCTCCGACGGAGTCCTCATGCTGCCTCACCTGCAAGGCGCGATGGCTCCGGAGAACAACGAGAATGCCCGCGGCGTGATCATGGGCCTGACGCTGCAGCATACCCGTGCTCATCTGGTCCGTGCCCTGATGGAGGGCATCGCCTTCGTCGTCCGACGCAACGTGGAGGCCTTCGCCGCTGCCGGGATCCGGACCTCCGAGATCCGTGCTCTGGGAGGCGGGTCCCGCAGCGCCGTCTGGAAGCAGCTGGAGGCGGACATCACGGGAGTACCCGTCGTCACGACGCAGCAGCCGGACGCGGGCGCGCTCGGCGCCGCGATCCTGGCCGGCGTCGGCGTCGGCGAGTTTGCCTCGATCGACGAGGGTGTCCGAGCGACCGTGCGTCTCGCTCACACCTACGAACCCGACGATGCTCATCGGGGTGTCTACGAGGAGCGGTTCGGACAGTATGTCGGCCTCTACGAGTCGCTCGTGCCCAACTTCTCACGGGCCGCTCGTCAGGAAGCCGGCGCGGACGCGCGGGACGAAGGGAGATGAATGCGGTACCAACGCCTGCTTCACGCGGTCGACTCACACACTGAGGGGATGCCGACGCGAGTCGTCGTCGGTGGAGTGCCACCGCTGCCAGGGAGCACCATGTCGGAGAGGAGGAGGTATGCCATCGAGAACCTCGAGCCGCTGCGTGGCCTCCTGATGGACGAGCCGCGTGGACATGCCGCCATGTCCGGAGCGATCCTGCAGCCCCCTACGACCGATGACGGGGACTGGGGTGTCCTCTACATCGAGTCCGGCGGCATCCACGCGATGTGCGGACACGGCACCATGGGCGTGGTCACGGTCCTCATCGAGACGGGCATGGTGGAGGTCCACGAGCCCGTCACCGTCGTGCGGCTCGACACGCCGGCCGGACGGGTCGTGGCGACGGCCCAGGTGTGCGACGGTCGTGCCACGAGCGTCGAGCTGGACATGACCCCGTCGTTCTGTTCCGCGATCGACGCCGAGATCGACGTTCCGGAGCTGGGCCCGGTGAGGTACGACCTGGCATACGGCGGGAACTTCTATCCCATCGTTCCCCTGGCTCAGCTCGGCATCCCGTTCGACGTCTCCGCTCGCGACCGGATCCTGCAGGCCGGCCGGGCGATCATGGATGCCATCAACGATCGAGCTCGACCCGTGCACCCCGAGGATCCGTCGATCGAGGGTGTGCTCCACGTGCAGTTCCTGGCTCCCGACAGCACGCCCACGCATTCGCGCAATGCGTTGGCGAACTACACCGGCTACTTCGACCGATCACCGTGTGGAACCGGCACGGCGGCGCGCATGGCGCAGCTGCATGCCAAGGGGCAGCTGGCATTGGGCGAGACCATCGTCAACGAGTCCCTCATCGGCAGCCGGTTCGTGGGTCGGCTGGAAGGCACCGGCACGGTGGGAACGATCCCTGCCGTGCGCCCCAGAGTGTCCGGACGAGCCTGGATCACGGGGACCGCACAGTATGTCCTCGATCCGACCGATCCCTTCCCATCCGGTTTCACGCT
>JBDIAL010000383.1:0-2864 GCA_039812405.1 Nostocoides sp.
CGAGCTTCTGACGAATGTCTCTGAGAGGTAGACGGATTCGTGACTGACGTACCCCCCACCACCGTCGATCGGGTCGAGCCGGTCGACCTCAACGTCGAGATGCAGCGCAGCTACATCGAGTATGCGATGAGCGTTATCGTCAGCCGCGCGTTGCCGGATGTGCGCGACGGGCTGAAGCCGGTGCACCGCCGCATCATCTACGCGATGTACGACGGCGGGTTCCGCCCCGACCGCGGGTACAACAAGTGCGCGCGCGTCGTCGGCGACGTCATGGCGCAATATCACCCGCACGGCGACAGCGCGATCTACGACGCCTTGGTGCGGCTCGTGCAGCCGTGGTCGATGCGTTATCCGCTGGTCGACGGTCAGGGCAACTTCGGGTCGGCGGGTAACGACGGTGCGGCGGCGAGTCGATATACCGAGTGCCGGATGATGCCGCTGGCGATGGAACTCGTGCGCGATATCCACGAGGAGACCGTCGACTTCAAGGACAATTACGACGGCAAGAATCAGGAGCCGGAGGTCTTGCCGGCCCGCTTCCCGAATCTGCTCATCAACGGCTCGGCGGGCATCGCGGTCGGCATGGCCACGCAGATCCCACCGCACAACCTGCGGGAGGTCGCCGCGGCGGCACAGTGGCTGTTGGCGCACCCGGAGGCGGGCAAGGAGGAGCTGCTCGACGCCTGCATGAGCATCATCAAGGGCCCGGACTTCCCCTCCGGGGCGCTCATCATGGGCCGCACGGGCATCGAGCAGGCCTATCGCACCGGCCGCGGCTCGATCATCATGCGGGCGGTCGTGCAGGTCGAGGAGATTCAGAACCGCACGTGCCTGGTCGTCACGCAGCTGCCGTATCAGGTCAACCCGGACGCGTTGGCCCTGAAGATCGCCGAGCTCGTCAAGGACGGCCGACTCGGCGGCATCGCCGACATCAACGACGAGACGTCGGGGCGCACGGGCCAGCGGCTGGTCATCGTGCTCAAGCGGGACGCGGTCGCCAAGGTCGTGCTGAACAACCTCTACAAGCACACGCCGCTGCAGCAGTCCTTCGGCGCGAACATGCTCGCGCTCGTCGACGGGGTGCCGCGCACGCTGCCGGTGTCGGGCTTCATCCGGCATTGGGTGAACCACCAGATCGACGTCATCGTGCGGCGCACGACCTACCGGCTGCGCAAGGCGGAGGAGCGCATCCACATCCTGCGGGGGCTGCTCAAGGCGCTCGACGCGCTGGATGAGGTCATCGCGCTCATTCGGCGCTCCCCGACGGTGGAGGTGGCCAAAGAGGGCCTCATGGAGCTGCTCGACATCGACGAACAGCAGGCGCAGGCGATCCTCGACATGCAGCTGCGGCGGCTCGCGGCCCTGGAGCGCCAGAAGCTCATCGACGAGCATGACGACTGGCAGCGCAAGATCGACGACTACGCCGACATTCTCGCCAAGCCGCACCGACAGCGGGAGATCGTCGGCACGGAGCTGGACGAGATCGTCGACCGGTTCGGTGACGACCGCCGCACCGAGATCGTCCCCTACGGCGGGGATGTGTCGATGGAGGACCTCATCCCGCAGGAGCAGGTCGTCGTGACGATCACGCGGGGTGGCTACGCCAAGCGGACGCGGGTGGATGAGTACCGGTCGCAGAAGCGCGGCGGCAAGGGCGTGCGCGGCGCGACGCTGCGCGGCGACGACATCGTCGAGCACTTCTTCGTCACGACGACGCACCACTGGCTGCTGTTCTTCACCAACCTCGGTCGGGTCTACCGGGCCAAGGCCTACGAGCTGCCCGAGGGCAGCCGGGAAAGCAAGGGCCAGCACGTCGCGAACCTGCTGGCCTTCCAGCCGGATGAGCACATCGCCCAGGTGTTGGCGATCGCCGACTACGACGTCAAGCCGTATCTCGTGCTCGCGACCCGCAACGGCCTGGTGAAGAAGACTCGCCTGCAGGAGTACGACTCGCCGCGTAGCGGGGGGCTGATCGCCGTCAACCTGCGCGAGGGCGATGAGGTCGTCGGAGCGCGGGTGGCCGGACCGGAGGACGACCTGCTGCTCGTCTCGCGCAAGGGTCAGTCGTCGCGGTTCCACGCCAGTGACGAGGTCCTGCGCCCGATGGGCCGGGCGACCAGCGGTGTCACCGGGATGAAGTTCCGCGGCGGGGATCACCTGCTGGCCATGGGGCTGGTGCCCGAGGGCACCGACCCGGATGTCTTCGTCGTCTTCGAGAACGGTCTGGCCAAGCGCACGCCGGCGTCGGACTATCCGGTCAAGGGCCGAGCCGGGCTGGGGGTGCGGGTCGCGGCCCTGTCCGAGCGCGGCGGCCATCTCGTGGGTGCGCTCATCGTCAACGAGGGCGACGAGGTCATGGTCGTCATGGAGAAGGGCAAGATCGTCCGGTCGCGAGTCGACGAGCTGCGCCAGACGGGCCGCAACACGATGGGTGTGCAGTTCGCCAAGCCCGATCGCGGCGACGCGATCGTGGCCGTCGCCCGTAACGCCGAGACCGGGGATGACGAGGAGCTTGAGGAGGAAGCTGAGAGCGAACCGGGGGCGGCGCAGGCGAGTGAGGATGCCTCGACCGGGCCCGGTGGCGTACCGTCAGAGGAGGTATCGGCCCACGTCGAGGCGGTAGCGTCGCGCGAGTCCAGTGACTTGGGTGGCCCAGGTGACTCGGATGACTCCGATGACGAGGCAGAGGATTCCGGCGACCGACGGTCACCGGAGTCGGATTGAGAGCGGCGGAGGTCCGTGCATGACGAGTACCAGCGGTAGAACGCCCAGCCCGGGTGCTCCGCGCGCTGCCACGGCGCCGACGCGTCCGCAGCGCGCCGCGGGCGTGGCCGGTCCGTCGACGGGCTCGGGGGCGCGGCCGG
>JBDIAL010000384.1:0-2841 GCA_039812405.1 Nostocoides sp.
CGGACGGCGGTCCGCGGGGCGGCCCGGTCGCGCTAGGGTTGCCCGGGCGAGGACCCCGGCCGCCGCCAGGGTCCTCTGTCCGTCCCGGACGCCGTCCATACGCCATAGGAGGTCGAGGATGCCGGCGATCGTGCTGGTCGGAGCCCAGTGGGGGGACGAGGGCAAGGGGAAGGCCACCGACCTCATGGGGGCCGACGTCGACTACGTCGTGAAGTTCAACGGCGGCAACAACGCCGGGCACACGGTCGTCGTCGAGGGCGAGAAGTATGCCCTCCACCTCCTGCCGTCGGGCATCCTCACGCCGTCGTGCACGCCGGTCATCGGCAACGGCGTCGTCATCGACCTCGAGGTCCTCTTCGCGGAGATCGACGGGCTCGAGGCGCGCGGTGTCGACACGAGCCGGCTCCTCGTCAGTGCCAACGCCCACCTCATCCCGTCCTACAACCGGACCCTCGACAAGGTGACCGAGCGCTTCCTCGGCTCCCGGCGGATCGGGACGACCGGGCGCGGCATCGGCCCGACGTACGCCGACAAGATGAGCCGCACGGGCATCCGGGTCCAGGACCTGTTCGACGAGGGCATCCTGCGGCAGAAGGTCGTGGCGGCCCTCGAGGTGAAGAACCAGGTGCTCACCAAGATCTACAACCGGCGGTCCGTCGCCGCGGACGAGGTCGTCGCCGAGCTGCTGTCGTATGCCGAGCGGCTGCGTCCGCTCGTCGCCGACACCTCCCTCGTCCTCGAGCGCGCCCTCGACGCGGGGGCCACCGTGCTCCTCGAGGCCGGCCAGGCGACGCTCCTCGACGTCGACCACGGCACCTACCCCTTCGTCACGTCGTCCAGCGCGACGGCGGGCGGGGCCTGCACGGGGTCCGGCATCCCGCCGACGCGGGTGTCGCGGGTCATCGCCGTCCTCAAGGCCTACAGCACCCGGGTCGGGGAGGGGCCCTTCCCGACCGAGCTGCACGACGACCTGGGCGAGCTGCTGCGCAAGACGGGGGCGGAGTACGGCACGACGACCGGCCGGCCACGGCGCTGCGGCTGGCTCGACACCGTCGTCGGGCGCTACGCGACGCGGATCAACGGGGTGACCGACTTCGTGGTGACCAAGCTCGACGTCCTCACCGGCATCGAGCAGCTGCCGGTGTGCGTCGCCTACGAGGTCGACGGGGTCCGGCACGACGAGATGCCGGTCAACCAGACCGACTTCCATCACGCCACCCCCGTCTACGAGTATCTCGACGGCTGGTGGGAGGACATCAGCGGGTGCCGCACCTTCGCGGAGCTGCCCGCCGCCGCCCGGGCCTACGTCGAGCGCGTCGAGGAGCTCGTCGGCGCGCGGATCTCCGCGATCGGGGTCGGCCCCGAGCGCGACGCCATCATCGGGCGCCACTCGCTCCTGGGCTGAGCATCATCGGGTGCCGCGCCCCGTGGGCTGAGCCGCCCCGGAGTGTGCGGCCCCGGGCGACCCGACTTCCGGGCTGACCACGGACCGGCCGTCGGCACGGCCCGCGGGGCACAGGTCCGGGAAAGGGTCGGGGACGTCCCGCCGAAGCGGGACGTCCCCGGGGTGGCTGCTCGGGTGCAGGGAGGGGGGTTTGACCCGTCACAACCACCGGCTGGCGATGGCACCGCACACCCCTCCCTCGGTGCCAACAGGACAACACAACCAGTGCCGGGGCCCTCCTGTCCCCGAAATCGAGAACTTCCACAGCAGTTCCCGACGAGATTCCTCAGGCCAGGGGTAAGATGCCCGGATTATCCGGTCAGCGAGCCCAGCGCAGCTGACGCGGACGGTGGGTTACGGCCATCCGCAGGTCTGCATGAGACTGTCCGATTGGGTCGGATTCATGCAGGGCCAGGACGGGAATCCCAACTGGCCAACGGGATTGGCGCATCGACAGAGCCGACAGAACAGAGCCGACAGACCAGTGCAGCCGGTCCGTCGACAGACCAGCAGGGCCGGCAGGTCGACCGAGCCCGACGGGCCAGCGGAGCCGGACGGTCGACAGGCCAGTGCGGCCGGCAGGTCGAGCAGGCGGAGGTCCAGCAGTCGCTGTCAGCGGACGGGGTCGTCCTCCGCGAGGACGGTCATCCGGTGGGCGGCCCGGGTGAGGGCGACGTAGAGCACTCGCGCGCCACCGGGCGACTCCGCGGTGATCCGGTCCGGGTCGACGACGACGGTCGCGTCGTACTCGAGCCCCTTCGTCGAGAGCGGGTCGACGACGACGACGCGATCGGGCCAGTCCGCGGACTCCGCGAGCCGGCGGACGGCCGGCTCGTGCCGCAGCGGCGTGATGACGGCGATCGCTCCCTCGACCTCGGGCAGCAGGTCGCCCACGGCGCGTCCGACGTCCGCGGCGACGTCGGGACCCAGCATGCGCACCGCCGGCACGACCCCCGTCTCCCGCACGGCCTGGGGGATGTCCGCGTCGGGTACGACGGGCAGGATGACGTCGCGCGCGTAGTCGAAGATCTCGCGGGCGTTGCGGTAGTTCGTGGCCATGTGGAACCGCCGCACCGGTGGCCCCGCGGGTGTCCCGGGACGCCCGGGGCGTCCCCGCAGCCCGTATGCCTCGAGCCGGGCCTCCCGCGCCTGGTCCGGCTCCGGCCAGGAGGCCTGGGCGGCGTCGCCGACGACCGTCCACGAGGCGCCCCGGCCCCGTCGCCCGACCATCCGCCACTGGAGGGGGGAGAGGTCCTGGGCCTCGTCGACGAGGACGTGGGCATAGGAGGAGGGCGGCCCGATCCGCCCGCGGAGCAGCCGCTCACGTGCCTCGACGGGGGAGGGGAGGGCGGCCGGCCGCGACCCGGGTGCCGCGAGCCGGTCGGCACGCGCTGCGG
>JBDIAL010000385.1:0-2805 GCA_039812405.1 Nostocoides sp.
TCGTTGAGGGTGTTGTGCGTGACGATGAAGTCGTCGGTGACGTAGAGCGAGTCCTCCGCCAGCACCTGGATGCACACCGTCTCCGCCACGCCGAGCGGCTCGATGCTCTCGAGGAGGCGGACGGGTCGCACGCCTCCGGTCCGCGCGTATGCCGCGGCCCGCGGGTCCTCCCGGAACGGCGCCAGCCCCCCGGGCAGGCGGATCTCGAGGACCGACCCGTCGACGCGCGGGCCGTCGACGCGGGTGGCGGTGCCGCCGAGGGACCGGACGAGGAAGGTCACGTCCCACGCCAGCTCGTCGGTGTCCGGCACGAGCGTGACGATCCCCCGGACCTCGTCGAGCTCGGCCCCGGCGTCGAGCAGGCCCTGGAGCACGGCGAGCCGCTCGGGGACGGTCTGCAGGAGGGTCCCGGTCGATGGTCCGGCCGCGAGTGCGGTGGCGACCCGACCCGCCGGTGCGCCGGACCACGCCGCCCGGCCCGCGGCATACGGATCGGTCCCCCGGGGCACCGCGGCGAGGTGGACGGGCGCGACGAGGGGCAGCTCCACCCGCGCTCCGGCCGCCAGCGCCTCGGCCAGGGCGGAGGTGTCGGCGACGTGCCAGCCGGACGCAGCGGGGTCGGCCTCGAGCGCACGAGGGTCGACGTCGGAGGCGGCAGTCGTGCGCACGGTCCACAGGTGCTCGCCGCAGGCTCGCGTGGAGGCCCCGTCCCGGGTCGCGAGGCGGTGGATCTCCTTGCGGCCCTGGGGGAAGACCCCGATCACCGGGGTGGGGCGGCCGTCGGACCCGACGACGAGGTCGCCCACGGTCAGCTCGCCGATCGCGCGGAAGCCCTCCGGGGTGAGGACGAGCGCGTCCAGCGGCTGGGCCCTGCCGCGCATGTAGGCCAGCGGCGCGACCTCGATCGTCCCGGCGGCCATGAGCCGCGGGATCGACTCCGGGTCGACCATGTCGTGGAGCGCGTCGTAGAGCGGGCGCAGGTAGGGGTCGATCTTGTCGTTGAGCGTGCCGGGCAGGAACCCGAGCCGCTCCCCCGCCTCGACGGCCGGCCGGGTGAGGATGATCCGGTTGACCTTCTTGCCCTGGAGCGCCGCGACCGCCTTGGCCATCGCGAGGTAGGTCTTGCCGGTGCCGGCGGGCCCGATCCCGAAGACGATGGTGTGGGTGTCGATGGCGTCGACGTAGTGCTTCTGGTTGAGCGTCTTGGGACGGATCGTGCGGCCCCGGTTGCTCACGATGTTCATCGTGAGGACGTCGGCTGGGCGCTCGACGGTCTGGGCCTGGAGCATCTGGATGGAGCGCTCGACGGCGTCCCGGTTGAGCGGCTGCCCGGCCTCGATGACGGCGATGAGCTCGTCGATGGTGCGCTCGACGAGGGCGACGTCGGCGCTCGGCCCGGCCACGTGGAACTCGTTGCCCCGCACGTGGATCGTCGTCCGCGGGAACTGCCGCTCCATGGTCCGCAGCAGCTCGTCGCGGGGCCCGAGCAGGGAGACCATGGAGACCTCCGGCGGGATGACGACGGTGTGGACGGGGGTATGCGGTGTGTCCGCCCCGGTGCGGGCCCGGCTGGGCGCGGGGTCGGCGGCACCCCCACCCGGGGTGGTCGGCTGGTCGTCGGAGGGCTCGGTCATCGTGCCGCCCATTCTAGGTGCGGCCCTGCGGACCCTGCCCTCCGCGCGGTCCGCGCCCTCCGTTCCCCCGGGGCCCTCGCCTCGACCGGCAGGGGAAGGTCCGCGGACTCAGCCGGGTGGCCAGGTCATCGGCCGGCCCCCGAGGACGTGGATGTGGGCGTGGAACACCGTCTGCTGGGCGTCGGCCCCCGTGTTGGCGACCATGCGGTAGCCGTTCGTCAGCCCCTCCGCTGCCGCCACCGCGGCCGCGGCGTCGAAGAGCGGGGCCACCTCCTCCGGCGCGTCCGACGCGAGGCTCGCGACATCGGCGACATGCCGCCGGGGGATGACCAGGACGTGCGTCGGCGCCTGCGGGTTGAGGTCGCGGAACCCCACCGCGTGCTCGGACTCGTGGACGACCGTGGCAGGGATGTCGCCGGTGATGATCTTGCAGAAGATGCAGTCGGTCTCGGGCGTCGGGCTCATGCTCACGACCCTACCGACCCGGTCACCCACACCGGCCCGCACGATGGCACCGTTTCACCCCGTCCACCCCGCTTCCCATCACCTCGTCCACCCCGCTTGCCTTCACCTCGTCTGCCCCGTCCCGGTGAGGTGACCGGTGTCCCCGCGGTGGTCCTGGCATACCTCGACCGGCGGGTCCTGGACTGGGTGGAGGTATGCGGCGTCCCCGCGGTGGTCCTGGCATACCTCGACCGGTGGGGTCCTGGGCTGGGTGGAGGTATGCGGAGTCCCCGCGGTGGTCCTGGCATACCTCGACCGGCGGGGTCCTGGGCTGGGTGGAGGTATTCAATGCCCCTGCGGTGGTCTTGGCATACCTCGACCGGTGGCGGGCACCGCCGCATCGACTCCTCGAGGCTGTCCTGGTCACCGTCTGCGACAGACCTCCCGCCCCTGCCCCGCCTCTCCCGGTGGGTGTGGGCCTTCCTCGTGGGGAGGATGACCCGAGTCAGAGCTGTGGTCAGCTTCCCCACCAGCCTGGCCGGCCGGAGTGGAGGCCGAGCCAGGCCCGGCCAGGCAGGCGGCAGGCCCGGCGGGAGGGGCCCAGCCGGGAGGCGGCCCAGCCGGGAGGCAGCCCAGCAGGGCAGCCGGAGTCAGGACCAGCGGGAGGCGGCCGACAGCACGGCGAGCGCGGCCGGCCCGGCCGTCGAGGAGCGCAGCACCTCGCGAC
>JBDIAL010000386.1:0-2802 GCA_039812405.1 Nostocoides sp.
CTGAGCGAGCGCGCCGCCGGGACCCCGGGCGCGTCGACCTGGCCCGTGCAGGCCCTCGACGACGGCTGGATGAGCCTGATCGGGGCGCCGGAGATCGCCGACCAGTGGGGCGTACGCCAGCGGTACGTGGCCTGGGCGGTGAGCGCGCTGGTCGTCCTGGGCATCTGGGCCGCCCGGCGGTGCCGCCCTGTCGTCGGCATGTCCGTCGCGTCGGGCGCGCTGGCCGTCCTCGCGTGGGCCTGCATCATCGGTTCCCCGCTCGCCCACGTGCTCGCGACACCGTGGTATGCCAACGGCTATCGGCTGCTCGCCACGCTGACGGTGCCGCTGGTGGTCCTCGCCGGTGCCGGCGTCGCGCTGCTGGCCGGCCAGGGCTGGCCGCGGGTCCTCGCGGTGGCCGGCGTCCTCGGCGTCGTGGTGGTGGTGCCGGCAGTCGCGGTGAGCGCGACGCTCGGGTCGCGCACGTACGGCGCGTACTCGGTCCTCACACCGGACGATCGGGCCGCCTTCACCTGGCTGGGTGCCCACGTGACCCCGGGGCAGCGGGTCCTGAACGACTCCCACGACGGGTCGATGTGGATGTACCCGGTCGCCGGCGTCGCGCCCGTGTTCGGACCCAAGAGTGACCTGTGGCTGACACCTGCCTGGCAGGACCGCTGGTACCTGCTGCACGACGCCGCGGACGTCGACCAGGACCCGCGCGCCCGTCGCGTCGCCGACGAGCTGGACGTGTGGTACGCCTTCGTCGGCGAGCGGGTCGTCTACGGCGAGGCACGCCAGCTCACGGCATCGGAGCTGGCGGGCTCCGGGGCTTGGCGCGAGGTCTACCGTTCCGGTGCAGCGGTCGTGTTCCAACGGGTCGACGGCTGAACCTCTCACGGCGGCGCCACATGGTGTGGTCCCGGAACCTGCCCGCCGGATGCCGTGGCGGTTCACCCTGACACGCGACACTAAAATCCCGCCGTGGCTCTCACCATCGGCATCGTCGGCCTGCCCAACGTCGGCAAGTCCACGCTGTTCAACGCGTTGACGAAGAACAACGTCCTCGCGGCGAACTATCCGTTCGCGACGATCGAGCCGAACACGGGTGTCGTCGGGGTGCCCGACGCCAGGCTGGCGGTGCTGGCGGAGCTCTTCGGCTCGGAGCGCCAGGTCCCCGCCACCGTCACCTTCGTCGACATCGCGGGGATCGTGAAGGGCGCCAGCGAGGGTGCCGGGCTCGGCAACAAGTTCCTGGCGAACATCCGCGAGTCCGACGCGATCTGCCAGGTGATCCGGGTTTTCACCGATCCCGACGTGGTGCATGTCGACGGTGCCGTGTCGCCCAAGGACGACATCGAGACGATCAACACCGAGCTGGTCCTCGCGGACCTGCAGACCGTCGAGAAGGCATTGCCGCGACTGCAGAAGGAGGCGCGGCTCGACAAGTCCCGGGCGGAGGTGCTCGCGGCCGCCCAGGCGGCGTACGACCTCCTGTCGGAAGGCCGGACGATCTTCGAGTCGGGGCTGGACCGGGACCCGCTGCGTGAGCTGTTCCTGCTGACGGCCAAGCCGTTCCTGTACGTCTTCAACGTCGACGCCGACGAGCTCGGCGACCCGTCGCTGACGGCGGAGCTGCGGGAGCTGGTCGCGCCCGCGCAGGCCGTGCTGCTCGACGCCAAGACCGAGGCCGAGCTCGCCGAGCTCGACGACGAGGACGCGCTCGAGCTGTTGGAGTCCATCGGGCTCAGCGAGTCCGGGCTGTCGACCCTCGCGCGGGTCGCGTTCGAGACGCTCGGCCTGCAGACCTACCTGACCGCCGGGCCGAAGGAGTCGCGCGCGTGGACCGTCCGCAGGGGTGCCACGGCGCCCGAGGCGGCAGGGGTGATCCACACCGACTTCCAGAAGGGTTTCATCAAGGCCGAGGTGATCGCCTACGACGACCTGGTCTCGGCCGGCTCTATCGCCGCGGTCCGGGCGGCCGGCAAGGCGCGCATGGAGGGCAAGGACTACGTCATGCGCGACGGCGACGTGGTCGAGTTCCGTTTCCAGCAGGCCCCAGGTACGGGCGGCAAGAAGTAGTGAAGGGCGACCGCAAGGGGCAGCACAGCATCCGCGTCAACGACCAATGGCGGATCTGTTTCGTGTGGAAGGACGGAGGCGCGGAGCATGTCAAGCTCGTCGACTACCACTGACCGGATCGCCCCGATCCACCCCGGTGAGGTTCTGATGGAGGACTTCATCAAGGGCTTCGGGATCACTCAGAACAAGCTGGCGGTGGCGATCGGGGTGCCGCCGCGGCGGATCAACGAGATCGTTCACGGCAAGCGCGGGATCACCGCGGACACGGCGGTGCGGCTGAGCCGCTACTTCGGGACGACGGCCGAGTTCTGGATGAACCTCCAGAGCCACTATGAGCTTCGGCTCGAACGACGGGTCCTGCGTGATCAGCTCAAGGCGATCGTGCCGATGCGATCTGCGTGAGGGCGATCGTCGTGCAGGACGCTGACGTCGTGGAGTCCTGCTTCAATGTCTAGCGTCGTCGGGATTCATCCGTAGGCGTTGAGGATTGCTGGTTCTTGGGTCGAGCTGGTCCGCGGACAGTCCGCACGCCCGTCGACGCTTCGCCTTGAGGTCGCCGCTGCCGGCGTCAGTGCGGCGCGGACAGCAGGGCCGCGAGCTCGGTCGGCGTGGACACCGGGCGGTCGCAGACGAACCGCCGGCACACGTACGCCGCGGCATCGCCGGCAAGCAGCGTCCGGTCGCGCAGCAGCGGAACACCGGTGGCGTCCGGCACGCCGACCGACATCACGAGCCCCGGGG
>JBDIAL010000387.1:0-2801 GCA_039812405.1 Nostocoides sp.
ACCGCCCGCGTGATTTGGAGCCGACCACGGGGGCCGGTAGCCTTCGGCGTTGGTGCGCCCACCGAGCCGACGTCCTGCGCCGCAGGGTAGCTGTCAGCCGGTCACCCGAGAGAGCGTGTCACCCGAAAGCGAAAGTGAGAACACCGTGTACGCGATTGTGCGCGCAGGCGGCCGTCAGGAGAAGGTCTCCGTCGGCGACACCCTCATCATCGACAAGGTCGCCGGTGAGGCGGGCTCGACGATCGAGCTGACCCCCCTCCTCGTGGTCGACGGCGGCGCCGTGACCTCCGACGTGTCGGCGCTCGCCTCGGTGAAGGTCACCGCCGAGGTCGTCAAGCCGGCCAAGGGCCCGAAGATCACGATCCTGAAGTACAAGAACAAGACCGGCTACCGCAAGCGCCAGGGTCACCGTCAGCACCTGACCCAGGTCAGGATCACGGCGATCGACGCCTGAGCCCGGCTCACCAGAGACTTTCCGAGAAAGGCCCACAGACATGGCACACAAGAAGGGCGCATCCTCGACCCGCAACGGTCGCGACTCCAACGCCCAGCGGCTCGGCGTCAAGCGCTTCGGCGGCGAGGTCGTCGGTGCCGGCGAGATCATCGTCCGCCAGCGCGGCACCCACTTCCACCCCGGCGACGGCGTCGGCCGCGGTGGGGACGACACGCTGTTCGCGCTCGTCCCGGGCGCCGTCGAGTTCGGCTCGCGGCGCGGCCGCAGGGTCGTCAACATCGTCCCGGCGGAGACCGCCGCGCAGTGACCCGTATGCGGGGGGCCCGGCTCCCCGCACACGTGACCGGGAAGGGGCGGGCCGCACGGCGGACCCGCCCCTTCCCGCGTCCCGGACCGTCCGACCACGCGGTCCCCGACCACCAGACCACCCGACCGCCTGATCCCCAGGCCACCAGACCACCAGAACCGAGGAGGACCACCGATGACGACGTTCGTGGACCGCGTCGTCCTCCACGTGTCCGCGGGCGACGGCGGTCACGGCGTCGCCTCGATCCGCCGGGAGAAGTTCAAGCCCCTCGGCGGCCCCGACGGTGGCAACGGCGGGCGTGGCGGCTCGGTGGTCCTCGTCGTCGACCCGCAGTCGACGACGCTGCTCGACTACCACCGCAGCCCCCACCGCACCGCGCCGAACGGCCGCCCCGGCGCCGGCGACGAGCGCAACGGCGCCGACGGCGAGGACCTCGTCCTGCCGGTGCCCGAGGGCACGGTCGTCACGACGACGGACGGAGAGGTCCTCGCCGACCTCGTCGGTCCCGGCGCGACGTACGTCGTCGCCCGCGGGGGCCGCGGCGGTCTGGGCAACCGGGCGCTCGCCTCACCGCGCCGCAAGGCGCCCGGCTTCGCGCTGCTCGGGGAGCCGGGGGAGCGGCTCGACGTCGTCCTCGAGCTGAAGTCGCTCGCCGACGTCGCCCTCATCGGCTTCCCCAGCGCGGGGAAGTCCTCCCTCGTGTCGGTCCTCTCGGCCGCCCGGCCGAAGATCGCCGACTACCCCTTCACGACGCTCGTCCCCAACCTCGGCGTCGTGACGGCTGGCTCGGAGCGCTTCACGGTCGCCGACGTCCCCGGCCTCATCCCGGGCGCCAGCCAGGGGCGCGGGCTCGGCCTGGAGTTCCTCCGCCACGTCGAGCGCTGCTCGGTGCTCGTCCACGTCGTCGACTGCGCGACCCTCGAGCCCGGACGCGACCCGATGACCGACCTCGACGTCATCGAGGAGGAGCTCGCGGCATACGTCCCCGACGCCACCCTCGGCGGTCGGCCGCTCGCCGAGCGCACCCGGATCGTCGTCCTCAACAAGGCCGACGTCCCCGAGGCCCGCGAGCTCGCCGAGCTGGTCCGGCCGGACCTGGAGGAGCGGGGGCTCGAGGTCTTCGTCGTCTCGGCCGTCGCGCACACCGGGCTGCGGGAGCTGACCTTCGCCCTGGCCCGGCACGTCGCCGCGGCCCGGGAGGAGCTCGCCGTCCTCGCGCCGCCGCGCGTCGTCATCCGGCCCCGGGCCGTCGACGACAGCGGGTTCGCCGTGCGCCGCGAGGCGTCCCCGGAGGGCGAGGTCTACCGCGTCGTGGGGGAGCGGCCGACCCGATGGGTGCGCCAGACCGACTTCTCCAACGACGAGGCGGTCGGCTACCTCGCGGACCGGCTGAACCGGCTGGGCGTCGAGGAGGAGCTGTATGCCGCGGGCGCCGTCGCCGGGGACACCGTCCTCATCGGTCCCGAGGACGACGCGGTCGTCTTCGACTGGCAGCCCACCCTGAGCTCCGGCGCCGAGCTGCTCGCCGGTCCGCGGGGCACCGACCTGCGTCTCGAGGAGTCGTCGCGGCCCACCCGGGGGGAGAAGCGTCGCGAGTTCCACGAGCGCAAGGACGCCCAGACCGCGGCCCGCGACGAGCTGGCCGCCGAGCGGCGCGCCGGCCACTGGGCCTCGGCGGGGGAGCGGGCGCCCGGCGACGACCCGTCCCGGGAGGCCCGCGCCGAGGACGTCACGTCCAGGGGTGCCGATGACGCGTGAGGCGACGACCGGCGAGGAGTCCGCGGAGGGGTTCGCCACCGGCCTGCGTGGCCGGATCGCGACGGCGCAGCGCGTCGTCGTCAAGGTCGGGTCCTCCTCGCTGACCGGCACGCGGGGAGGGGGTCTGCACCGCCCGGCCCTCGACGTGCTCGTCGACGCCCTCGCCGCCCGCCGCACGACCGGCTCCCAGGTGCTCCTCGTCTCCTCCGGCGCCATCGCCGCCGGGCTCGGACCGCTCGGCCTGGCCCGCCGCCCCTCCGAGCTGGCCATGCAGCAGGCGGC
>JBDIAL010000388.1:0-2800 GCA_039812405.1 Nostocoides sp.
TGCCGGCGCCGAGGTGCTGGCCGACGACCGGGTCGCCGCCGTCGCCCGCGACGATGACGCAGCCGACGCGCGGGTTGGGGTCCGCCTCCGGCCCCTCGAGGGCAGCGGCGAGCGCGGCCCGCATGGGGGTCTCGTCGTCCATCGGTCCTGCCCTCGTGCCTCGACTTGTCGGTCAGGCTCCGGGCGAGGAGAGGACTCGGCGCGGATGTGGCATACCCGCGACCCGGTCCTGCGACGCGTCGCGGGACCGGCGTGCACCTCCCATCCGGACTTTCACCGTCGGTCTGGGAGTTCCACCCAGTCAACCGACCGCTGGCTGCGGCCGGGTCGCGGACTGTCACCGCCGGTTCGGAATTGCACCGACCCCGGAACACGTCAGGGACAGTATGCCTCGGCTGCCCGAGTCCCGGAAGCATCGGACCGATGTCTGGTCGGTCACCCGGGCTCACCCCACCCGCCCACCCGGACCTTTATCGGGTTCCACGACAAAGAGTCACCGTGCGAGGGAAGCGTCCTCGGGTCAGGTGCACGCTTCTCGGGTGAGGCCGGATGGGGTTCGACCGGCCGGCCTCACCGGCCGCTGAGGAAGTGCCACCCGAGCCACCACCAGGCGAAGAGCAGCCCGAGCCGGGTCGAGCGATGCCCCAGCCCCCGCCGCACGACGGCCCCCAGGGTGACGAAGGTGCCGACGCGGAGCCGGCCGAGCAGCTCGAGCAGGATCGCCGCCACCCCGACGAGGAGGTATGCCGTGACGGTCGCCGCGCGCCAGGTCACCGGCTCTCCTCCCGGACGGACCGGACCAGCCAGGCCCCCACGAGGCACCAGACGAACAGCACGACGGCACGCACCGGCCGCCCGTCGAGGAGCGGCTCCACCGTCGTGCTCACCGTGGGGTGGGAGGGGTTGTCCGTCGTGGGGCTCGACTGGCTGAGGAAGGCACCGAGCTCGAGCAGGGCGAGGCACAGGGCGAGCAACGGCCAGGCGAGCCAGCCGTGCCCCCGCTCCTCGCGCGGATCCCCCGATCCCGGTCCAGGCCCAGGTCGGGGCGGGGTCGGGGCGTCGAGGACCGCGACGAGGGCGAGCGCACCCGGCACCGCCATGCCGGCGTCGAGCCACGGCGAGGAGCGGGAGGGAGCCGAGACGACGAGCGCGAACCCCGCCGCGGTGACGACGAGCGGCAGGCCGGACGGGACCCGCCACCCGGAGCGGTCGGCCCGGGGAGCGCGACGGCGGTGCCCGTCCCAGACGACGACGGCCGCCATCCCGAGGAAGAGACAGATGTCGGCGACGCTGCGGCGGGCGACCTGGACGACGCCGGCGAGCAGGAGGACCGGCACCGTCGGCTCGGTGAGCAGCCGCCGGCCGGCTGCGGGGAGCGCGTGCGACGCCGTCATGCCCCGTCGAGGGACGCCAGGGGCTCGCCGGGCGTCGACACCGGGGGCTCGCCGGGCGTCGGGGAGTCGCTGGACGACAGGGGGCGCCCGCACGTGGTCCGCGGGAGGGCTGAGAGGGCCGGGCGGGCGAGCGTCCCGTCGTCAGTGGGCATGGGTCGCCGCCAGGGCGCGCAGCTCCTCGATGGCGCCGGCCGCCGACTCCGCGCCGTAGACGGCGGACCCCGCGACGAACACGTCCGCCCCCGCCTCGGCGCACTGCTCGATCGTCGCCGCCGACACCCCGCCGTCGACCTGGATCCAGATGTCCCCGCCGTGCCGGCGGACCGCCTCCCGGACCTCGCGCACCTTCGGCATCTGGTCGGCCATGAACGCCTGACCACCGAAGCCGGGCTCGACGGTCATGACGAGGACCATGTCGACCTCGGCGAGCAGCTCGGCATACGGCGCGAAGGGCGTCCGTGGCTTGATCGCCATGCTGGCCCGGGCACCGGCGGCCCGGATGTCGCGGGCCAGGCGCACCGGGTCGGCGGCCGCCTCGACGTGGAAGGTCACCGACCGGCAGCCGGCCTCGGCGTAGGGCGGCGCCCAGCGGTCCGGGTCCTCGATCATCAGGTGGGCGTCGAGCGGGATGGGGCTCACCCGCAGGAGCGCCTCGACGACCGGCAGGCCGAGGGTGAGGTTGGGCACGAAGTGGTTGTCCATGACGTCGACATGGGCCCAGTCGGCCGAGGCGATCCGGTCGAGCTCGACCTGGAGGTTCGCGAAGTCGGCGGACAGGATGCTCGGACTGATCTGCACGGATGCCAACCTATCCCGCCGGAGGCGCCTGCCCGGGTCAGCCCTTGCGGAGGAGGGCGAGGTACATCCCGTCGGTGCCGTGGAGGTGCGGCCACAGCTGGGCGCCCGGCCCGGACCCGAGCCCGCCGACCGGGTCGCCCGCGGTGTCCGTGACGAGCGGCCGGGTGTCCTCGACCGTCACGTCGGGGCGGCGCTTCGCGACGTCGCGGACGACGAAGGTGGTCTCCGACAGGTGCGGGCTGCACGTGGCATACGCGACGACGCCGCCCGGGGCGACGGCGTCGAGGGCGGACTCGAGGAGGGCCCGCTGGAGGGGGCCGAGGGTCGCGAGGTCCCCGGGCTGTCGGCGCCAGCGGGCCTCGGGCCGGCGCCGGAGGGCCCCGAGCCCCGTGCACGGCGCGTCGACGAGGACCCGCTCGTATGCCGCGGGCTCGCTCCGTCCGACCTCGCGCCCGTCGCCGGTGCGGACCTCGACCGAGCGTCCGGCGGCGCGCGCGGCGTCGACCGCTGCCGCGAGGGTCCGGCGGACGAGGTCGGCGCGGTGCGGGCTCACCTCGGTGGCGACGAGGTCGGCGCCGGCCCCGACCGCGAGCCCGGCGAGCAGGCCC
>JBDIAL010000389.1:0-2795 GCA_039812405.1 Nostocoides sp.
TCGCCATCACCTACCGCGCCGGAGCCGTCCTCCACGCCGCCCTTACCTGGGCAACACTATTAGGAGACACGCCCTAGACACTCTCGCTAACGACGAAGAACCCGTGGTTCGGGCCAACGTAGCCAAGAACCCCTCCGCGACGGCGGAGTCCCTGCGTGCCCTCGCACACGATAACGACCCCGAGGTGGTCGAAGCAGTCTTGTGCAATCCCAACGCGCCCGTCGACGTGCTCGCATCGGCACCGGTGTCCAAGATTCCGCCCTGGCAACTGGCGGACTTCCTTGGGCGCACCCTGTCTGGTCATCACGATCACGTGCAGGCCCTAGCCCTGGCCGAGAGGTCTCCCGACATCTTGCTGGGAGACCTCGTCAACTGGCTCCTTCCCTAGACCACGGGCCAGATCGTCCAGGTCGGACGTGCTCAGCTGATGCATGCGAACCTCACGGAGTCGTTGTAGGTGTAAATGGTGGCCACTTACCAGAGGGATGCCCATCGATTCCCCCCAAGGGCTGAGCTGCCCGCCCGGCGAACCTCGGTAGTGGGCACCCGCACGTCCGCCATACTGTGAAAGCGCGGAGCGCGCCGAACCGAAGTAGTTTCGCGCCGAGCCGTGGCGACCGCCGTGCGTGGCGTAGTGGTACACCGCGCTGCGGTAAACCCCATGACGGCCCGAGAATGTGCCGCGGGAGAAGTCGAGTTGACCGACCGCATCCGCGAGAGGTTTCGGGTCGCGTGGAGCGAGCCCCGTGCCTTTCTGACGTTGAAGGCAACCCGGGCTGCCCCCAGCGTTGTAGACCTTGCGGGACCTGTTGACTGCTCGGTACAGCCGATACGCCCGCACAACACCCCAGGCCTTCGCGGGCGCGGCCGGGCCTGCTCAGGAGCGGCTTGCGCAGCGTCATCCATGGTCAGCGCCAGGGCCACCGACGCCACCACGACCAGCAGCGACCGTGTTCGGGTATGCCAGACGGATCGAGCAGTCATGCGGAAACCCCTCCCCAGAAACCGGAGGCACTCCCTCCCGGGTGCTGAAGCCCGGGACGGTGCACCACGCAACGCGCCGAGCCTCACATGCCGCCGAGTCGCCGCATACCCATGAACCGGACCAGTCAGACATCCCCGACCACCCGGCGCTCGTGTCCTCCGAGCCTCCCACCAGCGCCTTTGCCGCCACGCACCCTGACAGCCTCACCCCCGCCACCCGTCATATCCGAGACCCGACCGTTGCCTGACAGTCGGCGTGTCGCGGCGTCGATTAATTCCGTTGCGAGCCTCCGGGTGGGACGCGTAACCTCGTATGCGATCTTCCTGGCCCGTACGAGCGAGCCGGGGTCCGGCGAGAGAGACGAGGAGGGAAGCCCTGATGAACACAACGATGACGATGTGGCGCACCGAGATCCTCGGTGTCGACGTCGCGTGCACGACGCACTCCGGGGCCTTCCTCGCGTCCACCGTCGGGTCCTTCCGGGGCACCCGTCTGCCCGTCGCCGTCTCGGCATATGGGTACATCCCGGTCGTCGGCTCGACCTCCGATGTCGCGCATCCCCGCCATGGAGCACCACCGGTCTAGGCACCCGCCTGATCACCTCCAAGGCCGCGGATCCCGACAACGGGATCCGCGGCCTTCGTCATGACCAGGGGCCACCGACACCCTCGACGGCCCACCACCACTGCCCCACCCGGGCACCGACCACCAGCAGACCGCCTCCACGAGAGGCGGTGAGGACAAGGAGGTGAGCGCCATGGCGCTGACCGAGCTGATCGACCTGATCGCGCCGACCGAGGGCGACGATCTGATCCCGTGCCGGGAGAACGATGCCGAGATCTGGTTCGCCGAGCTCCCGCAGGACGTCGAGTTCGCCAAGGCGCTGTGCGGGACCTGCCCCGTCCGCGCCGCGTGCCTCGCCGGTGCCCTCGACCGCCGGGAGCCGTGGGGCGTCTGGGGCGGTGAGCTCTTCATCGGCGGTGTCGTCGTGGCCCGCAAGCGTCCGCGCGGCCGTCCGCGCAAGAACCCCGTCGCCGCCTGACGGCGACACCCGGGGCGGTGCGGCGTCGAGGCCCCGGCTGCCCGGGACCGTCCGATCGGGTCGGATCCGGGCAGCCGGGGGACGGGCTACCGTTGGCCGTATGCCGACGTCGCCCTCCCTCGTGCTCGCCCAGGACGCCGACGCCGACGAGGTGCTGTCGAGCAGCCCCTTCGCCCTCCTCGTGGGGATGCTCCTCGACCAGCAGTACCCCATGGAGCAGGCCTTCCGCGGGCCGGCGAAGCTCCTCGACCGGTTCGGCACCCTCGACCCGGCCGCCATCGCGGACGCCGACCCTGCCGCCTTCGCCGATCTCGCGGCCACGCCGCCGGCCATCCACCGCTACGGCCGCTCGATGGCGGCCCGGATCCAGGCACTCGCCCGCGTCGTCGTCGACGACTACGACGGCGACGCCTCCCGCCTCTGGACGACGGCCGCCTCGGCCGACGAGGTCGTCGCCCGGCTCAAGGCGCTGCCCGGCTTCGGCGACCAGAAGGCCCGGATCTTCGCCGCCCTCCTCGGCAAGCAGCTCGGCATCCGTCCCGAGGGCTGGCGGGAGGCGATCGGGCCGTATGCCGAGGACGGCTCCTACCGATCGGTCGCCGACGTCGTCGACGCCGAGTCGCTCGGCAAGGTGCGGGAGTTCAAGAAGCAGGCCAAGGCGGCCGCGCGCGCGGCGGCGGCCCGGGGGTGAACGAGCCCCGAGCGGCCGCGCCCCCCGACGTCCCGGTCTGCGCGACGTGCGGGGCGACGGTCACCGACCCCGACGCC
>JBDIAL010000390.1:0-2784 GCA_039812405.1 Nostocoides sp.
TCGAGGTCCTCGACCCCCCACCCGAGCAAGTGGATCGGAAGCTGTCCCCACCGGTGGGAGACCGGGAACGAGCGGTCTCCCACGGTGATCCCACCGGCAGGTGTCGTCGAGAGTCGTCCGTAGCCGAGCTCGCGGAAGAGGAGCAGGAGCCAGCGCTCGCGGGTGAGCCCGACAGCGGGATCGTCGTCGGGGCGCTTCTGAAGCTCGGCCTGGAAGGTCGCCCACGCGCCCGTCAAGTAGGACCAGGCGCGGTTGGCTGCTTCACGAGGCGACTCGCCGGCGCCGAGGTGATAGTCGCCCGAGCTGAGACCGTCAAGGTCCTTGTCCCCGGCGATGACTCGACTCAGCAGGTCGAGCGGCAGTATCCCGCCAACGGTCCGGACCGTCGTGAAGTCGCTACTCAAGGCTTGAGCACCTCATTGCCGGCCCAGCCGGCGGCCTCGAGGTCCTTAGGCGAGATCATGCCAGCCAGAGCACGAGTCGCTTCTGGCGTTAGGTACGTCGGATTCGACATCTGCGGCGCACGGATGAACTCCGACTGAGCGATGTGGGGGTCAGCCTTGAGGTCGGATCGCGGCAGGGGTTGGCTCAGCCTCACTCCGTCGTAGCCGCGGAACTCTCGCTCCTTGTTGACCTCACTCGGATCGATGGTGTGCGCCGGGTCCCAGGTGTCTCTGCTCTGCTCGTGGTTGACGACACCGATCTCCACGACTTCCGCAGCCCTTCCCCCGATATAGATGACGATGAGGTCTCCTTGGTCCATGAGATCACGTCGTGTGGGCGCGCCGAGACTCCAGTTGCAGCTGACTTTGCCACCAGGCATGATGCCCGCGTCCTCGCGTGCTTCGTAGTAGGACCACTTCTCGTCGGCGTTCCCTTTGA
The DNA here is from genome assembly GCA_039812405.1 of Nostocoides sp. Classification (GTDB taxonomy): domain Bacteria; phylum Actinomycetota; class Actinomycetes; order Actinomycetales; family Dermatophilaceae; genus Nostocoides. The sequence goes on from JBDIAL010000390.1 coordinate 883, forward strand.
CGACCCACGCTCCGACGTCGTTCTTGTCCAGCACCGATCTCACCCCTTCTTGACGACGGGTAGGTAGACGTATACGCCGAGGATGTCGACAGGCGTCTGAGCGCGGACGTCGAGACCGCGCCTTACAGCGCCCGACCCGGCACGGACTCGGCGATGGCTCTCCAGGAGTTGCGTCGCTAGGTCGCCGGCCCGCTGGTCCAAGGCGGGGGTGACGGCAGCGAGCCTGTCGATGATGCGGGCGGCAAGGTCTCGGGCCTGGTCTACAGGGATGTTGGCGTCGGCCTCGGCTCCGAGCAGCGCCGCGACCTCGGTGTCGGTGAGCCATTCGGCGCGGTCCGGGGCGCCGCGAAAGCCGACGACCTGGGAGTCCTCGGCGACGACCTGCCGGATGCCGTCGGCTCCGGGGAGGTCGAGGTGGAACCGGTAGCGGGTGAGCAGCAGCGTGGTGCGGCTCGTCACCGCTTCGGTCCGTACGACGCCTGCGCGACGCGCCGGGCGGTGGGACGGGTCGGTCACCGGGTCCAGCGCGACGTCGAGGACGTGGCGCGCCAAGGCGCCGACGGTGGGATCGGTCCGCTGGAGGACGGCGTGCCTGCGTGGTGCGGGCAGCTCGGCGTGGAAGGGCAGGGGTTCTGCGTGGCCAGGTGGCAAGGCGTCGCGGACTCCGATGGGCAACGTGGTGGTGATGGCCTCGAAGCCCTCCTTCGTTGGCGTGACCGTGGCTCCAAGTCCGCGTAACGCATCGCTGGTGAAGGTGTCGATGTCGGCATGTGTTCCCAGGGCGCGTCGGACGAGGTCGACCTCGGCCGCGACCTCCTCGGGGTGGATGGTGCCCTGCGCGTACTTGGTGCGCGACAGTCGCTCAGTTTCCGCGGCTGAGGTCCACGCCAGGTGCAGGGCCTCCGTCTGTTGAGACAAGCCGAGGTCCAGCTCGAGCTGGTCGGGGTCCTGGCCGCGCAGCAGCAGCCCCTCCATGAGCGCCTCGAGGACGCTGTTGGATCCCTCGGGCACAGGCACGATGACGCCGGTGGCCTTCGTGATGGCCCGGTGCCGACGGATAAGGACGTCGAGGACGATGCCGTCGATGCTGTTGTCAATGCCGTAGATCGTGACGGCGCGTACGGTGTCGGCCCGCTGGCCGAACCGGTCGACCCGTCCTTCCCGCTGCTCGTGTCTGGTGGGGTTCCAGGCGAGGTCGTAGTGGACGACGGCCTGGAAGGCGTCTTGCAGGTTCACTCCCTCCGAGAGGCAGTCGGTGGCGACGAGGACATGCCGCGCATCGGTGTCGGTCAACTCGCGGATCCGCTGCTCACGCTCGGCGGGCGGCAATGTCCCGGTTACCGCGGCGACCTCGACGGCTTTGCCGAGAGCACCGTCGAGGTGCTCGGCGACATACTCGGCGGTGTCGATGAACCGGCAGAACACGATGGGGTCGAACCCGTCGGCGAGCAGCCCTTTGACCTCTTTGACGAGGAGGGCGAGCTTGCTGTCGGCTTTGGGGCCCTCCAGCGCCTCGGCAGCGCGCGACATCGCCAGCAGGCGCCGTCGGTGCGGTGACGCCGAAACCTCGTCGGCGTCGCTGTCGGCGCCTGGAGTGACATCCGCCGCCTCGAGAGCCTCGTCGTCCGCCGTGTCGAGCACGCTGGCCCGTCCCAGAGCGTCCGCCTCAGCGATGTCGACCGCCTCTGCCGCTGCGGCGCGCGTCCGCAGCGTCGCAGCGGCGGCGCGCGGCGATGACGCGAGTGTCCGCAGCAGGGCGAGCACGGACCACCACCTGACCCGCTGCCGCAATGAGCCGTCATCGGCGTCGCGCACCTGCTCCCTGGCATACGCCAGCACCTGCTCGAAGAGGGCTCGATACTCCGGACCAAGCGTGTATGCCGCCTCGCGCGACTCCCGGTC
>JBDIAL010000391.1:0-2781 GCA_039812405.1 Nostocoides sp.
GGGCGTGGCTGGTTCGCGGCAACAACGTGAACGGACGAGACCTTGTCCCGGGCTGGCTCCAAGCCGGACGGGTGACATTGGCAGTATCGCGACTTCGCTCGGTGACCTCCGGGATTACCCGAGACGAACTCAAGTCGATCGTCGACGACGACTACGCTCACGCGTCGTACGCAGCCAGGACCGAGAAGGTGGACGAGCTGCACGCCTTCCTGTCTCGGATGCAGCCCGGCCATCTGGTGGTCACCACGGACGAACGCCGACTCCACATCGGCGAGATCGTCGGCGACGCCACGTATGAACCCGTGGCGGAAGGAGGGCCGACTCTCATTCGGACGGTCTCCTGGCGTGCCTCGACGCTGACCGTGGATCACCTGCCGGCAGAGCTCGTGGCCAGGCTGAGAGTGGCCCGGGATGTGCTCGACCTGACACAGCACCTGGATGTGATCGAAGAGCTTGTGACATCGGGGCCGACGGCGTCGTTCGTCAGGGCGCAACTGCCGGACGCTACGAGCGATCTGGCCGGCCGGCTCCACGTCGACCTCGTTTGGCTCCAGGAATGCGTCGACCTGTTGAACGATCGCCCCCAGCTGATCTTCTATGGTCCTCCGGGGACCGGGAAGACGTACATCGCCCAGGCGCTGGCTCGGCACGTGGCGGGTGAGAACGTCCGGCTGGTGCAGTTCCACCCTGCCTACTCGTACGAGGACTTCTTCGAGGGCTACCGACCCATCGAGAGTGGTGGGTTCGAACTGAGGCCGGGTCCGATGCGGCGGATCGTGGACCAGGCGACCCAGAGCCCATCGGTACCGCACGTGCTGATCATCGACGAGATCAACCGAGGGAATCTCGCCAAGGTGTTCGGCGAACTCTACTTCCTCCTGGAGTACCGAGCAGAGAACGTCGAGCTTCTGTATGGCGATGGCGACTTTTCGCTGCCGCCGAACGTCTACCTCATCGGCACCATGAACACCGCTGACCGGTCCATCGCGCTGGTCGACGCGGCGATGCGACGGCGCTTCGCGTTCGTGCCGCTCCATCCTTCCGAACCGCCGACCAGCGGCGTCCTGCGCTCATGGCTGACTGCTAACGGGAAGCCAGGGTGGGCGGCGGAACTCCTCGAGGAGCTCAACCGGCGCATCGACGATCCTGACTTCAAGGTTGGGCCGTCATACCTCATGCGGGACGCAGTGTTCGCGCCCGGTGGCATCGAACGAGTCTGGCGGTCATCGATCCTTCCCCTGTTGGAAGAGCATCACTACGGCGAGTTGAGCGGGCAGCAGGTCATCGAGCGATATGGATTGGCCTCGCTGCGTGCCCGCCTCGATAGATCGAAGCCCTCAGCCCCGGAGGAAGCCGGCGATGCGGCACCTCGTCCTGACTGAGAACGCGACGGCTCAGCCTCACGAGCTGTCAACGGTCGAGGCGGAGGCCTTGGCTGCGGCCGAACTCGCCACCGTCACCCGAACGCCGGGGTCATCTACCTGGGACGTGACCGCGGGAGCGAGGGTCGGTGTCGCGCGAGTCGGCGACCTGCAGGTCACCGTCCGGCCGAAGCTCCCGATGGACCGGCTGGTGTTTCTCATGGGGTACGCGCGGGATCCGCGGTTCTGGCGAGATCACACCGTCCTGCTATCGAGCGAATCCGACTTCCTGGAGGCACTGGCCCACTCCTTCCAGCGCCTGGCGACCACGGCACTCGAACAGGGACTGCTCCACGGGTACCGGCAGGTGGAAGAGGCCCTCCCTCTGCTGCGCGGCCGGCTCCGCGTCGCCGACCAGATCACGCGACGGTACGGGCAGGGGTTGCCCATTGAGGCGACCTACGACGACTTCACTGAGGACATCGCAGAGAACCAGCTCCTGCTCGCCGCGACGCTGCGACTCCTGCGCCTGCCGTCACTGCCTCGAACGGTGCGGAACGCACTGCAGCGACTCCGTCGCCCGCTCGCCGATGTGACACCGCCCCTCGACGGTGCGCAGCCTCCGTCTTGGACACCCACACGGCTGAACATCCGCTACCAACCTGCTCTACGCCTGGCCGAGCTGATCCTGGCAGGCGATTCCTTCGAGCAGCGCGTCGGTGAGGTGGAGGTCAGTGGCTTCGTCTTCGACATGTGGAAGGTCTACGAGGACTTCGTAACGATTGCGCTGAAGGAGGCGCTGGCCCCCAACGGCGGCCACGTCTACCTCCAGAGCAGGATTCACCTCGACGCCGAACACCGCGTCGAGATGAGACCCGACTTCCTCTGGCGTTCCAGCCGCGGAGAGCTGCTCGTCGTGGATGCCAAGTACAAGGCCGAGAAGCCCAGCGGCTTTCCGCAGGCCGACCTCTACCAACTCCTGGCCTACTGCACCGTCCTTGGTCTCCGCCACGGGCACCTCATCTACGCAGACGGAGATGAGCGGGCGAGGAACCATGTCATCGTCGGATCGAAGGCCACCATCCACTGCCACACACTCGACCTCACTGGATCGCCAACATCCATCCTCGACCAAGTGAGCCATCTCGCAAGGCAGTCGGTCCAGTTGATGACGTCGACCGGTCCTTGAGATCAAGCCCTTCAGGAGTTGAGGGGCTTCCGCCAGCCGATCACGGGTGCATCCCCTGTGCACGCTCGGAGACATCCGCAAGCACAACCCGCCGCAAGATGAACAGCTGTCGGCGGACGTAGCGTCGGTGGGCGGGCGTGAGCGGCTGTTGGCCGGCATACATCCGGAGTAGGCCGGGCCAGCCGGAGCTCGAGCCGGCGAGGAGACGGTGGGCGGCTCGCCGTTGGGCGG
>JBDIAL010000392.1:0-2766 GCA_039812405.1 Nostocoides sp.
GTCCTCGAGCGCGCCAGCGGCTACCGCGGTCAGCGGTCGCGGCTCTACCGCAAGGCCAAGGAGCAGGTCCAGCACTCGCTCGGCTACTCCTACCGTGACCGGCGCGCCAAGAAGGGCGACTTCCGGCGGCTGTGGATCCAGCGGATCAACGCCGGCGCCCGGGCCAACGGCATGACCTACAACCGGTTCATCCAGGGCCTCAAGGCCGCCGAGGTCGAGGTCGACCGGCGGATGCTCGCCGAGCTCGCCGTCAACGACCCGGCCGCGTTCACGGCGCTCGTCGAGATCGCGCGGGCCAACGTCCCCGCGGCGGACGCCAGGGCCAGCGCCTGAGCGACCCCGGTGCCGGACCGCGCCGAGCGCCGGGAGACGCCGTGCTGACCAACCCCCGAGCCGATCGGGTCAGGGCAGTGCGGGCGCTCTCCCGGCGCTCGGCGCGTCTGCGGGCCGGCCGGTTCGTCGCGGAGGGCCCGCAGTCGGTGCGGGAGGCCGTCCGGTTCGCCCCGGACAGCGTGCTCGACCTGTATGCCGACGAGGCCGCCTCGGCGCGCTACGCGGACGTCCTGGAGGCGGCGGCCACGCGCGGCATCCACGTCCACGCGGCGAGCCCGGAGGTCCTCGCCGCGATGACCGACACCCCGACCCACCAGGGGCTGCTCGCCGTCTGCCGGCTGCCGGTCCCTGCCCGGGACCCCCTCGGGGACGTGCTCGCCGAGGCGCCGCACGTCCTCGCCTTCCTCACCAACGTCCGTGACCCGGGCAACGCCGGGACGGTCATCCGGGCCGCCGACGCGGCGGGGGCCGACGCCGTCCTGGTCAGCGCGGGCTCGGTCGACGTCCACGCGCCGAAGGTCGTCCGGTCGACCGCCGGCTCGCTGTTCCACCTGCCCGTCGTGACCGGCCTCCCCGTGGAGGGGACCCTCGACCGGCTGCGGGCGCACGGCATACGGACCCTCGCCGCGGACGGCGCGGGGAGCACCCGCCTCCCCGACGCGGACCTGGGCCCCGCCCACGCGTGGGTCCTCGGCAACGAGGCGTGGGGGCTGTCGGAGGAGGTCCGGGCGCGCTGCGACGAGGTCGTCCGGGTGCCCATCCACGGACGGGCCGAGTCGCTCAACCTCGCGATGGCGGCGACGGTGTGCCTCTACGCCTCCGCGTCGGGCCGGCTCTCCTCCGCCTCGTCGCGTGACTAGTTACCGGAACTAGTCACCGAGGGATACCCTTCTCGGCATGGACGTCCCACTGGGGAAGGAGGCGCTGGGCCAGGCCATCATCGCCTCCGAGATGCTCCCCGACGGGCTCGTGGTCGTCCTGGGGAACTGGCAGATCCGGCACCTGAACGGTCCTGCCGAGCGGATCACCGGCGCCCGGCTCGCGGACGTCCTCGGTCGTGACGTCCGCGAGGTGCTCCCGCTCCAGGAGCGCAACGGCGAGATGTGGTGGGACGTGAGCGACCCCTGGGGCGGGCTCAACACCCGCAGCGGCCACCGCGAGCGGCTGCTGCTCCTGCCCGGGGGACGCGAGGTGCTCGCGACGGCGCGCTACCTGCGCCCCGGGAAGGGCCTGCCCGCCGTGGCGCTCCTGCTCGGGCTGCGCTCGGCCGAGGGCCGCCAGCGCGCCGAGGCCGACCACGCGGCGCTCATCTCCACCGTGGCCCACGAGCTGCGCTCGCCGCTGACCGGCGTCAAGGGGTTCTCCTCGACGCTGCTGTCCCGCTGGGAGCGGTTCACCGACGACCAGAAGCGCTTCATGGTCGAGACGATCCAGGCCGACGCCGACCGGCTCGCCCGGCTCGTGACCGACCTGCTCGACGTCTCGCGGCTCGACGCGGGCCGGATGCTGCTGCGGCCGCAGGCCGTCGACATCGAGGCGACCTTCACCCGGCACGTCGACCGGCTCGTCGCCGCGGGGCAGGACCCCGCCCGGTTCGTCGTCGACGTCGGGCCCGAGCTGCCGCGCCTGTGGGCCGATCCCGACCGGCTCGACCAGATCCTCGCCAACCTCATCGAGAACGCCGTCCGGCACGGCCGGGGCACGGTGACCCTCGGCGCGCGCGACGGTCTGACGAGCACCGGCGCCCCGGCCGTCGACCTCACCGTGAGCGACGAGGGCGACGGCATCGACGAGCGGGCCCGCAGCCTCGTCTTCAACCGGTTCTGGCACGACCCCAACGCCGGGGGCACCGGTCTCGGCCTCTATCTCGTCAAGGGCATCGCCGAGGCCCACGGCGGGACCGCCAAGGTCGAGGACGCGCCGGGGGGCGGGGCCCTCATCCGGGTCCGGCTGCCCAGCGTCGAGCCCGAGTACCTCCGCCTCTGATGTCCCGCGCCTCCCCAGACGGTTTGCGTCCGGGTATGCCGGCGCGAGACGATCGGGGCATGCTCCGGTGGCCGCCAGCACCCCGTCGCGGGTCGACGTGGCGATTTACCGCGCCCTCGGGCGCCCCCGGCCGCTCGCTCTGAGGCGAGCCCCCGGCATACGACCGCCGTCCCGGCGCCCGGGGGCCGACCCCCGCCCCTGCCCGCCCGGACCCTAGACTCGGGCGCGCCCGCCACGAGCCCAGAGACGAAGACGATGTCCGGACCCAACACGAACTACGACCCCGTCGAGGTCGCCGCCCTCGATCCCGCGGTCATCGCGGCGGCCGTCGACGCGGGCCTCGCCGCGGTCGCCGCGGCCGACTCCCTCGACGCCCTCAAGGCCGCCCGCTCGGCCCACCAGGGCGACCGCAGCCCCCTCGCCCTCGCCAACCGCGAGATCGGGGCG
>JBDIAL010000393.1:0-2754 GCA_039812405.1 Nostocoides sp.
GATGAACCGTCCGATGGGGTCGCTGTCGGCCTGGTAGTCGCCCGTGGCGGTCAGCACTGATTCCGGCTCCCGCATGCCGCCGTGGTCCTCGTAGTCGAAGTAGCCGGCGACGGCCCAGGTGAGGATGGCGTCGGCGTGCAGGGCCAGCCGGTCGGGCAGGCCGGGGTCACGCTTCTCGGGGGGCACGACGACGTCGAAGGGCACGACCCGGACGCGGCGCCACACGGCCGCGTCGTTGCCCTTCACCTGCGGCAGCGCGTTGGTGACGTAGACGAGCTGGTGGCTGGGCTTCCAGGTGACCGGCTCGCGGTAGAGCCGGCGGGCGGTCAGCTCGTCGCCGCCGGTGAGCCGCTTCATCGTGGCCTCGTCCAGCTTGCGGCCGTCCTCGGTCTCCGAGCCGATCACGAGCCGGGCCCCGAGGAGTGTCATCAGCTCCGGTCCGCCGATGCCGCCCCGCTCCCGCACCATCAGCAGGTCGGGGTTGATGATGGTCGCGTAGTCCCCCAGCGCGTGGCAGATCGCCCCGTAGGCGGTGCTCTTGCCGTTGGCTCCCTCGCCGATGAGGACCGGGAAGACGTGCTCGCGGACGGTGCCGTGGACGGCCTGCCCGATGACCCGCTGCAGGTACGCCCGCTCGGCCTCGTCGGGCAGCACGTCGGCCAGGAACGACGCCCAGGCCGTGTCGCTGGCGTCGGGGTCGTAGGCGCCGGTGGCGACGCGGGAGAGCCGGTCGCGGGGGTCGTGTGGGCGGACCTGCCGGGTTCGCAGGTCGAGGGTGCCGTTGGCCGCGTTGAGGAGCCACGGGTCGACGTCCAGATCCCGCACGGTGGCGGCGAACTCCACCAGCGCCGACGCGATCCCCAGCACCCCGCAGACGCCGGCCTCGGACTCGCAGCGGGCAACGTCGGCCCGCAGCTGCTTGTCCCCCACCGACTCGGCCAGGGCCCGCTGGAGGATGTCCAGCACGGCCCGGCGGGCATGACCCTGGTCGTCCTCGGCCCACCGCTTCCCGTCCCACCAGTGCCAGCCGATGCCGTGAACGAACAGCAACCGGTCGACGTAGGCGTTGGCGAGCCGGTAGGCCATCCGGACCTGCCCGGAGTGCTGCTCCCCCGACCCGGACACGCGACGTCCGGTCTCGTCGTACAGGTCCGCGTCGTTGTCGGTGTAGTCCTGGCCGTAGAAGCTCACCGCAGCAGCCCCTTCGGCTGGACGCGAATGCCCTCGGCCTCGGCCATGAGCAGGACCTCGCCGAGGCGGTCCCGGCGAAGATGCCAGCCACGGTCGCCCGGTGACCACTGCGCCGGGACACGTCGCGCCTTCAGCCAGTCCCGCGTCTCGGTCCACACCGACGACCGGAGCAGGACCGTCCGGCCCGGCATCTCGTAGACGTACAGCTGCGCGCTCACGACGCCCGCTCCCCACTACCGGCCACGAACTCCGTCGCGACACGACGGAGTTCGTGGCCGGTAGGTGGTCGTCTCGCCGAGACGACCATCTCAAGGTGCTCGTCGTCGCCCGGCGACGACCTTGAGACGCGACGAGCCAGCTCCGTGTTCGCCGCCTCGACCGCGCGGAGGCGAACCTTGAGGCGATGGACGTCGTGGGTGTCGAGCCTGGCGAGCCGGTCCACGATGACACCGGCGCGTCGGTGGATCTCGGCGGCCTCGTCGTCCGCGAGCTGTCGGCCACGGTCGATGCCGTGACCGAATCCCGACCCGTAGCCGTCAAGGAAGACCAACCACTCGCGTCGCGTCAGCACCTGCCCGGCGACGATCACCGGTATGCTGTCTCCGTCGCCGCCAAACGACCCTGAGGGAGCCCGGTCTTCGCCTGCCGGGCTTCTTCGCTGTCCGGGTGGCGCGTTCACGCGGCGTCGCCTCCGTCCGTAACGGGGACAGGCTGCAAGAGCGCGTCGACGTCGCTGCGACGGACCCGGATCAGGCGTGAGCCCTTGATCCGGTGGGCCGGGAGCACGCCGCGGGCGACGTAGTTGCGAACGGTTCGGTCTGTGATGCCAAGCTCTGCCGCTACCTCGCCGAGTGAGAGGTAGGAGCTTGGCGCCGCGCGGTTGGACGTGGAAAGGGCCACGGCGGAACATCCCTTCGGGGATCGTTCCTGCAGCGGCCCAGTGCTGAGGGTAGGTCCGGCGTGTGGCGCCAGGCGGTGTTCTAAAGCTGTGGTACTTACCCTACGTTTCCGGTCGGTTCATTAGGGAGCGACACGCCCGTTGAGCGTGGCCGTCTTGACCTTGCGCTGCTCGATGCGATCCTCGAAGAGAAAGATCACCCATCGCGCACGGCAACCCCGACAGGACGCGATCTCGGTGTGCGGCATGCCGTTTGGCTCCGTATGCAAGGGCCATGCGGTCGGGCCGGTCTCACGGAAGTCTTGAGCGAATCGGCGGGACACTCGCTCCGGCTCAACGATCACCCACTTCGTTCCGAAGGTGCGAGTCACGACCTGAGCCAGGACTCGGCCCCGCACACAGTCACACCAGGCGGACTGACTGGTCCGCAACTCGCGCTTGGCGAGTGCGTCCTTCACGACAGGCCCTTCGGTTGCCGCGATCGAGTGGAAATCGGATGGCATCGAGCTCTGAGGCATCTCCCGAGGGGGAGGGAGCGTGATGGGCCGCTCCAGCTCATAGACATCGGAGTGATCGCCCACCTTGGTTGAGTCGCCGTCGCCATGCGTTCGCACAACAAATCGGTGCTCCGTCACTTCGCCTCCTCGGCCATCTGGGACAGTCTC
>JBDIAL010000394.1:0-2750 GCA_039812405.1 Nostocoides sp.
GCTACCGGGTCCTCGTCGGGGCCGGGGCCGGCGCCCGGGACCTGCCCGAGCGCGTCGTCACGGCCATGCGCGCCCGCGAGCTCGCCCGCAAGGGCATCGTCGTCGGCGACGAGGTGGCGCTCGTCGGGGACACCGGCGGCGGGCCCGACGCGCTGGCCCGGATCGTGCGGATCGAGCCGCGCCGCAGCGTGCTGCGGCGCACGGCCGACGACACCGACCCCGTCGAGCGGGTCATCGTCGCCAACGCCGACCAGCTCGTCGTGGTCACCGCCCTCGCCGATCCCGCGCCGCGACCCCGCCTCATCGACCGGTGTCTCGTCGCGGCATACGACGCCGGCCTGGACCCGCTCCTCGTCCTCACGAAGTCCGACCTCGCCCCGCCCGGGCCCTTCCTCGAGACGTATGCCCCCCTGGCCGTCCCCGTCGTCGTCACCTCCGTCACGGGGGCCGGCCTCGAGGGCCTGGATGACCTGCACGCCCGGCTCCGGGACCGGGTGAGCGTGCTCGTCGGCCACTCCGGAGTCGGCAAGTCGACCCTCGTCAACGCCCTCGTCCCCGACGCCGACCGGGCCATCGGAGCCGTCAACGGCGTGACGGGCCGGGGCCGGCATACCTCGACGTCGGCGGTGGCCCTCGAGCTCCCGGGCGGGGCGGGCTGGGTCGTCGACACGCCGGGCGTCCGGTCGTTCGGGCTGGCCCACGTGTCGGTCGAGCGCATCGTCGACACCTTCCCCGACCTCGTGCCCGGCACCGCCGACTGCCCCCGGGGCTGCACCCACGACGAGCCGGAGTGCGGGCTGGACGCCTACGTCGCCTCCGGCGCGGCCGGACCCTCCGGTGCCGCCCGGCTGGAGTCGCTGCGCCGGCTGCTGCGGGCCCGGACCGGCAGCGCGCCGGAGGACTGAGCTCCGCCGTCCACCTGTCCGCCTGTCCCCACCCCTCCACCTGCACGCCCGCACGTCTCCGCGCAACCGCATGACCCCCGCATACCCCGGACGTCGCTGGCCCGGACCTCACGGACCGGGGCATCGCCGGGAACCGGGCCCGGCTCACCGGCGTGTTCACCGCCGATCGTCCACGGCGGGGGCGCTAGCGTGCCTGACGTGGCGGGCTACGACGACGACCTCAGGCTGGCGCACGTCCTCGCGGACGCTGTCGAGCGGGTCACCATGGAGCGGTTCAAGGCGGTGGACCTGCGGGTCGAGACCAAGCCCGACCTCACCCTCGTCAGCGACGCGGACACCGCCGCCGAGGAGCTCATCCGCACCCAGCTCAAGCGGACCCGGCCGCGGGACGCCGTCGAGGGCGAGGAGTTCGAGACGACGGGGCACGGGCCGCGGCGCTGGGTCATCGACCCCATCGACGGCACCCACAACTTCGTCCGCGGCGTGCCGGTCTGGGCGACCCTCATCGCCCTCGTCGACAACGAGACCTCGGTGCTCGGCCTCGTCGCCGCCCCCGCCCTCGGCCGGCGCTGGTGGGCCGCGATCGGCTCCGGCGCGTGGAGTGGGCGCTCGCTCACCTCGGCCCGGCGCATCCACGTGTCGGGCGTGTCCTCGCTCGCGGATGCCTCGCTGTCCTACTCCTCGGTGCGGTCGTGGGCGGGGCTCGGTCGGCAGGAGGCGTTCCTCGACCTCCTCGACGACTGCTGGCGGACCCGCGCCTACGGCGACTTCTGGTCCTACATGCTGCTCGCCGAGGGCGCCGTCGACATCGCGGCGGAGCCCGACCTCGCGCTCTACGACATGGCGGCGCTCGTCCCCGTCGTGACCGAGGCGGGCGGGCGGTTCACCTCGCTCGCCGGGCGCGACGGGCCCTGGGGCGGCAACGCCCTCGCGACGAACGGCCTCCTCCACGACGAGGTCCTCGCCCGGATCGGCACCGCCTGACCCCGCCTCCGGCACGCCCGGGCATACCTCCCGCATGAGCCCGGGCATACCTCCTTGCATGAGACTGTCCAATTGGACAGTCTCATGCAGCCGGGTCGTGTCTCTGACTGCATGAGACTGTCCGAATGGGTCGGATTCATGCAGCCGGGTCGGGTCTCTGGCTGCATGAGACTGTCCGAATGGGTCGGATTCATGCAGCCGGGTCGGGTCGCAGGCGGGTCGCGTCCGGGGTCGGGTCGAGGCCCCGGCGGTCAGGACGGGATGACGGTGACCTCGCCCCGGCCGAGGGCGCGGACGCCGTCGACCCAGGCGGCGGCGTCGCCCACCACGACGACGGTCCACTCCCCCGTGAGGTAGGCCGACGCGGCGGCGGACAGCACGTCGGGCGTCACGTCGGCGAGGGCCGCGAGGTTGCGGGTCGTGAAGTCGAGCGGCAGCCCGTCGATGACGAGGTTGGCGGTCTCGGCGGCGACGGAGTCGGCCGTGGCGAAGCGCCCCGGGGCGGTGAGCCCGATGTAGTCCGCCCCGGCGCGGGCCTCCTCCGCCGTGTAGCCGGTCCGCGCCCCGTCGAGGATCCCGAGCAGGAGGTCGAGCGCCTCGACCGTGACCTCCGAGCGCACCGACCCCGAGGTGTAGAACGTCCCCCCCACCCGCCGGGGCCGGAAGGCCGACCGGATGCCGTAGGTGTAGCCCTTCTCCTCGCGCAGCACGGCGTCCACCCGGGCGTTCGGCGACCCGCCGATGACGAACGACAGGACCTGGTATGCCGCCCAGCCGGCCGGGGCGGTGACGTGCCGGTCCGGCCCGGACCACCCGACGGCGAGCTCGCTCTGGACCGACCCCGGCCGGTCGACGACGACG
>JBDIAL010000395.1:0-2746 GCA_039812405.1 Nostocoides sp.
ACTGCCCGTTCAGGCTGAGCAGGTCGAACAACATCAGCTGGGCCGGCGCGGCCTGGGCCGCCTTCGCCACGTCGGCGGGGCGGGTGAGGTTGATCCGGGGCTGCAGCAGCCCGAAGTTCGGGGCGCCGCCGGAGTCGAGAACGACGATCTCGCCGTCCAGGACGGCTTGCTCGGCCGGAAGGCCGGAGAGGTCGGCGATCAGGTCGGGGTACCGGGCGGTCTCGTCGCGGCCACGGCGACTCAGCAGGCGCACCGTGCCGTGGTCGAGCTCGACGATGATCCGCACGCCGTCCCACTTCATCTCGAATGCCCAGTCGTCCTCGTCGCCGAGCATGGCCGGAGTGGCCAGGGTGGCCAACATGGGTTCGATCACCGGGCTGGTCGAGGGCGTCGGGGTGGTGGACCGAACCGGCTCGACCACACGGTCCGCAGGGCTCGCCGGGTTCCCCATCCGGTGCATGAGCCAGTCCTTGCCGGTGCGGATGAGGGCGAACTTCGCCGGCTGCCCGCCGAGGCCGCCGTCGTGGCGCCCGTGCAGGGTGGCGATCACTTCGCCGTCGCGCCACTTCTCCAGCTCGTAGGTGCCGGCGTCCCAGATCCGCACGGTGCCGCCGCCGTACTCGCCGCTCGGGATTGTTCCCTCGAAACCGCCGTACTCCAGCGGGTGGTCCTCGGTCGGGACGGCGAGGTGGTTCTGCCTCGGGTCGGTGGGTGGGCCCTTCGGCACGGCCCAGCTCACCAGCACGCCGTCATGCTCGAGCCGGACGTCGTAGTGGAGGCGCCGCGCATGGTGCTCCTGGATCACGAACGAGCGCCCGTCGGCGGCGACCGGGGCGCCTGCGGGCACTGGCTCGGGGGTCTTCGCCGGGTCGCGCATGCCGCGGTAGGTGGCAAGCCGGTCGGTTGAGGTCGTCGAGCTCTCCTCCGGGGACGCCAGCGGGGCCAGCAGGTCGCCCGACGCTGCGACCCTGCCGAGCACCTCGTCGAGCTCGAGGTGCCGCAGGGCCGGGTCGGACAGTTCGTCCCAGGTGCGCGGCGCCGCCACCCACGGACGGGCGCGTCCGCGCAGTGAGTAGGGCGCGATCGTGGTCTTGCTGCCGTTGTTCTGGCTCCAGTCGATGAACACCTTGCCGGCCCGGTCCGCACGGCGCATGACGGCCGTCACCCGGTCGGGATGGGCGGACTGAAGGGCCTCGGCGAGCTCGCGGGCGAGGCTGGAGGCGTCCCCGGTGGTCAGGGATCCGTCCAGGTGGGCGTAGAGGTGGATCCCCTTGCTGCCGCTGGTCACCGGGTAGGCGGTCAGGCCGGCGCCGTCCAGCACCTCGCGCACCCAGCCCGCGACCTCTGCGCACTGGGCAAGGCTCACGCCCTCGCCGGGGTCGAGGTCGAGGACGAGCCGGTCGGGCGGCAGGGGAGTGCCGTCGCCGGCGAACCGCCACTGCGGCACGTGCAGCTCCAGGGCGGCCAGTTGCGCCATCCACACCAGGGTCGCCACATCGTCGGCGACCGGGTAGTCGTTGCTGCCCTCCGAGTGCTCGATGGTGTAGCGCCGAACCCATTCCGGCGTCCCCTTGGGCAGGTTCTTGGCGAAGAACACCCCTGGGTGATCACCGTCCTCGCCGACACCGTTCGGCCACCGTTTGCGGGTGATCGGACGCTGGCGAAGGTGCGGCAGGAGCACCGCGCCGATCTCGGCGTAGTAGGCGATCACCTCGCCCTTCGTCGTGCCGGTGGCGGGGTAGAGCACCTTGTCGAGGTTGGTCAGGGCCAGCGTGTGCCCGTCCATGGTCACCTGCTGGCCGCCCACGGCTGCCATGGCGGCCATCCTGCCGGAGCTCACCGCGGAGGGCCAGCCCTCCTGCCCCGGGGTTCGGAGGGTGCGCGCGAGGGCCCGCTGTCGGCGGTGGAGGGCTATCGACAGGCGGATCCGGGACGGCGACCATTGAGCATGCTCCAGTTGAGGCTGGCTGTTCCCTCGGACCTCACCGAGGACGTCGTGATCGTTCTGTCCACCGAGCCGACCGTGAGCAGTCTCGCCGTCGTGCGCGGCGCGTCCATCGAGCCCCGTGGCGACCTGGTCTTCGCCGACATCGCCCGCGAGCACGCGAACGCCGTGATCACCCGGCTGCGCGCGATCGGTGTGGCTCAGCAGGGCAGCATGCACATCGAGGGGGTGACCACCTGGCTGTCGAAGGCGGGGCTGGACGCGGAGGTCGCCGCACCCGGCAGTGGCGCGGACGCCGTGGTCTGGCCTGAGGTCGGCGCGCGGGCGTACGCAGATTCCGAGCTGAACGGCACCTACCTGATCTTCATGGTGCTGGCCACGCTGATCGCGGCCAGCGCGATCGTTCTCGACTCGCAGGTGCTGGTGATCGGTGCGATGGTGCTCGGGCCCGAGTTCGGCCCGATCGCCGCGCTGGGGCTCGCGCTCGTGCTGCGCCGACGGGCGTTGTTCGGCCTCGCCCTGCGTACGCTCCTGGTCGGATTCGTGGTCGCCATCGGTGTGACCACGCTGTTGGGTCTCTATCTGCGCTTCGCCGGCCTCGTGGATCCCGCGGTCCTGGTCGGGTCGAGGCCGGGTACCCGGTTCATCTACCAGCCGGACGGCTGGTCCGTCGCGGTCGCAGTGATGGCCGCGATCGCCGGCGTCCTCTCGCTCACGTCGGGGCGGATGGGCGGGCTGTCCGGGGTGTTCATCTCGGTGACCACCGTGCCGGCGGCGGGCAACCTCGCGCTCGGCCTCGCG
>JBDIAL010000396.1:0-2711 GCA_039812405.1 Nostocoides sp.
GACCTGCGGCTCGCCGCGACCCTCGTCATGCCCGACGACGTCCTCGCCCAGCTCGACGTCGCCCTCGACCTCCCCCGCCGGGACGAGCTGGAGCTCGTCGGCACCGCCGGCACGCTCGTCGTCCCCGACCCGTGGCTGTGCCGGAGCGGGCACCTGCTCCTCGAGCGGGACGGTCGGGCCGAGAGGGTGCCCGTCGACCCCGACGGCGTGCTCGGGCTCTCCGACGACCCGGACAACGACGACGCCTACCGGATCGAGATGGAGCACGCGTCCCGGCTCGTCGCCGAGGGCGGCACCCCGGCGTTCGGCCGGGCCGACGCCGTCGACCAGGCGGCCGCGCTCGAGGCCGTCCGGACCGCGGCGGCCACCGGCCGGTGGGTCGACCTGCCGGCACCGCCCGACCCCGTCGGCTGAGACCCCCGTTCGCCACCGCTCGTCCCCCATCCGCCCCATCCCACCGGAAGAGCCCGTCATGACCACGAACCGACTGCGCGTCGGCATCATCGGCTGCGGAAACGTCGCCGTGAACTTCCATCTGCCCGCCTACCAGGCACTCCCCGAGACCTACGAGATCACCGGCCTCGCCGATCCCACCCCCGAGCGGCTCGAGCTCGGCCGGGCCGTCGCGGGCCTGTCCGCCGCGCAGGTCCACGGCGACGCCCTCGATCTCATCGCCCGGGACGACGTCGACGTCGTCGACGTGTGCACGCCGCAGCACCTGCACCGGGACGTCGTCGTCGCCGCGGCCCGGGCGGGCAAGCACGTCCTGTGCGAGAAGCCCATCGCCGCCACCCCGGAGGACGCGGCCGCCATGGTGGCCGCCGCGAATGAGGCGGGCGTCGTGCTCGGCGTCGTCCACAACTACCTGTTCTTCCCCGAGGTCCGGGCCCTGCGGGCGCTCGTCTCCTCCGGAGAGCTGGGCGCCGTCCGCACCGTCACCGTCGACATGCTCGGCGTCGTCGACTCTCCCGGCGCGGCCGGCTACCAGCCCCTGTGGCGCAAGGACCCCGCGGTGTCCGGCGGCGGCGTGCTCATGGACATGCTGCACGGCGTTTACCTCGCCGAGCACCTCCTCGGCGAGCCCATCGAGGCAGCGTCGGCCCGCGTCGACACCGCCGGTGACGGGGCCGCGGTGGAGGGTCTGGCGCTGTGCCGGATGGAGGGCGCGCACGGGACGGCGCTGGTCAACGTCGGCTGGGGCCAGGGCCAGGGCGGTGTCGTCGTCAACGGCTCGGCCGGCCGGGCCGTCGCGCACTACCGGGCCGACGGGACGATGCCGTGGGCCCCCTTCGAGAGGCTCACCGTGACGACGGAGGCCGGCACCCGGACCGCCGAGGTGCCTCCGGGACAGGAGCTCGTGCCGCTCATCGCCGACGCCATGCGGGACACCGTCGCCGACCTGGCGCGGGCCGTCACGACGCGGACCGCGCCGGCCGGGGACGGCGCCACCGCGCAGCGGATCCTCGAGGCGACCATCGCCGCATACACCTCCGCCGCCCTCCGACGGACCGTCGACCTCCCGCTGCCGACCGACGGCCCACTGCACCGGGCCGGCATCGTCGGCCTCGCGGGGCTCGACGTCCCCGCCGACTCCCCGGTCCGCCGTCTCGGGCTGTTCGGCCTCACCCCCACCACTCCCACCACCCCCGAAGGAGCCTGAGATGCAGATCGGCCTGCTCACCGACAGCCTGTCCACCCTCACCCGCGCCGAGGCGCTCGACACCGCCGTCGACCTCGGCATCGAGACCGTCGAGATCGGTCTCGGCGGCCCCCACGGCGGCTGGTCGCCGGCGCCGCACGCCGACCTCGAGGAGCTGCTCGCCGATGCCGCGGCCCGTGCGGCCCTGCGCCGCGACATCGACTCCCGTGGGCTGCGGCTCGAGGCGTTCAACGCGGCGGGCAACCCCCTCCACCCCGTCGACGGGGAGCGCGACGACCACGTGCTGCGGGGTGCGATCCGGCTCGCCGAGGAGTTCGGCCTCGGCACGGTCGTCACGATGTCCGGGCTGCCCGCGGCTCCCGGAGACTCCTTCCCCGCGTGGATCACGACGGTCTGGCCGCCGGAGAACGGCCGTCTCCTGGAGCACCAGTGGAACGTCGCGACCGACTACTGGACGGGACTCGCGGCCGAGGCCGAGCGCCGCGGTGTGCGGATCGCCATCGAGATGCACGCCAACCAGCTCGTCTACAACGTGCCCGCCATCCTCCGCCTGCGCGGGGCCGTCGGGGATGCGGTGGGGGCGAACTTCGACCCGAGCCACCTGTTCTGGATGGGCGCCGACCCGATCGCGGCCATCGCGGCGCTCGACGGCGCGATCCACCACGTGCACGCCAAGGACACGCGCATCGAGGCGCGCGCCGACGTCACGTCGCGGCTCGAGACGATCCCCAACGAGCGGATCGACGAGCGCGCCTGGAACTACGTCGCGGTGGGCGCGGGCCACCCCGACGGCGTCGCCTTCTGGGCCCGGTTCGCCGACGCGCTGCGCCGGGCCGGCTACGACGGGCCGCTGTCCATCGAGAACGAGGACTACTCCCTCGGCCAGCGCGAGTCCGTCGCGCTCGCCGTGGCGACCCTGCGCGAGGCGCTGTCCCTTCCCGTCTGACCCCGGATCATCCCCGCACCCAGCCCGAACCCCCGCCCGGACCTTTATCGGGTTCCACGACAAAGGGTCACCGTGCGGGGGAAGCGTCCTCGGGTGAGGTGACCG
>JBDIAL010000397.1:0-2697 GCA_039812405.1 Nostocoides sp.
CCTGCGCTCGCTCATGCGCGCGTAGGCGCCGGAATCCCGGCACCCACCAACCGAACACCGACGGATCGACAGGCTTCTCGGGCACCCGCGCGGACGCGCGTTCTCGCCGTGCCGAGGGCGATCTGCTTCTCGAACGCGCCGGCCTGGGCGACCCGAACGATCCGCGTGCGCGCAAAGTCGATGTCGCCATCGCCGTCATGGCCGGGATCGCCTACGCCGACGCAACCTGTCTCGCGGCAGTCGGTGAGCGCAGCGCCGGCGCTGATCACGTCGACGCCGTCGCGCTCCTCAAGGAGGTGGAGGACTCGCCCGCGGCAAGCCTCCAGGTTCTCGTCGCTCTCAAGACCCGAGCCCAGTACGGCGTGGGCTGTCTCCGAGGACGAAGCGAAACGGGCGATGCGAGCCGTCGAGATCCTCCGGCGACGGGCCGCTGACCTGTAGACGCGACCGCAGGCTCGGGTCCGGGACGATGCCGCCATGACTGAATGCTCCGCGCAGGCCGACCGACGCGCTCCTCTCGGACCTGGATCGGTTCACCACGGAGCGCGGGTGGGAGCGCTTCCACGATCCGAAGTCGCTGATCCTGGCGTTGGTCGGGGAGGTCGGTGAGCTGGCTGACTTGTTCCAGTGGGTGCCCGCCGAGGAGGCGGTCGAGGTCTTTCGGCGCCCGAGCGGCGGCAGCGAGCTGCCGAGGAGATGAGCGACGTCTTCATCTACCTGCTTCGGCTCACGGAGGTTCTTGACGTCGACCTCGTCGCGGCAGCGTCCGAGAAGTTGAGTGCGGCGGAGGCTCGTTATCCCGCGGCCGCCGGTGTCGTAACCCCTGCGACCGAGAAGGTGTAACGGCCTTAGCGGCGCAGCCCTCAGCTTCCCTGTGGCTGTGAACTCGTGTCGATCCGCACCTCCCCGATCCGGATCACGGGAACGGTGACGTTTCCGACCTGCATCTGAGCCGAGAGGCGCTGAACGCCCTCGCGCAGATACGGAATCACCGCCATCGACTCGACCCGTTGAAGGAAGTCCTGACGCACCTCGTCCGGAAATCTCCTCATCGGACTCACGCACATACTGAACGCTGTAGGCGACTGACACCTGCACTTGTTCGGTCTCCATCGAGAGACGGAACCACGACTCCAGGCTCTGATCCCACGACACCGGGTGCACTTCGAGCGGGAGTGCCGGCTCAAAATCCTCCAAGAGCCAATTTCGAAGCCCCACCTGAGGATCGAGCTTCAATCGGACAATCGCTTCGATGCATCGTGGAGCAAGCTGGCGAAACTCTCCGAGCAGCGAACTCGTCTGCGCGACGAACCCGGCGCCCTGACCGAGGACCGCGAGCGCATACGAGGCCAGCTCAACGCAGCGACAAGCTCGGGTGCTGCCCGCATCGGGAAGAGGATCAGTGGAGGGGACGTCCCTGGTCCCGAGGAAGTCGCCACGCTGGCGACCGCTCTCCACGACGTGGAGTCAGCCTTCAAGCGCACCGCCTCGTCCCTCGACCGGCTCGGGCCGGAGAGACCGGACGAGCGAAAGGCCGCCGGCCACCTCGCGGCGCTGGACCAGCAGCTCGCCGACCTGTCCCGTCAACTTCAGCAGCAGAACCAGCTGCTGAAGGAGACCCTTACTGTCGCAGCTGCGACCCTCGACGGCGCACTCCAGCGACGAGTCGGGCCGGGGAGTTCGACACGGTCATCATCGACGAGGTCGGCATGGTCCCGCTGCCCAAGGCCGTTGCGGTCGCCGCGATGGCTGACACCCGGATCGTCATGGTGGGCGACTTCCGCCAACTCCCTGCTGTGACCGCGACCACGGCGCAGAAGCTCGACGACCCGCAGGAGCGTGCGCTGTACCGCGACTGGTACGAGCGCGATGTCTTCGATGCCGCGGGTGTCGTACCCCGAGGCACTCACGGACCCGAGCCTGGCACCCCTTCACGTACCGAAGGCTGGATCCATCTCCTGGCGGGGGCCACTCCTTAGCCTCTTCAGGCTTTCGTGAACTTCACCTCGCTGGCGAATTTCCGAACTCTCCATCTGACCGGCGATATCGCCTGTGCTGGGCCTTCTTGTGGATCTCTCGCGATCAGGCAGGACCCGAGTTGAAGTGCCTCACAAGACGTTTGAGAGTGAACTCCTGTCGAAGCGGACACGCACTGTTCTGGTTGGCGAACATTCCCGTCTCCCAATACGCCGCGCCGATCGGAACAGCCTCGATCCACTGGACCGGGACGATGTACTCCGCGGTTTCGTGGGTGCCGTTGGGCGCCTCGTACGTGCCGACCAGCGGCAGCTCGGCCATGCGGACCCACGCCCCGTCCACCACGACGTCAGCCTGCCGGTACTTGCGGGCAACAGCGAGTGTCGTGCCAACGCCCACGTAGCCGCGCTTGGGGATGAAGGCCCACACCCGTGCCCCCACCGGGACCCGGCGCAGCGTCCTGGAGTACCACTCGCCCCCGACGGCGGCCACGAAGCCGAACCGTCGTCCGTCGGCCCACTGGCGCCCGCCGTCCTCGTGGCCGAACGCCACGTACCAGTCTTGCCCGTACCCCTCGGGCTGCCGATCCCTCGCGAAATCGCCGTCGTCTCTGCGCACTGGTCCCGTCAAGACCGCCATGCGGATCTCCTATCTCGACCGAGAGGCCGTCCATCGCCGACCTCTTGCATACCGAAGCGTCGGCGCCAACGCCGCCCCCAA
>JBDIAL010000398.1:0-2677 GCA_039812405.1 Nostocoides sp.
CGGCAGGCCGTCGGGGAAGCGGACCGGTAGCCAGAGGACCAGGACGAGCCAGGGCAGCCCCCGCAGCGCGCTGCCGACGACCGTCGCGAGGGCGGCGGCCGGCGTGGGGTGCACGGTCAGCGGCTGGGCCGAGGTCGCGATCAGCGCCTGCCCGGCGCCCCAGACTGGGACGGCCGTGACGGCGAGCCGCCCCACGGGGTGTGCCGGTCGGTGCCAGACGATGACGAGGCCGACGACCGCCCACGCGAGGATGACCGCGGCGACGGACAGCTCGCTCCATCGCGCCGCGCCCGTCGGGGTCGCTGCGACGGCGACGGCCTCGGCGGCCACCCCGACGAGGGTGGCCGCCACGGCGGCAGCACGGGTCACGAGGTCAGGGTCTCGCAGCGCGGCTCGGAATGCACCCGTCTCACGCCGTCCGCTCGGGGCGGGGGCCGCGCAGGGCGAGCACCCCGAGGCCCACCCACCAGACGATGAGCGCCATCCCCGTCGCGTTCGGTACCAGGGGCGTGAGCACGATGCCGAGGGCGCCCGCGGCGATCCCCAGCCATCCCCATCGCGCGAGGACCTTGTCCGCGACGGCGGCCACACCGAGCGCCAGGACGAACGCCGCCTGGACCGCCACCTGGAGCACGTAGCCGTAGGTGCGGACGTCGTTGACGGCGGCCACGACGGCAGCGGGCGCCCCTTGGTGGGCGGCATGGAGCGCGGCGGCCCCGGGCGGGAAGCCCACCGAGATCGTCGCGGCGACGTAGGCGGTCCCGAGGACCAGCGCGGTCAGGGCCGCGATCCGGCCCAGCGGTGTGTGCACGCCGAGCACCCGGGTGAGGACCACGAGGGCGACGCCGAGCACGACGAACGCCATCGCCTCGACGTAGCCGCCGGTGAGGACCCGGGTCAGCGGGGCGGCGGCGTACGTCGCACGCAGCGTGTCTGGGGAGTCGGCGGGGTCGGTGAAGACCTCGAGGCTGAAGCCCGCGAAGAGCAGCACGATGTGCGCGAGGGCGAGCCCGCCGCCGACCCGCCACAGGGTCCGGGTCGTCGGTACGTCGCGCGTGCGAAGGGCGGGCGGTGTCTGGAGCTGGGCCATGAGGGCCTCCTCAGTCGGGTGTCGGTGACCCTCACGAGGGTGGGCGGTGGCGCGCCCCCGCACATCCGGCCCGCTCCCGGGCGAGCCGGGAGGATCTCCCGTTCAACTGGTGAATAGAACATCGAGGCCTTGCCAACAAAGGGGGGGCCAGTAGGCCTCCTGCGCGCAGCGGCCTGACCATGGGGCGCGGTCCAGGTCCACGCGCAAGCTTGACCGCCGCCATCACGGTGACAACACGGCTTCTCCCAGGCTGGGCGACCCCAACTGGGCAGGAACGCGCGTGGTCAGCCGCCGTTTGACTGCGTCTGCCCGGGGCCCGCCGCGTCAAATGACGCTGCGTCTTGGGGGCGACCTGCGGGGGGGCAGTGCTGGGTCGACCCTGGCCAGGATCCCTGGATCGGACTAGCGTCGAGCCCACCGCAACGTTGGCGAGGTGTGGCGTCGGCAGGCACGAGGATCGGGTCGCCGAGTTCCGCCGGCTGCACTCCGCGGGGTGTTTCGTCATGCCGAACCCGTGGGACGTGGGCAGCGCCCGATCGCTGGAACGCCTGGGGTTCAGAGCCTTGGCCACGACGAGCGCCGGACTGGCGTGGACGCTCGGTACCGCCGACACGCACGTCACCCGCGACCAGGCACTCCAGCACCTTCGGGTCATCGCGGCTGCCGTGAGCGTCCCGGTCAACGCGGACTTCGAGGGCGGCTACGCCGTCGAGCCCGACGAGGTCGCGGCGAACGTGACCCTGGCGGTATCGACTGGGATCGCCGGGCTCTCGATCGAGGACTCCTCCGGGGACGCGGCCGATCCGCTGTTCGCGTTCGACCTGGCCGTGCACCGCGTCGCCGCCGCCCGCCGAGCGATCGACGACAGCGGCACCGGCGTGGTCCTGACCGGACGTTCCGAGGGTTTCGTGTGTGGCCGTCCCGACATCGAGGAGACCATTCGACGGCTCCAGGCCTACGCCGATGCCGGCGCGGACTGCCTCTACGCTCCCCGGATCGACAAGCTCGAGCACGTGTCCGCGATCGTGGCCGCAGTGTCACCCAAACCGGTCAACCTGCTGATCAACTCCCCGTTCACCACCGTCGCCGAAGCGGCCCAGCTGGGAGTTCGGCGGATCAGCGTCGGAGGCACCCTGGCGCGCACCGCCTGGGGTGGGTTCCTGCAGGCCGCCGGCGAGATCGCAGTCACAGGAACCTTCACCCGGTTCGAGCACCTACCCAACGTCGACGAACTCTTCACTCTCTGAAGAGCCGCGCTCTGAAGGCACCGCGCGTAACGCGGCGTTGTGACACCACCAGATCCAGTCCCCCCTCGCTCCGACCGGCGCTGACGGCGACCCCACGCCTAGGGTTGGACGATGAGTGCTGGCGACGAGGCGTTCCCAGATGACCTGACGGGCCACTTCTGGACACAGCTGGACGAAGTGCCCGACATCAACCGGTGGCGCTACCAAGTCATCGACTACCAGGACAATGTCATGGCCGAGGGCCTCGCCGTGAGCCCAGCGCAGGCCGCTCGGTTCGTCAGGGCTTGGGACACTGTCGTCTGCGCAGCGTTCGTCGGGGACGGCGATCCAAGCCTGCCGT
>JBDIAL010000399.1:0-2633 GCA_039812405.1 Nostocoides sp.
GCGACGACGAGGCGCAGCCCGTCGGCCCGCAGCACCGTGCCGAGGGCCGCGGTCAGCTCGCCCTCGACGGTGCGGCGGTCCGGCTGGGCGGCCCAGCCGGAGAAGTCGGTCCCGTCGTAGCCGAGGTCCAGCCGCACCCGCACGACCGCGGCCGGGACGGGGGCGGACGGCATACCGGCTCCGTCGTCCGCGCGCTCCTCGGCCATGGCCCGACTGTATGCCGTGGGACCCGCCGGTCCGCGCCTCTCGCCACGGTCCGGCCGGCCCCGCCCCGGGTGATGCGTGCGGGCTCAGCCGGCGAGGGCCACCCAGGTCGCCGCGAGCTGGGCCTGCCAGGCGTGCTGGCCGCCGACGACGTCCGTCGCCCGCTCGATGCCGAGGTCCTGCAACGACGCTGCCGCGAGGCTCGACATGTATCCCTCCTGACAGATGACGATGACCTGCAGGTCGTAGCGGGCGGCCGGCAGGGCCGCCTCGCTCGTCGGGTCGAACCGCCACTCGAGCACGTTGCGGTCGATGACGACGGCCTCCGGGATCTCGCCGTGGACGGCACGCTGCGCCTCGGGCCGGATGTCCACGAGGACCGCGCCGTCGGCGAGGGCGCTCATGGCCTGCGCCGGGGTGAGCCGGTCGAGCCGGGCGCGAGCCGCGTCGAGGACCTCGGCGATGGACCGGGCCCCGGCGGGGCGCCCGACCCGGGGCAGCGGTGCGGCGCTCACCAGGCCACCCCCGCCCGCTGCAGCTCGGCGAGGAAGAGGCGGTCTCCGTGCACGGCATACCGCCGCATCGCGGTGAGCCGCGGAGCGTAGACGTGGAGGCTGACGGCGGGATCGAGCGAGGTGTTGCTGACCCGGTGCACGTGGGAGTGCCCGAACGAGCGCTGGGAGCCCGGGGCGAGGTCTCGGCCGTCGGCGAGGATGCGGCGACCGCCCCGGGCGTCCGGGGAGGCGGCGGTCTCTTCGGTCAGGTGCCCCTGGAGCACGATGAACGACCCGGCGCTGTCACCGTGGTCGTGCCAGTCGGTGCCCTGGCCGGGCAGCCAGGTGAGCAGCCACGCCTCGTGGTCGGGGTCGGCGGAGATCCGGGAGTAGTAGCGGGTGACGGGGTCGAAGTCGACGAGCGGCTGCCACACGTCGTGGGCGGCGGCCAGGCGCTGGGCGGTCACCGCGAGGTCGATGGGGGTGCGGGTCTTGCGGGGCATGACGGTCGTGCCTTTCGGGCGAGGGTGGGCGTGGCGCGGGACGGTGTCGGTCACATTCGACACAGCGCACTGCCCACCCGCACGAGGTCGACGTGCCGGCGGCGATGGGCCACCAAGCCTCTCGCGTCGACGCCTCGCCCGGGACCGGTCATGACACGACCATAACACGATGTTGGTTAATCCATCACGTTGAGTTTGCCACCTGAGTTTACCCCTGAGCTGCCCGCCCAGTGGCGGACCGCGTCCGGTCGATCCTGTTCGTCCGGGCCTGTCTGACGGGCCGAACCCGTGGAACCTGATAAAGGGTCACCTCACCCGAGAACGCTTCCCCCGCGAGGTGACCCTTTGTCGTGGAACCCGATAAAGAGCGACCGAGCCCCCGGACCGCGGGGGTCCGGGGGCTCGGGGGTGCCGGCGGGCGTCAGGGCCTCGTCGTCGGCAGGTGTCAGGCCTCGACGGTGTCAGGCCTCGTCGTCGGCGTGCTGCTTCTCGGCGCCGCCGGCCGGGCGGAAGCCCGCGGCCTCGGCCGCCGCGGCGTCCGCGAACCAGAACTCGGCGACCGTCGCGTCGTACCACTGCGAGCCGGGCACGTGGTAGAGCCCGGAGTCGGCGTTGCCCTTGACGTCGAAGCCCTCGGGGGCGACGCCGTCCGCGGTCGCGGCGACGGCACCCTCGGGCACCTCCGGCGCGGCCTCGGCCACCTCGGCGGACTCGTCGGCGGCGGACTCAGCCGCAGCGGACTCCGCCGCCGCGCTCGCCTCGGCGGCCTTGGCGGCCTTCTTGGCCTCCTTCTTCGCGTCCTTCGCCGCGCGCTTGGTCGCCGCCTCGGCCTCCGCGACCGTGGCCTTGCGGGTCACCGGCTCCCGGACCAGCTCGATGACGACCATCGGCGCGTTGTCGCCCTTGCGGGGGCCGATCTTCGTGATCCGCGTGTACCCGCCCTGGCGCTCGGCCATGTCCGGGGCGATCTCGACGAACAGCCGGTGGACGACCCCGGTGTCGCGGACGACGGTGAGGACGCGCCGCCGCGCGTGGAGGTCGCCGCGCTTGGCGAAGGTGACCATGCGCTCGGCGAGCGGACGCAGGCGCTTGGCCTTGGCCTCCGTCGTCGTGATCCGGTCGTTCTCGAACAGCGCCGTGGCGAGGTTCGCCAGGAGCAGCCGCTCGTGCGCCGGCCCGCCGCCGAGGCGGGGACCCTTGGTGGGCGTGGGCATGTCGTTCTCCTTGGACTACTGACCGCTCCGCATGCCGTGCGGGTGGTCGGCTGAGGGATGGGTCAGAGCTGCTCGTCCTCGGCGAACGACATGTCGTCGTCGTCGCCGAAGTCGTCGAGGCCGTCGTCGTAGGTCGCCAGGGCGCTCGGGTCGAACCCGGCCGGGCTGTCCTTGAGCGACAGGCCCATGCCGTGCAGCTTGGCCTTCACCTCGTCGAT
>JBDIAL010000400.1:0-2628 GCA_039812405.1 Nostocoides sp.
CCGTTCTTCAACGGGGTCGTCTACACCCAGCTGGTCATCTACGCCCTCGTCGCGCTCTTCTGGAAGGGCAAGATCGGCTCGGAGCGGACCCGGCTGCGGGCCATCCAGGTGGCGCGGGTCGTCGCGGTCGTCGCCTCGACGGTCCCGGCGGCGAGCTTCCTCGCCAACCTCCTGCCGTGGTGGCGCTTCCCGAACCCGATGCTCGGCGTCGTGGGGGCCGTCGCGCTCTTCGTCGTCGTCATCAGCGCGGTGGCCCTGCTCGGGCCGTGGGGACGCGGGATCTTCGGGCCGATGGTCGTCGTGACGGCGGCGACGATGCTCGTCCTCGGCATCGACGTCATGACCGGCTCACGCCTCCAGCTGTCGTCGCTCATGGGGCTCCAGCCGGTCATCGGCGGACGCTACTACGGCATGGGGAACGTCACGTTCGCCCTCTTCGCCACCTCGGCGCTCCTGCTCGCCACCGTCGCCGCGAACCACTACGTCGTGCTCGGGCGGCCCCGCACCGGCGCGCTCCTCGCGGGCCTGATCTGCCTCGTCGCCGTCGTCGTCGACGGGGCCCCGATGTGGGGCGCCGACGGGGGCGGACCGCCCGCGCTCATCCCGGCGGCCGCCTACCTCGTCCTGTCGGTCCTCGGCATCCCGATCACGTGGAGGCGCGCCGTCGTCCTCGCCGTCGGGACGGTCGGCCTGTTCCTCCTCGTCATGTTCCTCGACTGGCTGCGGCCGCCGGAGTCGCGCAGCCACCTCGGCCGGTTCTTCCAGTCCATCCTCGACGGCGGCGCCTGGGACATCGTCGTCCGCAAGGGCCAGCAGAACCTCGACATCCTCTTCGGGAACTACCGGCTCACCCTCCTCGTGCCGGTCGCCCTCGTCTTCGTCATCTACGTCATGGCCCGGCCCACCTCGTGGGGCTCCCGGGCCCTGCAGAAGTCCTTCGACCGCGCTCCGGTCCTGCGGGTCGGGCTGATCAGCGTCCTCGTCATGCTGACGATCGGCTTCCTCGACAACGACTCCGGGGTGGCGATCCCGGCCGTCGGCGCGACGATCGCCGTGCCCTTCATCATCGCGGTCGCGATGTGGAGCCTCGAGGACGAGGTCAGGGCGGCCCAGCCGACGCCGCCCGACCAGACGACCCAGGCGAACCGGGCGAACCGGCCGACCCGGGAGGCCGGGGCTGCCGGCCCGGCCGGAGGGGCCCCGCGCGGCGACCGAGGGCGGCCAGGAGGAGCCACGCCGCAAGCCCCACCCACGGCGTGACCCGGCGGCGGAACCACAGGGTGTCCGCCTGCACCCGCGGGGTCATCCCGACGACCCGCCCCGGCACGTAGGCGACGGCCATGAGGGTCGCCCGGCCGAGCAGGACGAGGTCGAGGGAGCTGCCCGCGAGGGCCGGGAGGGTCGCCCAGGTCAACGCGTCGTACCACGGCAGGGAGTAGGGGGCCGCGAGCGTGTAGGCCGTCGAGAGGACGAAGGTCCAGCGCATCGCCTGCCCGGCGAGGGTCGGCGGCGCCAGCCGGCTCGTCGCCCGGGCGAGGGCCCAGGCGAGCAGGATCGTCACGAGCGCCGCGAGGGCGAAGACGAGGTTGCGCAGGGTCCCCGAGGCGAGGTGGCCCTGCAGGAGGCTGACGACCGGCCGCCACGGCGTGGCGAGGGACACCGACCGGCGGGCCCGTTCCAGCTGGTCGTAGACATGCCGGCCGAGGATCAGGTGGAGCGGCACGACGACGAGCAGGAGGCCGAGGACGAACGCGGCGACCCGCCGGGCCACCGTCGCGGACCGCTGGACGCCCCAGACGGCGACGACGGCCAGGGCGGGCACGGCATACGTCACCTTCGTCGTCGCGGCGAGCCCGAGGGCGGCTCCGGTGAGGAGGGGATGGTTCGTCGCGAGCCGCAGCGCGAGGAGGACGAGGGCCGTCGCGACGACGTCGACGTGGGCGCCGAACACCCCCGGTCCGAGGACGAGGGGGTTGACCGTCCACAGCAGGTCGACGCGGTCGTGGTCGGCGACGAGGTCGCGCAGCAGCCGCCGCCCGAGGAGCCACGAGGCGACGACGACGACCTGCCAGACCCACACCTCCTGCCGCAGGCTGTCTCCCCCGAGGTATGCCGCGAGGGCCTGCAGGAGCGTCGCGAACGGTCCGTAGATGCTCGGGGTCGTCGTCCACGGCGGCTCGACGTGCGCGGTGACGGGGTCGTGGCCGCCGTGCCAGGCGATCGGCGACTGGGTGTAGGGGTCGCCGCCCTGGACGAGGATCCGGCCGTAGGCGACGTAGTTGAGATGGTCGGCGCTCCCGAAGGGCGCGGTGAGGAGGGCGAGGACGGCGAGGCCGCCGACGGGCCACCAGGGCAGCCGGAGCCGGAGCCGGCCGAGGAGACCGGCCGCGACGCCGAGCCCGCCGAGGACGTATGCCGTGTCGAGGAGGAGCGTCGTGAGGGCCGGGCCGAAGGTCCCGGGGAGCGACCCGGGGGCCCAGCCCCGGGGGCCGAGCGCGGGGCTCGCGGCGTTCGGCCCGGTGACGCCGACGAGGAGGAGCAGCCCGATCGACGCGGCGAGGAGGGCGACCGCCGCGGGGCGGAGCACCGCTCCTCGCAGCGCGGCCGGCGCCCGGTCCCTCACCCCCG
>JBDIAL010000401.1:0-2616 GCA_039812405.1 Nostocoides sp.
CGCACCGCGACGGGCGGCACGCCGTGGGCCCGGGCGAGGGCGGCCGCCGCCAGCGCGTTGGCGACGTAGTGGGGGGCGAGGCTCGCGGCGTCACCGCGCAGGTCGGCCAGGGTGCACAGCTCCGCGGCGCTCGTGCGGCGCTCCTCGACGAACGCGCGGTCGGCGAGGACGTCGTCGACGAGCCCGACCATCGAGGGGGCCGGGACGCCGAGGGTGAAGCCGATGGCGCGGCAGCCCTCCTGCACCTCGGCGTCCTCGACGAGGCGCTCGGTCCGGGGGTCCTGCACGTTGTAGACGCACGCGACCTCGGTGTTCTCGTAGACCTTCCCCTTGGCCCGGGCGTACTCCTCGAGCGAGCCGTGCCAGTCGATGTGGTCGGGCGCGACGTTGAGGCACGCCGACGCGCGGGGGGCGAGCGAGTGCGACCAGTGGAGCTGGAAGCTCGACAGCTCGACAGCGATGACCTCGTAGGGCTGCGGGTCGAGGACGACCTCCATGACGGGCGTCCCCACGTTGCCCGCGGCGACCGCGCGCAGCCCGGCGGCCCGCAGGATGGCCTCGAGCATGCGGACGGTCGTCGTCTTCCCGTTCGTGCCCGTCACGGTGATCCACGGGGCCGCGCCCTGCGCGGGCCGCAGCCGCCACGCGAGCTCCACCTCCCCCCAGACGGCGACGCCCCGGGTCGCGGCGTCGACGAGGAGCGGCTGGTCCGGCCGCCAGCCGGGAGAGGTGACGACGAGGTCCCACGGGCCCTCCGGCATACGGTCCGTCGCTCCCGGCCCGAGGAGGAGGCCCGCCCCGAGGATGTCGAGGATGCGCACCCGCTCGGCCGCGACGCCCCCCTCGGCCGGCTGGAGCGCGTCGACGACCGTCACCGCGGCGCCGCGCTCGAGGAGGGCGTCGGCGGCGGCGAACCCGCTCACGCCGAGACCGGCGACGACGACCCGCAGCCCGGACCAGTCGGCGTCCCGGTGGGTGAGGCCGGCGAGACGGGGCGCGGTCACTGGCTGCCCACCACCCACTCGGCGTAGAAGAGCCCGAGCCCGAAGGCGACGAAGAGGCCGGCGATGATCCAGAACCGGATGACGATCGTCACCTCCTGCCACCCGAGCAGCTCGAAGTGGTGCTGGAGCGGCGCCATCCGGAACACCCGTTTGCCCGTCGTCTTGAAGGAGGCGATCTGGATGATGACCGACAGGGTGATCGTGACGAACAGGCCGCCGAGGATCGGCATGAGCAGCTCGGTGCGCGTCGTGATGGCCAGGCCGGCGATGGCGCCGCCGAGGGCGAGCGACCCGGTGTCGCCCATGAAGATCTTCGCCGGGGAGGCGTTCCACCAGAGGAAGCCGAAGCAGGCGCCCATGCCGCACGCCGCGACGACGGCGAGGTCGTGGGCGTCGCGGACCTCGTAGCACTTGATGCCCGGGTTGGTCTGGCAGTTCTGGTTGAAGGTCCAGATGCTCACGAGGACGTAGGCGCCGAAGACCATCGTCGAGGCGCCGGTCGCGAGGCCGTCGAGCCCGTCGGTGAGGTTCACCCCGTTGGAGGCCCCGGCGATCATGATGTTCGCCCAGATGACGAAGAGGACGAGCCCGACGACCGGCCCGGCGAAGGCGAGGTCGAGCCGGGTGTCGCGGACGAAGGAGATGTGCGTCGAGGCGGGCGTGCGGAAGTTGCTGTTGGGGAACTGGAGCGCGAGGACGGCGAAGACGACGCCGACGAGTCCCTGGCCGAGCAGCTTCTGCCCCGAGCGGAGGCCGAGGCTGCGCTGCTTGGAGATCTTGAGGAAGTCGTCGAGGAAGCCGACGAGCCCGAGGCCCGCCATGAGGCCGAGCACGAGGACCCCGCTCACCGTGGGCGCCGTCCAGGTCAGCAGGTGGGCGAGGGTGTAGGCGAGCAGGCAGGCGAGGATGATGACCGCCCCGCCCATCGTCGGCGTCCCCCGCTTGGTGTGGTGGGAGGTGGGCCCGTCGTCGCGGATGAACTGGCCGTAGCCCTTGCGGACGAGCCACTTGATGAACATCGGCGTGCCGAGCAGGCCGACGACGAGGGAGACGACGGCGGCGACGAGGACGGCCTTCACGGTGCCACCTGCCCGGGGCCACCTGGCACAGCGGTCTCCTCCGTCCGGCCGGCGATGCGGTCTCCGAGCCACCGTAGTCCCGCGTCGCGGCTGGACTTGAGCAACACGGCGTCACCGGCCCGCAGTTCCTCGCTCAGGATCCGGTATGCCGCGTCGGAGTCGGCGACGACCGTCACCTCGGTGGCCCCACCGGAGGCCTGCGCGGCCCCCGCCATCGGCCGGGCCGCCGCGCCGACGACGACGAGCCGGTCGACACCCTGCCGGACCGCCTCGCGACCCACCTCGGCGTGGTCGGCGTCGGACTCCTCGCCGAGCTCGAGCATGGTGCCGAGGACGGCCCAGCGGCGCCCCGGGACGGCGAGGTCGGCGAGCGCGGCGAGGGCCGCCCGCATGGAGTCCGGGTTGGCGTTGTAGGCATCGTTGACGACCGTCACCCCGTCGGGCCGCCGCGTCACCTCCATCCGCCAGCGGCTCACCGGCCGGGCCGCACCGAGCGCCGCGGCGATCGCCTCGGGGGCGAGCCCGCACTCGAG
>JBDIAL010000402.1:0-2609 GCA_039812405.1 Nostocoides sp.
CGGTAGGTGCCGGCGCTGTGCCAGGCCATCCGGATCATGAACGGGCCGTAGTTGCCGAAGTCGGCGGGCCACCAGTCCTGCGAGGTGGTCAGCACCTCGGCGATGTCTTCCTTGACCGCGGCCAGGTCGAGCGCCTCGAAGGCAGCGGCGTAGTCGAAGTCGTCACCGAGAGGGTTCGCCACGACAGGGTTCTTGGCGAGGATCTTCAGATTCAGCCGCTCCGGCCACCAGCTGCGGCTGTCGCCGCCCGCGGCGGGCAGGGGCGCACGCACGTGGGCGACCGGGCAACCGCCCTCGCGGCTCTCGTCGTTGACATCGCCGATGACAGCGTCGTGGTGCTTCTCGGGCATCGGGGTTTCCTTCCTGGGGTTGGGTGAAATCAGGTGAGATCGGTGGAGGTCGGGGTGCGCGCGGTGGCGCAGTCGGGGCACAGGCCCCAATAGATGACCTCGGCTTCGTCGATGAGGAAGCCGCTGTCGTCGGAAGCGGTCAAGCAGGGGGCGTCGCCCAGGGCGCAGTCGACATCCGCGATCTCGCCACACAAGCGACACACCACGTGGTGATGGTTGTCGCCGACCCTCGACTCGTAGCGCGCCACGGAGCCGGTCGGCTGGATCCGACGGACCAGGCCGGCGTCGGTCAGCGTCCGCAGCGAGTCGTAGACGGCTTGGTGCGAGACGGACGGCAGCTCACGGCGTACGGCGCCAATGATGCCGTCGGTGTCGGCATGCGCGAGCTCGCTCAGCGCCGCGAGGACCGCCAGCCGGGGCTTGGTCACCCGGAGGCCCGTCGCCCGCAGCCGCTCGGCGAAATCGGCGTCACTTCCCACTCCTCGGAGTCTTCCGCGTAATCTTGAATGAGTCAAGACAAGCTGCGTCCACGGGCACCGGAACCGATTCGATAGCGTGGGCCGCGATCGATCAGGTCCCGCTTCCGAGAAGGTCCGAGAAGGGCGACGTCATGACCATTGGTTGGGGAATCCTCGCGCCGGGCGACATCGCTCACCAGTTCGCGACGGAGCTGGCACTGGTGCCTGAAGCCCGCATTGCTGCCGTGGGCTCGCGCGACCTCGGCAGGGCCGAGGCGTTCAGCAGCCGCTTCGGCGGGACGCCCTACGGCAGCTACGCCGAGCTGGTCGAGGATCCGGCGGTGGACGTGGTGTACGTCGCCTCGCCGCACGGGGTGCACCCCGAGCACACCCGGTTGGCGATGGCGGCCGGCAAGGCGGTGCTGTGCGAGAAGCCGATCGCGATCTCCGCCGATGAGGCCACCGCCCTCTTCGCAGAGGCTCGCGACCGCGACGTGTTCTTGATGGAGGCCATGTGGACGGCCTGCCACCCACTGATCCGGGCCATGCTCGGCCACCTCGCCGAGGGGCGGTACGGCGAGGTCCGACAGGTCAGCGCCCGGCTCGGGTTCGTGATGCGGCCCGACGAGGATGCCCGCCTGTTCGACCCGGCGCTCGGTGGGGGCAGCCTGCTCGACATGGGCATCTACCCGGTGACCTTGGCCACCTTGGTGCTCGGTGATCCCGAGGCGACGACCGCCCTGGCGACCCTGTCCGACCGCGGCGTGGACCTCGACATCGCCATCGCCGCGCGCTACGCCAGCGGAGCCGTCGCCGCCCTGAGCTCGTCGATGACCGCGTGCCTCGCGAACACCGCGACGATCGCCACCACGACCGGCCACCTCGACCTCACCCAGGAGTTCCACCACCCGACCTCGATCAGGTGGACGCCGCTCGAACGCTCCGATGCCTCCATCCCTCCAGCCGAGGAGATCACAGGAGACGAGCCCATCATCGGCGAGGGCTACGGCAACGAGATCCTCGAGGTCCATCGGTGCCTGGCAGCAGGACGCCTGACCAGTGACCTGGTCTCCCCCGAGCAGTCGATCGCCGTGCTGACCCAGCTCGACCGGCTGCGCCAGCAGGCCGGCATCGAGCTCTGAAGGCTAGCCAACCAGGCTCTCGAGCTGGGCGAGGGTGATGCCCTCGAGCGAGTCGACGATCGCATCCGCAGCGGAGAGATCCAGCACGCTCGTCAGCGGGTGGGGGTAGGCGACGCAGCGCAACCCGGCCGCCTGGGCGGCCCGGATCCCGGTGGGCGAGTCCTCGATCGCGATGGCCTCCTCGGCGCTCACGCCGAGCTTGCTGAGGGCCTCAAGGTAGAGCACCGGCGACGGCTTCGCGCGTTCCGGGTCGATACCGGCCGCGAACATGTGCGGCCACTGGTCGAGCTCACCGAGCCGATCCAGATGCAGCTCCACCCACTCGGGCTCCGCGTTGGTGACGATCGCGACCGCCAGCCCGGCGTCCCTCGCGGACTGCGCCAGGGCGTCGACGCCCGGCCGCAGCTCGAGCTGGCGATACAGGGTGCGGAAGCGCTCCTCGCGACGAACCATCACCTGCTCGGTGTCCAACGGGACCGTCGTACGTCGTTGCAGCAGCGCCACGGGATCGAAGTCGCTACCGACCGTCCCGACGACGCCCGCCCAGTCATGCTCGTCGATCTGCGCGCCGTGGATCTCGAAGATGTGCCGCCAAGCGGCGAAGTGCGCCTGTTCGGTGTCCATCATGGTGCCGTCGAAGTCGAACAGCAGGGCGCGCA
>JBDIAL010000403.1:0-2607 GCA_039812405.1 Nostocoides sp.
TCATCGGTCGCCTCCGTTGATCCAGCCGGTCTTGTGGAGCACCCACACGACGGCGACGGCGACGAGGAGCACGGTCGGTGCGGCATGCGCGAGCGCGGTCATCGGTCGCTCCTCTCCTGCTGGTAGAGGTACTGGTTTTGCTGGTCGAGGTACTGGTCAACCACCCCGCCCAGCTCCTCCTCGAAGCACTCCTCGGTGCAGAACGGCTGCTGGGGTCCGGGTCCGAGCGGGCCGCGTCGGGTGGCTGCCCACCACGCGTCACCGGAGCGGATCACCTTGTCGCAGCGGCGGTAGGCGCACTCCACCTCGGTCTCCTCAAGGCGCTCCTCGGTGTAGTCAGCGGGCATGGAGCACCTCCACGATCTGGTAGGTCTCGTCGCGGGTGCCGATGAACGGGGTCATGCACCTGATGCAGGTGGTGCAGACCAGCGCCATCTCGTGCCACCGTCGCCAGCAGATCGAGAGGGTCGCCACGCCACACCCGTCGTGCGTGCAGGAGACGACGATGTCGGCACGGTGAGGGGGGAGTGCGCGGTGAGCATCGTTGTACGACGTGCACGGAACCTCGTCAAGGAGTGCCATCTCCTCGACGGTGAGACGGTCGAAGATCGGCGTGGACACGGGAGTCCGCTTGACGATCAGGTCGCCTGTCTTCTGGCTGTAGGCGCACTCCACCTCGGTCTCCTCGATGCGCTCTTCGGTGGTCATCCGAGCACCACCTCGCACAGGTCGCACATCTCCCCGTTGCGTGCCGGGGTGGTGTGGCAGTGGCGGCACGTCTCATAGTCGAGTGCCGCCTCGTCGGCTTCGCCGCGGAGGGCTTCGCAGTCGTCGGCGTGCAGCGGGATCGCCAGCACGCCGGCGGCTTTGAGGTGCCCGACGACGACAGCGATCTTGTCCTCTGCCTGCATCCGCCGACCCTTCGTCAGCAGCTCCGCCTGGATGAGGCCCGGGTCGTAGGCGTGGTCGACGGGCCAGGCTCGGATGATGGCGCGGACGAGATCTTGTGCCACGTCGTCGAGGACGAGGCTCCGGACTGTCTGCTCGCCGTCGATGTCGCGGACGATGCGCGGGCGCAGGAAGTCAGCCATTGGCGTCTCCTCGCCACTCGAATCGGGTCCCCG
The DNA here is from genome assembly GCA_039812405.1 of Nostocoides sp. Taxonomy (GTDB): domain Bacteria; phylum Actinomycetota; class Actinomycetes; order Actinomycetales; family Dermatophilaceae; genus Nostocoides. Next base: position 1,125 of record JBDIAL010000403.1, read on the forward strand.
CCTCGGCGTCGACCCACACGTACGTGTCCGTCCTCGTGAAGCCCTGCCAGGCGATGGCGGCCCGGGCCACGTCCTCCCGCTGCTCGAACAGGACGCGGGTCAGTCCGCGGGAGTAGTGCACGACACACGGACGACCAGCGGCCAGCTCGGCCGCCTGGATGGCGCGGGCGTGGGTGATCGGCTTGTCCCGGTGCAGCGCGGTCACGGAGGCGGTCATGACGGGACTGCCTGCCGGGACCACGGAGCCTTGCTCACGGTGACGATGAAGGTGCCCGCGTCGACGTCTTCACTGTCGGGACCCTCGGCCCACGCCGTGACCTGGATCGTGTCGCCGTGGCGCGCGTCCACCATGATCGCCAGGTCGTCCAGATCGACAAGTTGGCCGCCGTGGACTTCGAGGATCTGCTCGACCGCGAAGGCCACGTCGTCGACGGTCGCCATCACGCCACCGCCTCGTCCGCCGGTGAAAGGTCAGTCAGAAGAGCCCAGTCGGGACGCTCCTTCTCGTCGCTGTGCATCTGCATGATCGCGCCACGGAAGTCCTCGCCGATGTCCACGAGCACCTGTCTGCCGGTGTCGCGCATCGTGATCGGCTCTCCGCGTCCGACGCACTTCTGGAAGCGCGCGAGGAGTGTGGGGTTGAGATGGATCGGCTGTGCACTGTCCGACGCCTCGGGCGTGAGGAGCTGGCCGATCTGCGGGTACTTGCCCACCTCCAGCCGGAACACGAAGACCGGCGCGGCGGCGAGGAGTTCGGCGAACACGGAGCCGCCCGTCACGGTGACCGTCTCCCTGGTGAAGGTGAGTGCCACGTCCGGGTCATCCGTCCGGGTCGCCTTGAACAGGCTCAGGATCTTCTTCGCGGCGACGACGGGGATCATCACATCCAGCGACCGGTCACATGGCGTGTGGAGGCGGGACACACCGAGCGTGTACCTGTCCGTCGCGGCTGCCACGATGTAGTCCCCGTGGCCTGTGACGTGCACGGCCTTGAGGATGGGCAGCGTGTCTCCGGAGTCGGCGAACGGCACTACCCGGCCGAGGAGTTGGTGGAGTTCGGATGCCCGAATAGTGAGGGAGACCTCGGAGGGCTCAGGCTTCTTGCGCGCCATCAGTCGCTCACCCTCACCGGGTGCTCGCCGCGGACCGTGACGGCTGCGGACAGGTCGTGCGCGATCTGCACCATGGCGTCGGCGGCCCGAAGAGCGTTGGCCTTGGTGGTGTAGCACTTGGAGGCGAGGACGAGCGTGCCGTTGGCTGCGAGGACCTCGTACCACCAGACCCCGTTGCTGGACAGACCGTGGCCGAGGACCCGGATGCGGGCGTGCCGCTTGGTGCTCATGCGGTCACCGCCTCGGCATCGGTGGGGACGTCCTCGTCGATGTCGGCGGGGAGGTACTCGGGCCGGGTGGCTGCGATCTGCTCGCGGAGCGCGGCGATCTCGAGTGCGACCGCTTCGAGCGCGTGGACGATGGCGTAGGCG
>JBDIAL010000404.1:0-2594 GCA_039812405.1 Nostocoides sp.
GCCCCGACGACGCGGGCCCCGGTCCGCAGGACGGCGCCGTGCCGCATCGCCGCCTCGGGGATCGCCTGGGTCGCGAGGACGGGCTGCACCTGGAGGTCCTGGGGATAGAGGACGCCGACGGCGAGCCCGTCGGCGAGGTACGGCTCGACCGCGCGGGGGTCGACCTCCTGCGCCTCGACGCCGGCGAGGCGCTGCCCCGCGGCGAAGCGGCGCCACACCTCGGCCGCCGCAGCCGAGGCGGCCACGACGAGGCCGCCCTTCTCCTCCAGCTCCAGCGCCTCGCGGCCGAGCTCGTCGCCGAGCTCGAGCCAGCGCCTCCGGGAGGAGAGCATGAGGTCGAGCTCGGGGCCCGCGCCCTTGTCGGAGACGAGGAGGTTGCCCTCCCCGTGGCTCGTCGTGCCGCCGGCCACGGGGCCCGCGTCGAGGACGGTGACCTCCCAGCCGGCGCGGGCGGCGTAGAGGGCGCAGCTGGCCCCGACGACTCCGGCGCCGACGACGACGACGCGGCTCATCCGGGCCTCCTTCTCGTGTCGATCTTCCCTCCGGGTGCCCCCGGACGATATGACAGACCCACACATCGGCCCGCACGCCGTCCGGGCCCGCAGGGATCGGAGCAACCGTATGCCGTCTCACTCCTTCACCACACCCCTGGCCACCCGTGCGGAGCGACGGGCGACGGGCCGGTCCGCCCGCGACCGGGCGCCGCTCGACGGCCAGGGCCGCTTCGAGCCGGCCCCGGGACGGGACGTCGTCGGTCTCCTCCTCGGGCAGGCGACGACGCGGGTCCCCGAGCTCGTCCCGATCCGGCACGGCCGGATGCTCGTCTCGCCGTTCACCTTCTTCCGCGGCGCCGCGCTGCCGATGGCGGCGGACCTCGCGGCATCCCCGAGCTCCGGCCTCACCGTCCAGCTCTGCGGGGACGCGCACCTGTCCAACTTCGGCGCCTACGCCTCCCCGGAGCGGCGCCTCGTGTTCGACATCAACGACTTCGACGAGACCCTCCCCGGCCCCTTCGAGTGGGACGTCAAGCGGCTCGCGGCGAGCCTCGTCGTCGCGAGCCGGGACAACGGGTTCTCCGACGCGGACGCCCGGGCGGTCGCCCTGGCCGGCGTGGCGGAGTACCACGAGGCCATGCGCCAGTTCACCGACCTGTCGGTCCTCGAGGTGTGGCGCACCCAGGGCGACGTCGAGACCCGGCTCGACCAGTACCGTCAGGCCCTGGCCGCCGACGCGGACCGCAAGAGCGGGAAGAAGGGCAAGAAGGGCGGCAAGAAGGGGAAGAAGAAGGGCAAGCAGCCCACGAGCGGCCCGGCGACGTCGCGCAAGGAGATCGAGGAGTCGCTCGACCGGCTCGAGACAGGGCTCGCCAAGGCCCGCCGGCAGGACAGCACCCGGGCCGCCCGCAAGCTGACCGAGGTCGTCGACGGCCAACGCCGGATCCGGTCCGACCCGCCGATCGTCGTGCCGATGGAGCAGCTGAGCCAGGCCCCGCGCGAGGAGCTGTTCGCCTACCTCTCGGGGCTGCTCGCCCAGTACGTGTCGACCCTGCCGACCGAGCTGCAGCACCTGCTCGCGGAGTTCCGGCTCGTCGACGTGGCCCACAAGGTCGTCGGGGTCGGCAGCGTCGGCACGCGGGCCTGGATCCTCCTCCTGGAGACCTCGGACGGCACCCCGCTCGTCCTCCAGGCCAAGCAGGCCGAGGCATCCGTCCTCAGCCGCTACCTCAGCGCGTCCCGGTTCCGGAACATGGGGCACCGGGTCGTCCAGGGGCAGCGCGCCATGCAGGCGGCGAGCGACCCGTTCCTCGGATGGGTGGCCGCGAGCGGGCTCGACGGCCAGCACCGCGACTTCTACGTGCGGCAGCTCAAGGACTGGAAGGCCTCGGCCGAGGTGGCGGGGCTCTCCCCCCGCAGCCTCGCCGCCTACGCCGTCATCTGCGGCTGGGTCCTGGCCCGAGCCCACGCCAAGACCGGCGACCGGCTCGCCATCGCCGCATACCTCGGCAAGGGCGACCGGTTCGACCGGGCCATCGTCGACTTCGGCGTGGCGTATGCCGACCAGACCGTCGTCGACCACGCGGCGCTCGCCGAGGCCGTGGCCTCCGGCCGGGCCGAGGCGGTCGCCGGCTGACGCCCGACCCGTCGGGCCGGGACCCGCCCCGACGGGTCAGAGCCGGGCGAGGAGGCGGTCGGTCCACCCGAAGCGGTCCCGGGCGCGGGCCAGCCGCCGGGTCTTGAGGGCCAGGTGGAGGTCGGTGCGGGCCAGCCCGTCGTCGAGCCGCAGCCCGTGGGTGCGGGTGAGCCGCTCGAGCCGGTAGTAGAACGTCGTCCGGTGGATCCCCAGCGCCTCGATCGTCGAGGCGGCGTCCCCCGCGCGGTCGAGGTAGGCCTCGAGGGTGGCGCGGAGCATGTCCGCCGACCGGTCGCCGTCGAGGAGCGGCTGCGGGTGCGGCCAGGAGTCCGGTGCCGTGTGCCGGAGCAGCCATCGGTATGCCGACAGGTCCTCCCAGCCGACGGTCGCCGGGAGCGCCGGGTCGACGGCGGCGCAGCCGGCTGCCACGAGGGCCCGCGCGCCCGCCCGGAGGAGCCGGGGCC
>JBDIAL010000405.1:0-2587 GCA_039812405.1 Nostocoides sp.
CCGAGGCCGGGCTCGACGCCGACGACCTCATCGCCTCAGGCGCCGCGTTCGAGGCGGGCTGAGGCCGGCCGGGCCGTTAGGCGAACTCGGGTCGGTCGACGTCACAGCTGCTCTCCCGCCCAGTCGAGGATGCCACGAGCCCGGGACACGACAGGCGCGTCGACGAGCTGCCCGTCGAGTCGGACCGCTCCCTTACCCTGGTTAGCGACGGCGAGGACGCGTCGGGCCCAGGCGACCTCCTCGACCGTCGGGGCGAAGGCGGCGGCGACCGGCGCCACCTGCCGGGGGTGGATGCACAGTTTGCCGGTGAAGCCGAGGCGCCGAGAGCGAGCCGCGTCTCGCGCGACCTCGTCCGCGTCGTCGAGGCCGGTCGTCACACCGTCCACCGGCCCGGGCAGTCCGGCCGCCCGGCTCGCGACGACGAGTGTCGACCGGGCGAGGAGCATCCCCTGGCCGTCGGGGTCGGCCGCGATGTCCGCGGCGAAGTCGAGGTGGCCGAACGCGAGGCGGGCGACCCCTTCGGCCGCAGCCACCTCCTGCACGCGGACGAGGCCGAGCGCCGTCTCGACGAGAGCGACGACGGGCACACTCGTCGCGGCGTGGACCGTCGTCAGGACCTCCCCGTCGTCGGCCATCGGGACGACGACGGCCTGGAGGCCCTCGACGGCTGACAGGGCGGCGACGTCGGCGGAGTGGTGAGCCGTCCCAAAGGCATTGACGCGGACAGCGGCCCGCCCCGACACCGACAACCAGGCGACGACCGCGTCACGGGCCTGCGCCTTGGCGTCCGCGGAGACCGCGTCCTCGAGGTCGAGGACAACGAGATCGGCACCGCTCGCCGCCGCCTTCGCGAAGCGGTCCGGGCGGTCGCCGGGGACGAACAGCAGGGTCCGCGCCGCCGCGGCCCGCGAGGTTGCCACGGAGGGCTCGCTCAGCATGGCGCCACTCTGCCCCATGTGACGCGTTGGGCCGTCCCCGCCTCGGTGTCCAGTAGCTCATTCATGGCAGGATCCTTGGGTTGATGGCGGATGGCGGTCGTCCACGGACTGGAGTCGGGCATGGGCGCGGGCTACGCCCACCCAGTCCTGGCGCCACGCTTGGCCGGCACCCGCAGTGTGGTGATCGCGGCATGATGCGCTATCAATATATAATATCTGACAGTATTGTCACGCCCTCCATAGCCTTCCGCACACACCTCGCCCGCCGGCCGATGCTCGCCAGCGGATCCCCGAGCCCACCCGCCTGCTCGCTGAGCCGTCAGGCACGGTTGCGTGCTTGCATAACGATCCAAGGTAGCCTAGCATCTAAAATATATTATATCTATGCCTGGCTCGGCACACTAGGCACGCAAACCGGCGGAGGTTGGCAATGGGCGCAGACGAGGCACACGGACGATCGCTGTTCAATCCTCTTGGTCTCGCGAGCGGGTTGGGATCGGCCGCCCGCGACGCGGTCGGTCTGGTCCAGCAGGTCGGCACCACCGGGCGGAACGCGGCCGAGTATGTCCGTTACGGCGGGCTCAAGGTCGACGAGGAGCACTCCCCGTTCGAGGTCACGGAGCGGCCAACGTTCAAACTGCGTCGCTACTTCCCGGAGGAGATCCCGGAGGGGCTGCCCGCCCTCGTCCTCGTGCCGCCGCTGATGATGATGGCCGACATGTATGACGTGGCGCCCCGGTCGAGTTCGGTGCGTGCCGTGCATGAGTTGGGCATCGATGCATGGGTCGTCGACTTCGGACGCCCAGAGGCCGAGGCCGGCGGGCTCGAACGCACCGTGGCTGACTACGTACTGGCGGTGAGCGACACGATCGACATCGTTCGCGAGGCGACTGGGCGTGACGTTGTGCTGGCGGGCTACTCCCAGGGTGGCATGTTCGTCTATCAGGCCACCGCCTATCGTCGATGCGAAGGTGTCGACTCCATGATCACCTTCGGCTCGCCCATGGACTTCAAAGCAGCGCCGATGCCGATTCCGATCTCAGCCGAATCCTTCGCCACCATCGCCGAAGGTGTGCTGAGAACGGGAATCCTGGATCACGTATCACTGCCATCCTGGTTCAACAGAAGCGCCACCCGCATGATCGACCCGATCCGGAGCGTTCAGTACCAGGTGAACTATTTGCGTCAACTGCATGACCGGGAGAAGCTGCTCCCAGGAGAACAGCAGCGTCAGTTCCTCGACAAACAGGGCTGGACGGCGTACTCCGGCCCAGCGCTGAAGGACCTGTTCCGAAACTTCCTCATCACCAACCGGCTCCTGGAGGGCGGCCTGGTCATCGGCGACCGCACCGTAGCGCTCTCAGATCTGACTCTGCCGCTGCTCACCGTCATCGGAGAGGCCGACAAGGAGGGGCACCCGCAGTCCGTCAGGGCGATCCACCAGGCCGCGCCGCGCGCCGACATCTACGAACTCAACATCATGGCCGGGCATTTTGGCATCGTCGCGGGCGGAGGTGCTCGACGCAACACCTGGCCGCGGGTCGCGGAATGGATCCGATGGCGGGCGGGGGAGGGAGCGCTGCCCGACTCGATCGTTCCGGCCAAGGACATCAAGCCCACGCGGGGCTGGTATCCCACGGGCGTGGTCG
>JBDIAL010000406.1:0-2547 GCA_039812405.1 Nostocoides sp.
GCCGTCGGGACGAACCAGCCGACCCTGCAGTCGGTCACCCTGGGCGGCGACGGCCCCACCTACCATCAGCAGCTGCTCGGGACGGACGAGACGGGTGACGGAACCGTCTATCGCCGAGCGGCCGGCCCGGGATGGCCCGGCTACTCCGCCTCCCCCCACAGCCAGACCCATGCCGCACTCATCTCCGGGGACCAGTCCGACACCTTCGTCCGCGACAAGCTCCTCGACCGCGACGAGGCCCCGCCCCTCGGCGTCTCCTTCGTGTCCGCCGAGTTCCCCGAGTATGCGACGGCCGGGCGTCGGGTGCAGCTGCGCGCCGCACGCTTCCTCGACACCTCCGACGGACCTGAGGTGGCCGGCAGCGGTGGCCTCTCGGTGAGGTCGACCGATCTGTCCACCAACCAGAGCACGACGTGGACACCGGTCGGCGTGCGGACCGACGGCTGGCTCACAGCCGCGCACCCGGGTCTGCGGCCGGGACTCCATCGGGTCGCGGTGTCCGGCGGTGGCGATCACCCGATCATGGACCTGCTGTGGGTCGGCCAGGAGTAGCTCATGGACGTTCGAATGGTGGCCTTGGACGAGTACCCCAAGGGTGCAGGGCACTGGAACGTCGCGCAGGTGAGGCGCGGCGCCGAGCGGCTCGCCGACTGCCTGCCCCGCATCTGCGGAGTCGCTCCCGTCGATGTCACCGACAGGGCCACGACGAGCGAGCTCCGGCCCTGGCTGGACGCCCTGAGTGAGGAGGCCGAGGGGTCGCTCGTCCTGTACTGGGCCGGGCACGGCGAGGAGCTGGGTGGTCGCTACGTCGTGGCCCTGCAGGACAGTTCGCCACCGCTGCGTGCCCTCAACGCGCTGGGCGCCCGAGAGCTGTCCGACTTCATCGTGGCCTGGGGACAACGTCCGCCGGTCGACGACGAACCCCGTTGGCTCATCGTCGTTCTCGACACCTGCAAGTCCGTGTTCGGCGCCCGCGAGGTGTGGAGCCTGCTCGACGACGAGCCCGACAACGTCGCGGTCGTCGCCACGTCCTCCAAGGAGGGCAACGCCCTCGCCGGCCGCTTCCCCACCCTCCTGGAGGAGCAGCTCGACCGGTACGGACAGAACGACGACCACGTCAAGGCGGGTGAGCTCGTCCGTCGGCTCGAGGAGCGGCTCGACGAGGAGGCCGACGGGATCCACGTCCGCGGCCACATCCGCGAGGGCATCTGGCCGCGCACGCAGCAGCCCGCTGCCCTCGTCGGCACCCGATCGGACATGGAGGAGCTCCGGCGCGCGCTCGAGGATGTGCCCGACGTCATCCGCAACCACTACTACGCCAAGGCCAGCGCGGTCGGGCTCAACCAGCTGGACTGGCAGTTCACGGGGCGCGAGGACGAGCGCGGCGCCCTCGCATCGTGGCTGAGCGACGGTCCGGACAACGGACTGTATGCCGTGACCGGCCTTGCCGGTGCCGGCAAGTCGGCACTGCTCGGGATGGTGCTCGCTGCAACGTCGGCGCCTCTCGTCGACGCGCTGACCAGGCTCGGAGTCGCGTTCCCCGACGACACCATCCCTCGACGGTCCTTCACGACGACGCTGCACCTCAGCAACCGGACGATGGCCGAGACGATCGCGGATATCGCGAGCCAACAAGGCTTCAGCGACGTGGCCACGCCCGATGACCTCGTCACCGCCGTTGCGAACAGCGCCGACCAGGTCCTGATCCTCGCCGACGCCCTGGACGAGTCCCGCGACCCACTGCCCGTCGCCCGGCTCCTGCACCGACTCGCCACACAACCCGGTGTGTGCGTCGTCGTCGGCACGCGGAGGTCCCTCACCGAGACGCCCGACAACCCCGCGCCGGCCAACGCCGACCTCATCGACGCCCTCAACCCCGACGAGACGCTGTCGCTGTCCACCAGCAGCGCCGCATACGCCGAGTACGTCCAGCGGCGGCTCGACACGGCCTTCCCCGATCTGCCGCCCGACCGTTCTCGCGCGATCGTCGAGGCCATCACAGGTCGTGCCGAGACGTTCCTCTTCGTCCGGCTGGCCGTCGAGGAGCTCTGCGCCGACCACACGTGGGTGTCCCCGGACGCCGACCTCGACGCGTTGCTCGCCCACGGGCACACCGGCATCTTCGACCTGGCTGTCACCCGGCTGCGCGCCGACAACCCGACCACGGAGCAGCTGCTCCACGCCCTGGCCTACGCGCGCGGCAACGGCTTCCCGCGCACCGGAGGCGTATGGGAGGCCGCCGGGTCCGCGATCGCCGGCACCCGCCTCCGCGACCCCGACGTGCAACGCGCTCTCGACACTGCCGCGGCGTACATCATCCAGGACGCCGAGTTCGGTGACGAGGTCTACCGCCTGGGCCACCGGACCTACGTCGAGTACTACCAGGGCAGGGACACGCGGTGACCACCGCCGACGTCGAGTATGCGATCGCCGACGCACTCGCCACCTTGGGTGCCGACCTGCTCGAGTCCGCCACCCCACTCCCGGAATACCTCTCCGAATACCTACCCGCTCACGCCACCGCCTCCGACTGGTCGGTCGTGAGCG
>JBDIAL010000407.1:0-2543 GCA_039812405.1 Nostocoides sp.
TGTCGCCGGGCACGACCTCGCGGCCGCCCGCCGACCGGGCATCCGGGAGCGGGACTGGGCGCGCGGCCCGGCCCGGCTCACCCGCACCCTGGCCCTCGGCCGGGACGACAACGGCGCCGACCTCTGCGGTCCCGCCGCCGAGCCGCGCATCTGCCGAGGTGAGACGGCCGTCGACGTCCGTCGCGTCCGGACCGGGCCCCGGGTCGGGGTGAGCGGGCCGGGAGGCGACGGCTCGGCATACCCCTGGAGGTTCTGGCTCGAGGGGGAGCCGACGGTGTCCGCCTACCGGCCCGCTGTCCCACGTCGCCGCCGCTGAGCGCGGGGGCTGCATGAGACTGTCCGATTGGGTCGGATTCATGCAGGGGGCGGAACCCGGGTGCGCGGGCGGGGTGCATGAGACTGTCCGATTGGGTCGGATTCATGCAGGGGGGGCGGAACCCGGGTGCGCGGGCGGCGGTCGATGGGGCAGGCTGGGACCCCGCAGACGACCCGGCAGACCCCGCACGACCCCGCGGACGGTCGGATGCCGGCAGACTCCCCACGACGAAGGGAACCGGACCCCGTGAGCACCATCCTCGACGAGCTCCAGTGGCGCGGCCTGGTGGCACAGACCACCGACGAGGCCGCGTTGCGCGAAGCACTCGGGACGGGCCCGATCACGGCCTACTGCGGGTTCGACCCGACGGCCCCGGCGCTCCACTTCGGCAACCTCGTCCAGCTCATCGTGCTGCGCCATCTGCAGCGCGCCGGGCACCGGGTCATCTGCCTCGTCGGGGGGTCGACGGGCCTCATCGGCGACCCCAAGGCGACGGCCGAGCGGACCCTGAAGACCAAGGAGCAGACCGCCGACTGGGTCGCGCGGATCCAGCGGCTGGTGCGTCCCTTCCTCGACTTCGACGGCACCGACCCCCGCGTGGCCCACCCGGCCGTCATGGTCAACAACCTCGACTGGACGGCCCCGCTGTCCGCCCTGGACTTCCTGCGCGACGTGGGCAAGCACTTCCGGGTCAACCAGATGGTCAAGAAGGACGCCATCGCGGCCCGGCTCGGCAGCGAGGAGGGCATCTCCTACACCGAGTTCAGCTACCAGCTGCTCCAGGGGCTGGACTACCTCGAGCTGTTCCGCGCCTACGGCTGCACGCTCCAGACGGGCGGCAACGACCAGTGGGGCAACCTGACCGCCGGGGCCGACCTCATCCACCGGGTCGAGGGGGTGGCGGTGCACCTGCTCACGACGCCGCTCATCACCGACTCCTCGGGCCAGAAGTTCGGCAAGAGCGAGGGCAACGCGATCTGGCTCGCCGCCGACATGACCTCGCCCTACGCCTTCTACCAGTACTGGCTCAACGTCGAGGACGCCTCGGTCGTGATGCTCCTCAAGGTGTTCACCGACCGCACCCGGGAGGAGATCGCCGAGCTGGAGCGGCAGGTGAGCGACGAGCCCTTCCGCCGCGTCGCCCAGCGCACCCTCGCCGCCGACGTCACGACGCTCGTCCACGGGCCCGACGCCACGGCGGCGGTCCAGGCCGCCTCGGAGGCGCTCTTCGGCCGGGGTGACCTGCACGCCCTCGACGCCGACACCCTCTCCGACGCGACGGCCGAGCTGCCGGGCGCCGTGCTCGAGCCCGGGGTGAGCGTCGTCGACGCCCTCGTCGCCGTCGGCCTCGCGGACTCGCGCAACGCGGCACGCCGCACGGTGGGCGAGGGCGGCGCGTCGGTCAACGGGGTGAAGGTCGCCGACGCCGAGCAGCTGCTCGCCACGGAGGACTTCCTGCACGGGCGGGTCGCCGTGCTGCGCCGCGGTCGTCGCAACCTCGCCGCCGCCCGCCGTGGCTGATTCCTGGACCGTCGCCGTGATCGGCTGTGGCACAACGGAATTCATGAGGTATGCGGGGCCCTCCGGACCGCGACACGCCCGGGATGCACGGGGCGATTTGGTCGCCGGGTCCACCTCGGTCTACTGTCTACGACGTCAGCCCGACAGGGAGGAACGGACGCCACGGCGATGAGCGAGACTCATCCGAAGCAGGCCGGTCCCGCAGGCTGACAGCAGACTGACACTCACCGCAAGCCGGCCCTGACGGGTCTGGTAGAGTGAGGACCCGTCGCACCGAGCCAAGCAAGTCAACCCGGTCACTCGATGAGTGGGTCACGGATTTGACTCCCAAGAGCGGACGACGTACAGTAGAACGGTTGCCCCAAAACGACTGGTCGTCGACCTGCGTGATGGTGCGCGTCCGAACCTTGAGAACTCAACAGCGTGTCAAAAATCGATGCCAATAACCTCGTCGCGAGGTTCGGCTCGACCCGGTCATCCGATCGGTGAGAGCAGGAGCTCGCACGAAAATCCTTTGGTTGACAACGATCATCTAGCAATTGCTAGCTGTTCATTGCTCAGTCAGCGAAACAACCCTTCGAGGGTAACGATCTCCGGCCCCGGCAGACCATGTCCGTCGTGGCTCGGAATCACACATCAACGGAGAGTTTGATCCTGGCTCAGGACGAACGCTGGCGGCGTGCTTAACACATGCAAGTCGAACGGT
>JBDIAL010000408.1:0-2524 GCA_039812405.1 Nostocoides sp.
GGTCGCCGTCGCGTGGGCGGGCAGTCGCTCCAGGCGCCGGGGGGTGCGCGGCGGCCGGGCCCGCCGCGCCCGCCAGTGCTGGCGGGAGCGGGGCAGGACGCATCCGACGAGGGAGATGAACAGCAGGAGGTAGATCGCGGCGAACCACGGCGAGGCGTAGACGGCGAAGAACCCGAGCCGGTCGAGGACCGGGCCGACGGTCGAGTGCTCCTCGAGCCAGGCCGCGGTGCGGGACGCGTCGATGCTGCGCTGGGGGAAGATCGAGCCGGGCAGCGCGGCGATGGCGAGGGCGAGGAGCAGCAGGAGCGCGGTCCGCATGCTGGTCAGCTGGCGCCACAGGAAGCGCAGCCAGCCGACCGGCCCGAGCCGGGGCTGGATGATCGTGCGGTCCTTCCGCGGCAGCCTGCGCTCCATCAGATCGGGACCTGGAACCTGCTGACGAGCTCGGTCTGCACCCACCGGTTGAGGGTCTCCCACACACCTGTGAGGAGGAGCAGCCCGACGACGACGAGGACGAGGCCGCCGACGACGCGGATCGTCCGCTGGTGCCGGCGCACCCACGCCGACAGGCCGGGGAGCCGCTCGACGCTCGCCGCGATGAGCAGGAGGGGCAGCCCGAGCCCGAGGCAGTACGCCGAGGCGAGGAGGACCGCCCGGGCGACGCTCGGGTCGGTGGTGCTCGAGGCCAGGGCGAGGACCGCCGCGAGCGCCGGCCCGGTGCACGGCGTCCAGCCGAGCCCGAAGACGACGCCGAGGAGGGGCGCCCCCACGAGGCCGGCCCGGGGCCGCCAGCCGATGCGCACCTCCCGGGTGCCGGCACCGAGGAGGATGAGGACGCCCATGACGAGGACGACGAGACCACCGGCCCGCATGAGGGCCTCGCGGTGCAGGACGAGCCCCCGCCCGACCGAGGTGATGAAGATCGAGCTGAGGATGAAGACGGCGCTGAACCCGGCGACGAAGAGCAGCGCCCCGAGGAGCAGCCGCCCCCGCGAGCGCCGCTCGAGGGCGACGTCGGACAGGCCGGTCACGTAGCCGAGGAACCCCGGCACGAGGGGCAGGACACAGGGCGAGGCGAAGGAGACGAGGCCGGCGAGCGCCGCCACGGCGACGGCGATCGGCAGGGCTCCCCCGCTGACCGTCGCCCCCGCGTCGAGCGGCACCGCGACGGCCGGCGTCACGCGCTGTTCCCCGTGAGGACGTCGTCGACGAGCCCGGTGAGCGTCGCCTTGTCGACGGGGCCCTCGACGCGGGCCGCGATCCGACCCTGCTTGTCGAGGACGAGGGTGACCGGTGTCGTCGTCGCCTTGCCCTGGAGGGAGAGGATGAGGACGCCCGGCTCGTCGCTGAGCGAGGGGAAGGTGATGTCGTGCTTGCGGACGAAGGCGAGGCCCTGGGCGGCGGGCTCCCGGAAGTCGATGCCGACGAACTGCACCGGCTTGCCGGACTTCTCCAGCGCCTCCCATGCCTTCTGCAGGCCCGGGGCCTCGGCGACGCACGGGCCGCACCAGGCCCCCCACACGTTGACGACGACGACCGAGCCGCGGTGGTCGGCCGCGCTCCACCGTGCGCCGTCGAGCGTCGTGCCGGACAGCTCGACCGGCTCGCCCCGCTTCGCGACGGCGATCTTCTCGACCGTGCCGTCGCCGGAGATGTAGCCCTTGTTGTCGCCCTGCTTGGCCTGGGCGGCGACGGAGTCGGCGCCCCCGGACGTGCAGCCCGCGAGGGCGAGGGACGCGGCGAGGGCGACGGCCGCGACGGCGCGGACGGACGGGGAGGGTCGGGTCATGCTCCTGCTCCTGGTGCGGCGTGGGCGAGCAGGCTCGCGGCGGGCTCGGCGTAGTCGATGGACTCCAGGCGGTCGTCCGCATACGTCAGGCTCGTCACGGAGGCGAGCGTGCACTCGCGCCGGCGCGGGTCGTGCCACAGGCGGCGGCCCTCGAGCGCGCAGCGGAGGATCCAGATGGGCGCCTGGTGGGAGACCAGGACGCTCTCCCTCCCCCACGCCCGCTCCCGGGAGGCCTCGACGGCCGCGCGCATCCGGCGGGCCAGGTCGACGTAGGGCTCGCCCCAGGAGGGCCGGGTCGGGTTGAGGAAGTACTTGTACATCCGCGGCTCCTTGAGGATGCCCTTGCCCCCGGCGACCTGGCGGCCCTCGAAGGCGTTCTCCGCCTCGATGAGCCGCTCGTCGGTGCCGACGGGCAGCTCGTGGGCCTCGGCGATGGGCCGGGCCGTCTGCTGGGCCCGCTCCAGCGGGGACGACACGACCTCGACGACGTCGCGCTCGGCCAGATGGGCGGCGACCAGGCGAGCCATCTCGCGCCCGAGGTCGGACAGGCCGTATCCGGGGAGCCGCCCGTAGAGGACCCGGTCGGGGTTGTCCACCTCACCGTGCCGCACGAGATGGACCGTCGTGCGGACGGGAGGGGCGGGGCTCATGCCGCCGATTGTCGCAAACGCGGCTGGGTGCTCGGGACGAGCCCACCGCGGGCGGCCCTCCGTGACGGCCCCCGGCGGCCCGACG
>JBDIAL010000409.1:0-2522 GCA_039812405.1 Nostocoides sp.
CGACCTGGGCCCGGTGCAGGCGCTCCAGCTCCTTCTCCGCGTCGCGGACGCGGGTGAGCAGGGCCGCGACCCGGTCGGGCAGCTCTCCCGGCTGGACGTGCACGAGGTCGGTGAGGGCGGCGACGATGGCTCGCTCCTTGGCGAGGTGGCGCAGCGCCTCCATCCCGACGAAGGCCTCGATCCGCCGCACCCCCGAGCCGACGCTCGACTCCCCCGTCACGGCGAGCGGGCCGACCTGGGAGGAGTGCCGGACGTGGGTGCCGCCGCACAGCTCCCGGGACCACGGACCCCCGATCTCGACGACGCGGACCTGCTCGTCGTAGGTCTCCCCGAAGAGCGCGAGGGCCCCGAGGGAGCGGGCCTCCGGCAGGGTCATGTATGCCGCGGAGACCGGCAGGTCGTCGCGCACCGCGAGGTTGGCGACCTCCTCGATCTCGCTGCGGGTCTCCGCCGACAGCCCGCCGTTCCACGCGAAGTCGAGCCGGAGGTAGCCCGGCTTGTTGTAGGAGCCGGACTGCAGCGCGGAGGGGCCGAGCACCTGGCGGAGCGCGGCGTGGACGACGTGGGTCCCGGAGTGCGCCTGGCAGGCCTGCAGGCGCCACTGCGGGTCGACCTCGGCGCTGACCTGCTGACCGAGCCGCAGCGGCCCGGTCACGACCTCGACGGTGTGGGCGAGCAGGCCTTTGACCGGTCGCTGGACGTCGACGACGGACAGGTGCGCCCCGTCGGAGGTGATGACCCCCTGGTCGGCGATCTGGCCACCGGACTCGGCGTAGAACGGCGTCCGGTCGAGGACGACCTGGCCCCGGGTGCCCGGCTCGAGCTCCTCGACGCGCTCGCCGTCCCGGACGAGCCCGACGACCGTCGCCTCGCTCGTCAGCTCGAGGTAGGCCCGGAAGTCCGTCGGCCCGCCGGCCCGCAGCTCCTTCCACACCTCGGTGTTCGCGTGCCCGTGGCGCTTGGCCCGGGCGTCCGCCTTGGCGCGGGCCCGCTGCTCGTCCATGAGCCGGACGAAGCCCTCCCGGTCGACCTCGACGCCCTGCTCGGCGGCCATCTCGAGGGTGAGGTCGATGGGGAAGCCGTAGGTGTCGTGGAGCTGGAAGGCCTGGTCGCCCGCGAGCCGCGTCCCGCCGGCCGCCTTCGTCCCGGCGACGGCCTCCTCGAGGATCGCCGTGCCGGCGGCGAGGGTGCGGCGGAAGGCCTCCTCCTCGGCATACGCGATCTGGGAGATCCGGGCGAACCCGCTCTCCAGCTCGGGGTAGGACCTGCTCATCCGCTCCATGGACACCGGCAGCAGCTCCGGGAGGCAGGGGTCCTCGTAGCCGAGCAGCCGCATCGCGCGGACCGAGCGGCGCAGCAGCCGGCGCAGGACGTAGCCACGGCCCTCGTTGCCGGGCGTCACGCCGTCGCCGATGAGCATGAGCGCGGACCGGACGTGGTCGGCGACGACCCGCAGCCGGACGTCGTCGGGGTGGCTCTCCCCCGCCGTGTGCCCCGAGTGCTCGCCGTAGGTCTTGCCCGTCATCTCCGCGGCGCGCGCGAGGACCGGGTAGACCTCGTCGATCTCGTAGAGGTTGTCGACGCCCTGGAGGATGGAGGCGATCCGCTCCAGCCCCATGCCGGTGTCGATGTTCTTGCGGGGCAGCTCGCCGGCGGTGTCGAAGTCGACCTTCGTGCGGACGTCGGTGAGCAGCTCCTCCATGAAGACGAGGTTCCAGACCTCCATGAACCGGTCCTCGTCGACGGCCGGCCCGCCGTCGGGGCCGTACTCCGGGCCGCGGTCGTAGTAGATCTCCGAGCACGGCCCGCCGGGGCCGGGCACGCCCATGTGCCAGTAGTTGTCGGCGAGCCCCCGGCGCACGATCCGCTCCCGCGGGATGCCCGTCTCGGCGACCCACAGGTCGGCCGCCTCGTCGTCCTCGGCGAACACCGTCGCCCAGAGCCGCTCCGGCTCCAGCCCGAAGCCGCCCGCGTCCTGGCTCGTCGTGAGCAGCTCCCAGGCGAACCGGATCGCGCCCCGCTTGAAGTAGTCGCCGAAGGAGAAGTTGCCGTTCATCTGGAAGAACGTGCCGTGTCGGCTCGTCTTGCCGACCTCCTCGATGTCCTGGGTGCGGATGCACTTCTGGACGGTCGTGGCGCGGTCCCAGGGGGCGGTCTCCTGGCCGAGGAAGTACGGCTTGAACTGCACCATCCCGGCGTTGACGAACAGCAGGTTGGGGTCGTCGTAGACGAGCGGGGCCGAGGGCACGACGGTGTGGCCGTTGCGCTCGAAGAAGGTCAGAAAGCGGCGCCTGATCTCGGCGGTCTCCATGCGGGTCTCAGTCCTTGGGGCAGCGGTGCGGCAGGGTCGGGGGCCGCCGGCGCTGCGGCGGGCATCCCCCCGATGGTACGGGAGAGGGCGGACGGGCCCGGTCCTCGAGGCGACGCGGCCGAGGGGACGGGGCGGGAGCCCGGTATGCCGGCGCTCACCCCTGCCCGGCCGCGTCGGGCCGCGGGGGCTGACCGGGCTGACCCGGCCGTGG
>JBDIAL010000410.1:0-2520 GCA_039812405.1 Nostocoides sp.
TGTGGATCGGGGATGACCTATCCCGCACCCTGGTCCCGGCGGTTGAGTCGTGGACCTTGCCGCGCGTCGAGTCCCGGTGGTCGTGGCGTCTCCTCGATTTGGGCGACCGGTACATCGGCGAGCTCGACGGCGTGCTGGATGCGCGGCTCAGGTTCAGCGTGTTCGACGCGATCCGCTCGGGTGGGTCGCTGACGTGGCGCGGCCGGCCTGAGGACGAGCCGGACTGGAATCATGTGCGCGTCCAGCCCTGGTATTCGTGCCGGTTCGCGGACCAGTCCGTGGCGTCGTGGCCGCTCGGCGTGTTCATCGGCGCGGCGTCGCAGCGCACGCATGGGGCGACGCATACCGAGGTGCCGGTCCAGCTTTACGACAAGCTCCTGCTGCTGTCTGGCGACGGGCTGCCGGCCGCGCTGTCTCTCGGCACGGCCGACCCGATCCCGTCGCTGGTGGCGGCGCAGATCGAGGCCGCCGCTCCGGGCTCCCGGTACGCGATCGAGGACTCGACGGACCACCTTGGCGCACCGTCGTTTTGGGAGGTTGGTACGTCGCGGCTGAAGGTGGTAAACGACCTCCTCGATGCCGACAACTATTTCTCGCTCTGGGCGGACGGGTACGGGGTGTTTCGTGCGTCGCCGTACACGCCGCCCCAATCTCGTGGCGTGGCGCGGGTATTCGCGGACGATGCATCGTCGATCTACATGCCTGGGCTTGTTCACGAGCAGGACACGTTCGGCGTGCCCAATCGGATCACGCTGACGGCGCGCACTGAGACTGATGCGTTCCTGGTGGCGACGGCCGAGAACGTCGACCCCCTATCGCCGAGCTCGTATCCATCCCGCGAGCGCTGGGCGACGGCCCCATCGGAGCAAGTGGAGGCGGCGTCGCTCTCGGTCCTCCAGGCGCTCGCGGATAGGCGTCTCGCGGCCATGTCGAGAGCCGAGTCGACATACACCGTCGATACGGCGTTGACCGACGTGCGACTGAATGACGTTGTGGCGCTAGTCAATCGCCGCGTCGGCATCGATGCCCGAGCGGTCGTCCAGACGATCGAGCTCAACTGCTCTTTCGAGGCGATGTCGACCCTGACTCTGCGGGAGGTCCGATGAGGTGGGAATGGGCGGTTGTGACCGGCGTGGCCCCGCTGCGAATCCAGATCGTCGGAGATGCTGTGCCGCTCGATGAGACGCCAACGTCTCTCGTTGCCGGCCTGGCGGTCGGGGACGTGGTGCGCGTGCAGCACGACGGGCGGGATCGCATCATCTACGGGCGGAGGGCGTTGTGAATAGGTTCGGGCCCGGGTACGTCATGGACGTCATCTCCGGGCGCGGAATCCCTGGCATTGTCGCCGTCGTCACTGACCCGGCGACCGGACTGCCGGTGGAGACGTACGACCTTGACGGCAACCCCGCTCCCGTGGTGACGAACCGGTACGGGTATTTCCTGGAGTTTCAAGCGGATTCGCTCGGCCCCAGGGTCACAGCCAAGGGCGCAGCGCCCCTCTACCTCACGCAGAACGGTCCGTTCGGTGAGTTCGGGCAGCGGTGGCTCGACGAGGGGCATCTACGCCTGCGCACGGCCGACGGGTCGCAACTGACGCGGGACCCGAACAACGGGACTCTCATCCTGCCCCCGTCGACTGGCGGGTCCGGCGGCGGGCTGGTCCTCGTGGACAACGGCGACGGCACGGTCACTGTGACGTCGTCCGGCTCGACGACCATCACCGACAACGGCGACGGCACGGTCACGATCACGGGCGCCGCATGATGACCTGGAGCGATCTCCTCGACCTGACCGGGATCGCCGCTCTCATCACGGCATGGTCGTGGGCGCTGTGGCGCGCTGCCAGGTCTCGCGAGCGGACGAAGGCTGCCGACTTGCAGGGTCTTCGCGACGTCATCGAGGAGCAGCGCAATCGGATCGACAAGCTGCACCGCGACATCGAGCGCACCGAAGACGCCGCGAGGCAAGCGTCCGAACGGGCGGCGGTGGCCGAGTCTCGGGCGGCATCGGCCGAGGACTCCGCCCGTCGAGCTGCCGAAACGGTGGCTTCGACACTGGATCGGCTGGCGCGAGTAGAGCAGCGCGCTGACATGCTCGCCGACTACATCGAGGCGACGTGGGAGTACGAGACCGGCGGCCGTGTGGGGTCGTATCCGTGTCCGCCGCGCGAGTTGTACGACGTGCTCGACATGTCCAAGGCTCCCCGCAAGCCGCAGAGCATTGACACTCGCTGACCTCCTGGCCCGCTGGGACGAGGAGGCGATGGCCGCGCATGCACGCGGCGATGCCGTTGCCGCACAGACCTACTGGAAGTGCCGGGAAGACCTGGCTCGCGCCCTGACCGAGGAGGCTGGCGATGAGTAAGTCCACATGGCGAGGCGTGGTCCTCGACGACCGCAGCGCCCGGATGATGGATGAGGTTGCCGCGCTGACGGGCGCCGGGAAGCCGCTGGAGACCCCGACGATCCGCCCGATCCAGGGGTCGTACTCCACGAGCATCACGGCCTCGAAGGGCACGCA
>JBDIAL010000411.1:0-2501 GCA_039812405.1 Nostocoides sp.
CGGGGTCCCCTCCCACCCAGGCAGAGGACCCCGCTTCACCACGCCCACTTGACAAAATCGACTACATATCAGGGGTGCCTCGAGGGTCAGGCCCGAGGGTTTGACCATGGTGGTGCCGTCCAGCCGGAAGGTCAGGGAGTAGTCGGCGCCGGAGCCGGTGAGTCGCACGGTGGCCCGGCCGACCTCGCCCGTCGCGGACAGGGTGGTGAGGCCCCCGGGTGAGGCGCCGACCTGGCGGAGGCGGACCTGGGAGCCGTCGGCGTCGAGCAGGAAGGTCACCGAGTCCAGGGGGTCGTCGTGGTCGGGGATGCCGTGGATGCCCTGGAAGAAGCCGCTGACCAGGCCGATGGCGCCGTCGATGATCGCGATGGTGGGCAGGGCTGGCGGGAAGGCCAGGCCCACGATCGCGGCGAGGGTGGCGGCGCCGCCGGCGGCGACGGCTTCTTCGGTGGTGAGGTTGTCGCCGTCGCTTTCCAGGAAGGTCAGCACGATGCCGACGTGCTCCCCGGAGTCGATGGGGAAGGAGAACAGCTCGACGTTCGGCTTGCGGTCGGCCAGGTCGCCGGAGTCGTTGCAGTCCCAGGCGGTGTTGTCGCCGCCCGGGCCGCCTGCGTCTGCTCCTTGGGCGAGGGTAGGGCCTCCCGGACGGGTCGGGTCGGTCGTGGCTGTGTCGCTTTTGCGCCGTACCACGGCGGGGCCGACGTAGTAGACCTCGTCGTGACCGGCTTCGGTGGTGTCGCGGCAGATGATCTCCTCCAACACGACCGTCACCGTGCTCATCGAAGCCTCCTGCAGTCAACTGTTCGTCCTGCCCGCCGCAGATCCAGCGACCCACCTGGAAGAGGAAAGTCTGGCCTCACCTGATACCTGACGTGCGCGAGCCAGGTCGATGACGTGAACAACTCCCGGGGAGATCGCATCAGTTGCGATCGCCTTTGTACCGGGAATGCAAGAGGTGTGTCTCTCCGTTGAAATCGCAACTATCGTCGTTGTCGTGCACATGGCGAACAGCCTTGGCGCTCACGGAGATGAGGGCCTCGACTGTTGGTGTGGGTGGGCTTGTTGCGGTGCCGACTACCATTGAGCAGGGAACCCACGACGAGCTGAGGAGGTTGGCGATGACGCGACGGAAGGTCGCTGCGGCCGACGTCGAGCGCGCAGCTGTGGCCTCGACGAGGGCGTCGGCGAAGTTGGAGGGTCGGTCGGTCAAATCCACCCACCGCCGGTCTGCGGTGACCGAGGCGTATGCCGCCGCAAGTGTCGAGAAGTCTCGGTAGATCTTCGGCGACTCCTCCCTCTGGCTCGACGCATGGATCCTGGTTACGGGGAGACGCCCCTGTTGCATGAGGAGTTGGATGCCCTCCTGCCGGGAGCACGTGCGGCACTGCCCGTCGATCCGACGAAGGCGGACGTCTACGACTTGGAGCAGGCCATCGAGGCCGGCGTGCGCAAGGAGCTTCTCTCCCGCGCGCTGGACGGTGATGTCGGTCTTGATGAGCTGTTGGACGACCACTTCGTTCGGGATCTGCACCGACGGCTGTACGCCGACGTCTGGACGTGGGGCGGGCGCCTCCGGACTCGCGAGCTGTCTATCGGCATCGCCCCCGAGCAGATCTCGGTCCAGCTGAGAACGGGCCTGGAGACCATCCGGTACCGCTGGGAGAACACCAGCGACTGGACGGCACACGTTCTCGGGTTGGCGGTGCATGCCGAGACGACCAGGGTCCATCCGTTCGCCGACGGCAACGGCCGCTCGACGCGTCTACTGGCGGACCTGGTCCACCTGGTGGCGCAGCCGACGTCGGCTCCTCCGGCCATCTATGACTGGGACCTGCCGGACAAGCGGGCCTACATCGACGTGCTCCGTCGTTATGACGTGACGCGTGACCCGCTGGAGCTGGCGGCGCTCGTGGGGTGCCGGTCCATCAGCGACGACGACTGACGCGGAGCTGCTTCGCGGTATCGGACGGATCGCCTTCTGCCGCCTGGTCCGCTGCGTATCGGATCGTCCAAAAGTGCTCTAGATCAACGGGATTCGCCGTTGGTTGGTGTCGGTGCTGGACCTTACTGTGGGTGGTGTGGAGGTGGTCGTCAGTGATGACGGTGCATGTGTTGCATGCCGGGGATGGCTACACCTACCTGACCCGGCAGGTCGCGGCAGGGGATCATCAGCCGTTGCGGGGGGAGAGGCTGAGTGACTACTACCTGGCCGAGGGGAATCCTCCGGGTCGGTGGGTGGGCACGGGCCGGGCCGCGATGGGCGTGGACGGGCAGGTGTCGGAGGCGCAGATGCGGGCGCTGTTCGGGCAGGGTCTGCACCCGGACGCCGAGGCCCGCATCGCCGCCGCGATGGCCGGCGGAGCGTCGCGGGAGGACGCGGAAGCCGGCGTCCGGTTGGGGCGGCGGTTCCCGGTGATCGACGCCTCGGGGCAGGTGTGGCGGCAGCGGCTGGACGCGGCATACGCCGCCTTCACGACGGAGCAGGGCCGTCGCCCGGAGCG